>CAZFCJ010000028.1:0-35445 GCA_964517315.1 uncultured Anaerolineaceae bacterium | reverse complement strand
CGGCCAAGAGCGCAAAGCGCCTGACCCGGAGCCTGCTTCGCCAGCGGACTGCGGCCGCCACGAACAGGATTCCGGCTCCGACCAGCAGCGCGTATGCGTTGCTGTCGCGGGCGAAGATCCACAGGATCACAGCCACCCCCCAGGCCGCGGTCAAGGTGAAACTGCGCCACGTCCAACCCTCGACCGCCGCGCCCAGATGGTGCGCCAGTTCCATCGTCAGCCCCAGTACGAGGGCGAATAGGGCGAAAGAAATCGGCTCGGACATGAGAACGGTGTCCCAGTCGGCCAGCTGGGGGGCGTAGGCAAATAGAAGGACCAAACCGGCGCCCAAAATCTTACCGGGCGGAGACCTGAGACGCCGGGAAAAGCTCATGGCCAGCGCGGACCACCCCACCATGGACAGCCCCAGCTGGAAGAGCACCAGCCTGTCAAAACCGGGCTGCGTCACACGGTTGACTGAGCCCGAAACGGCGGGCTCGCTGATCTCAACGGGTGGGTAGCCCTTCTCTGGTGCCAGGACCTTGTACACCAGCGCGACGGTGGCCGGCCGATTCGAGGTGAAAAAGTCCGTCGAGAGCAGAGGAATTTGGGCGGCCTCGACGAATTTCTCGGTGTCGGCCGTACCGATCGAGGCCCGCAGATCAGGATACGCGGCCAGGCGTAGTAGCGACAGCGCAAGGATCGTCGCCGCCACGACGGGCACGTGCCAATCGACCAAGGCCCAACGCCTCATTCCGACTGCCTAAGCTGGAGCATGGCGATTCTCTCTGGAAGATCTGGGATACAGGCGGGCAAACGGGGCGATTCTCCGTCAAAACCCTGACGCTGTCAACTTGGACACCGAGGCGGAGGATGGGGGGCGATCGGAAACGTTCAGATCTGATTTGGGCCAGTGGAGCCCTTCCAGTCGGCGCCCTCTGCTCCCCGTACTCGAGGGCTGATGAACTTGCTACCCGAACGCGCCCGCCTGAGGCCCCGCTCAAAGGTTGATCTCATCAGCGCCGTTAACCTGGGTGCGGCATATCTCGGGTCTCAAGAGCCGCTGGCGGCGTTCCGATCGGGATGGCGCCCATTGCGCCGATAGAGGTTTACGTTCCAGAGGAACGTCTGCTCGCTGAAGCAGCGCTCCAATCCTGACCGCCGGATCAGGCCCTCCACGACCGGTTCCGGGTGAGCGAAGGCGCGGAATTGGCTGCCGCGAACCCCATGGTACAGATTTTCGAGCCAGGTGAGGGCGATCACCGCCCAATGATCCCGCGGGTAGACTACGCCGTACAGCTTCGAGGCCAAGGCGGCCGAACGTGACACAAGACCCTCCACGTCGTCGTAGCAGCAGATCACCCGGTCTAAAGTGACAATGTCAGCTGCCTCAAGGCGATCCGCAAGCTGCACAAAATCCCCGTGATGTTGGCTTATGCGCTGCGCATGACCTCGAAGCTCGGCCTCCTCGCGCGCGGCTTCCAGATAGGCGGCGGAGGCGTCCACGCTGATGGCTCTCGCGACCCCGAAGCCCAGCAGTTCGATCTGCAGCGCGCCGACGCCGCCGCCGATGTCAAGCAGAATCTGACCCTCCACGCCCTGGTCATTCAGGGCGTCCAGCAGGATCTGAGTTGTACGGTCGGCCCCGTTCTCCCGGTAGCGTTTGAGGTCCTTCTCCGCCATGTCTGCGTCCATGACCTCCTCGATCCCATTAACTTGACAGCAATCCACAGGGACTCACCTCCGCAAGGTCCGAGTCCGGCCAGAGTCCGGGCGAACCGCGCACTTCCACGCCACCATTATGCCCAGCCAAGGTGAACATGCAACCCCGACCTTTGCACCCCCTCATAACGGGCGATCCAACCCAACGCTCAAGTGTGGCCCGTGGGAGCTCGATAGATCGTGGCCAACGCAGCGGCATTCGACCCTCGGTTAAGCGGGGGTTGACCAGGGGTGGCAAGGTCTCGCAGCTGACTGCTGCAGCTGCCAGCCCTGATCAGAACAGTTCATTTGGCCTTGATCACCACGGTGGTCATGTCGTCCTGCTGGGCAGCACCGGCGCGGAATGCTTGAATTTCGCTGTGCAGCTCCCGGCAGATCCGCTCCGCGGAAGCATCCGCGCCCGCCGTCTTGAGGACCGCCACCGTCCCCTCCACGCCGAACATGTCTCCGGCCCCGTCCACGGCCTCCGTGACTCCGTCCGTATAAAGCAGCAGCGTTGACCGCGAGGGCAATGTCAGACAGCCGGTGTCGAGTGGAGGATCGGAGGTCACGCCGAGCGGCTGTCCCAGCCCGGACGGGGGGCTCGTGGCGCCGGCGTCAGGATCGAGGATAATGGGCAGGTTGTGCCCGGCCCGCGCATAATCGAATTCGCGGCTCGATGGATCAAGAACCCCATACAAAACCGTCACAAACATGCCCATGTGTTCGCGCTCGTTGAGCTCCCGGTTGATGCTCCTGAGCACTTGCTCGGGGGTCGCCTTACGCCGAGCTTCCGACCTGAGCAACGTGACGACCTGAGCCATGAGCAACGCGGCTGCGACTCCGTGGTCCGACACATCACCCACCGCAATGCCGAGCCTGCCTCGGCCGACTTCCTGAAAGTCATAGAAGTCGCCGCCAACGGCATTCATGGGGGACATGCTCGCCGCGAAGCTGAAGCCGGGCAGGTCGGGTGCGCGTTTGGGAAGCAAACTGCGTTGGATGCCGCGGGCGACTTCCAGTTCCCTCTCCAGAATCTTCTTCTCGACGAGCTCGTCTTGGGCCGCCCGCAGCTCTTGGTAGGCCTGTCGGAGCTGGCGGTTCTTCTCCCGCAGGTCCTGAATGGTCATCTCCTCGGAGTCTCGCAAACGCATCACAACGGTTGAGAGCAGCGCTCTCAAGATGGACGGATGCCGCTGGATCAAGGTTTCCAAGTCCGCCGCGGATAAACTGAGGGCGGTCACCGGCGTTCGCGCCCGAACTGTGGCGGCGTGCGTGCCTTCTGGGCTGAAGAGCCCCAGTTCGCCCAGCACGGTTCCTTCGCCCCGCACAGCGAGCTCACGTTCTTCGGATGTGCCGACGGCCTTGATGATCTCAACCTCCCCCTCCAACACAACGAGCAGTCGCTCATCGCGGCTGCCCTCTTGAAGGAGCGAACTCTCTGCCGGGAAGCGCTGTGTTCGCGAGCTGTCCAGCAATCGCTGGAGCTCGCCTTTAGGCAAGGAGGCGAAAAGTGGAATGTTCTCCAGGACCTCGTCGGCCATATGCTGTTCGGACCTCCCGTTGCAGGACTGGCTGTTGCGCTTCGAGGCGCCGGCCACACAGACTCTTACCTTGATATAAACCGAGCCGGCCGCGGCGTCAAATCATCTGCTGCGATCGCTGCCGCCGGGGCAGCGGCCAAACCAGTGGCCATGGGCACGGTCCGTCACCAGCGCATCGCGCTTCAATATGCGGCGCCACGGTCCACGCCGGGAAGCAAAACGTCATGCCCGGTGACGAGCATTGTCCCCTTCCGGGGAACAGAATATGCCGGCCCCGTTACAGAAGCCCTGACGTCCTCACAAGGGGCGGTTGGCATGATCGACTCAGCAATACCCCGTGCTGCTAACGGATGACCTCGATCCGGCCCCTCGTCCCATCGATGCGGATGGTCTGTCCTTCGCGGAGCCTGTTCGTGGCTTGATGCACTCCCACGACAGCCGGGATGCCGTACTCGCGCGCCACCACCGATCCATGCGTCATCATGCCTCCGACCTCTGTGACCAGCCCGCCCGCCACCATGAAGAGCGGCGTCCAGGCGGGGTCCGTACCCGGGCAGACCAGGATCTCGCCTTGTGTGAGCTGGGCTTCGCCTGGATCGAAGACGACTCGGACGGTCCCCTCAGCCGTCCCCGGCGACACCGGGCTGCCGACGATGACGCTCTCATCGTCCGAGTCGAATTCCAAGCCTTCGTAGAAGGCGCGTCCATCGCTGACCAACACCCTCGGCACCTGACGCCGCCGTTGTTCGCGCAGGAAGACGGCTCGCCGCTCTGAGATCTTCTTCGCCCCATCGTCTCGCGCCCCCTGAGCCAAGGCCTCGAGCTCGGAAACGGTCAGAAAGGCTAGATCGTCAGATCGATTGATTTCGCCGGCCGCCACGAATTCCTCGCCAACCTCCATGAGGGCACGCCGGGCGACCCCCATCTTGCGGATGATGAAAAACTTCGGACTTTCTCGGGCGCCCATCAGCATCCTCACCCTCCGGGCGGTAAGCCGCACGAGAAGGGCCTTCAAGAATCCGAACGGCGTGTTGCGAACCGCGGCGGCCAGCTCTTCGATTGCGTCCTCGGCAGCCTGTTGACCTCGTGCAAACTGAACGTCGGGAGCCGCTTCGGGCCGAATGTCCAGGTAGCTCTTCAGGGTCCGCATCACGGGCGTTGGATCCTCTCTCCAACGAGCACGGCCGATGTCGATCTCCCCCGCACCGCGGGCGCCGTATTCTTCCAGGAACTCGGCCACGGCCGCTTGAGCGGCGGCGGGCAGATCCGCCGAGAAATAACGGTCCGCAAGCGCGTTCGGATCGGAATGGCGCAGAACGCGCGCCGCCCCATCGTCCGCGCTGATCTTCTCCGCGGCGTCCCACAACGCCAAATCCATCTGTGTCGTAACGTTACCCGGCAGGCCGCGCGTCGCTTCCAGGTCCAGCCTGCGACCATCAGCAGCGAATTTCTCAAGCAGCTTCAGCGCAGCCATGCTGGGGGCCAGGATCGGGATGAAGTGCGGGATCAAGGTAGGGAACGAGCCGGCGATGTCGCCGCGGATGAACTCTACGATGTTTTCCAAGCGCTCGAAGCGGTTGGCGGCGGGGGTCACTTTCAATTGGGCCAGCTCGGATTCGATCAAGTCGTCGAAACGAGCCCGTGAAGCATTGGGGAAGGCCAAGTTCCGGAACGATCTGGCCAGCAACGGAAGCATAAAACGGCCTATTCGGATAAGTGTGTTCGGCCTCAATATGCCCTTCCCGGCCCTTATCTCCGGCTCGGAGGCGAGCCGTCTGGCGATGTGGCCGACGCTCGGCTCGACCATCTCCACCACGGAGCTAAAAATTCGATAGCCGATGGGGTTGCGAAGGATGTCGCTGATCTTGATCCACAACCGTTGACCTGAGGAGGCCAGCAGGCCGAGCTGGTCGGGTCTGAGGTCCATGCCAAAAGTCCTGGCCCCGCCGGCGGCGAGGCTGCGGACCGTGCTTCGACCGAGCGGCGTCATTGGGCCAACGAGCCCTTGAACAGAGCCAAAAGAAAACCAGACCTCCAGCGGGTCGAAGGAGCGTTCAGGCACCGGAAACAGTGAAGTGATGGGCCGTGATTGGAGCAGATACAGGGCACCGTCCGCGATCGCCCACTCAATATCTTGCGGTCGGCCCATCTCCTTCTCCGCTTCCTGGCCGAGATGCACAAGTTCCATCAGTTCAGCTTCGGACAGGGTTCCCTTCTCCGCCGCGTTCTCCTGAACCGTGGTGACACCCCCGCCGTGTTGGCCGCGGGTGGAAACCCGTTTTTCTCCGAGCCGACTCATCACGACCGATCCGCTCATGTGGTCGACGACAAAATGATCCGGCTCGACCTGCCCCGAAACGAGAGCTTCGCCCAGACCCAAAGTGGCGTCGATCACCGATTCTCTGAGCAGTCCGGTGACCGGATTGGCCGTGAAGAGCACCCCCGAGACTTCGCTCTCAACCATCGCCTGCACCATAACGGCCAGCGCGGCCTCATCGTGGGAAACCTCATTCCGAATGCGGTAGCCGATGGCGCGCGCCGTCCACAGGCTGCTCCAGCAGTCAACGACCGAGTCGAGCACGTCTTCCTTGCCAATGACGTTCAGATACGTGTCTTGCTGACCCGCGAACGACAAATCGGGCAGGTCTTCGAGCGTGGCGGAGGAGCGCACGGCTACGGCCCCTGCCCCAAGTTCCTCATACGCTTCTGCGAGGGCGGATCTTAATTCTGGATGGACTTTCGCACCGGAGAATGCCGAGCGAATCGCGGCGGAGGCCCGCTCGAGATCCTGCGGCTCATCCCCGGACAATCGCCCAACGGACTCGCGAATCACTCGTCCCAGTTCGTTCACCTGCACGAAGTCCCGATATGAGTCGGTGGCGACGATGAATCCCGGCGGGACGGGGTATCCCAAGCGCGCGAGCCGCGCCAGGTTGGCGGCCTTTCCGCCCGCCTTCTCCCGATCTGCACGGTCCGAGTCGAGGGGGATGATCATCCGAAAGGGCTCATTGGAGAGCGTTGCATCTTAGGTGACCCACGTCCGGACATTGGTGATCGCTCGCCGGATCCCATGCCCAGGGCCTGATATGAATGGAGAGACCATCGAGTTCCGGGCGACGGAGGACTACGACGACCGGCGGTACACGCTTATGTGCTTATCACTCTCTGCACTAAACTCCTCCCTGGCCCAGCCGCCCCAGCGGTCATCCAGCTTGAGCCCCGCCATTCGAGCCATCAGGTCCAGCTCGGCGGGCCACGCATAGCGCAGCTTCACAGGAAACATCCTCACACCATCTTCCCTCAACTGCACATGATTTGTCGTAACTCGTTGAGCCACCGGGTCCAGCCGCGTTACCGAGAGACGCACCACATCCTGCTCCACAACGACCGCGTCCACGTTCTGCTGGCGCGGGAAGCGACACAGGTCCGGCACGAAGGCCTCGATCAAGAATACACCCTCGGTGGCAAGATGAGAGGCCGCCGACTTCATGCACTGCAGCTGCTCATCTTGGCTTTGGAGCGCAAATAGGGTGTTGAAGACGACGAGAATGAGGGGGTATTCAGAATCCAAATCGAAGCTGGCGAAGCTCCCTTCGTGGACCTGAATGGCCTCTCCGCCCGGCTTCTCCCGCAGTTTCGCGATCATGTCCGGTGAGGCCTCGATCCCCTCGACCGCTACGCCCCTCTCCTGTAGGGGAACGGCGATTCTTCCGGTCCCGACGCCAAGCTCCAAGACGGGCCCACCCCGGGCGAGCTCCTCGAGCACGTCAACCTGTCCCTTTTCGACCTCGGCATAGAAGCGATCGTAGACCCCGGCAATTCGCTCTCCATAGGTGAACTCGTCGTAGCGTTCCATCGGTGTGCCTTTCCCGCTCATCCCCCCTCGTTCAGCTGCCGCGCTTCAAAGCGCGTGTGATGCGGCCCTCCGCACCTCCTTACCATTATGAGCATTTTTGACCGGAATTGCTATCAAGCGGGCGGCTGAGCTATAGACCGCGGGTGAAGACCTGGGCCCAAATATCGAGGGGTTGTTCCCGGTTCTTCTAGCCCTCTAACACGTGGATCGAGATCGATGATGTGGATCGGACCGTCTCGGCCCCCGTAACCCTATCCTGGAAGGAGGCGGGCGAAGAAGTTCGCCCATATGCCCAGGACGATGAGCCAGACGCCGACCATCACCAGAATGCGTCCACCCCACGCTTTGACCCGTTCCGTGTTGGCCCTCAGCTTGGCGACCACCTGCTCCTGGGCCAGCGCCACGGCGAGGGCCACCAGGAACATCAACGCCGACATGGTCACGGCGTCGGCTACGAACGCGAGAAAGGCAAGCTCCGGCCCACCGACGGCGAGCGCGTGCCCGACCAGACCGGCCAGGATCGGTCCGGTTCAACCGAATCCCGCCAGTACATAACCGAAGCCGAAGAGCGCAAATCCCAGCTGCACCGATCGCCGTCTCGTTCTCGCCTGGGCGCGGATGATCCGTTCCTTCAGGCGATCGGCCACGTTGATACGGCCGGTCATCTGACGAAGCCCTAACAGGATCAGTCCCATGCCCACCACGAGGCGCAGGATGCGTCCCGGTGTGCTGGTGAACGTCACCTGCCGAAAGAGTGGGCCCGCCCCGGTTGCAACCGCCCCGCCCAGCAGCACCAGGAACAGGCTGACTCCGATCGCCATGGCCGTTGCAAATTGAAGCGCCCTGCCTGTCGCAGGGGAGGTATCCCGCTCGGACCCGATGCTCCGCGCGAGCAGCGTCACGAGCAGAGGGAACGAACATGGGGAGAAAAACGATGCCGCACCTGCGGCAACTCCTAGCAGCAGGAGCCCACTGCCGGCGAAGGCGGCGATGTCCAGCTGCAAATAAGAGATGAAAGCGACAAACCCGATGGCAGCGATGGCCAGGACCAACCCGGCCAACAGCGCATATTGTCCGCCCTTGATGTCTGGTGTCACCAGCTTCACCTCCGGAGCGTCTCGAGGTCGAGATCGTTTTCGGTCTTGATGTTAAGCCTTCCAGTCGCTGGAAGGTCAAGGGTTGCCCAGGGACAGGGATTGAGGCCCAGCTCGCTCGCGATCTGCCCGATGAGCCGTCGTTCGTTCATCCCCACCTTCCTGCCCTACGCTTTTTCTGAAGTGCGGCCTCCAAGCTGTTGCACCCAGCATGGCTATCTCCATTCTAGAAGACACCGGTTGGCCTCGGCGGAGGTCGGCACCCATGAGCGCGGTGAGTTGGCCCCGCCGCGCTCCTGTTGACATGGCCCTACAAACGAGAGCGGGAAAGGGTTGAACCCTTTCCCGCTCGTGGTTTTGAGACGGATTCGTCTCGGGCAGGCCGGAGGCGGATCACGAGGGTGCCGAAGATGGACCGCTCGTGCACGCCACGCAGACAGCAGAACCCCTCAGCCTGCCTCACCCCCGGCTGGCGTTGCCATTGGCGTTTCGCCGGGGGAGGGGCTGCTACTGGCCCGCAATCGTAAGAGCATCGTAATGACGCCCAACACAACCCCGACCCCCATGACGATCGCGCCCAGTCGAACATCCATCGCGATCTTAAGTGCGAAGAACACAAGCAATCCGAGGTTGATCAGCCACATGGCGGTGGGTTCGCCCCAAGAGAGCACATCGCGAGAAGACCAGGCTCGAGCCGCCAGAACGGCCAGAAGCAGATTCGTCATCATGCCCACGAACCCGCTGTGAACGAACACCGCGCCGAACCAGGACGGCATCGCGGCCATGTCCGGTCCTTGGCTGACGGCGAATAGGAAGAGACCCATGAACACCACAAGCCAGATCGTCCCAAAGAAGGCCCAGGACTTTCCACCTTCAGCGACCGGTCCGGCGAGAACCGCCCTCCAGGCCATCCGTACCAGGAAGATCACCATCCCAATCAGAAGCAGCAGCAGGAAGACGGGCAAGAGTACGGGAACCGAGTTGGTGAAGAAGGCGATCGGGACCAAACTCGCGCCGACTGCCCAGGCCAAGCCCTGGATCAGGCCGGCGATGGACCAGCGCTCTTTCCGGTCCTCCGTTGTGAACCACTCTATGATGGCCGCCGCCACCAGAAACAGGTACGTGTCCATCATTCCGGCGTGGGCGCCCACGCGGTCCCCCTCCGGCAACGGCAGGAAGCGCCCGATGGCCCGCTCCATCCCCAACAGCATGCCCACTGTGGCCCCAATGGCGGCCACCAGCAGGGCGCCGGCCGCCAGGATCTGGACTGTAGTCATCACGCTTTGGTTGCGCAGCTGATTGAGCGCGTAAATCGCCGAAATCCACAGCACGATCACCGCAGCCGCGCCGAAGATCGGCAGCAAGCTCAGGAGCGTCCCGCTCCCGCGCGAGAACGCCAGCCAGAAATTCGGTATGTAGAGGGCGAACACGATCACGGCCGCCCATACCAAGCGTCGGATTCTGCTTTCATAGGCCGGCGACACTTCCCGATCCCCGGTAAGCACCCAGATCGCAACGCCGATCGCCGACAGTGTGATCCAACCGATGCTGCCGGCGTGAAGGTGAATCAGCAGATTCGCGCGCGGAATTTCTCCGACGGTCAGCGAATTTGTAAACCCAAAGTAGTTGTTGATCAGGAACAGCAATGCAGAGCCTATAAAGAGTATCCTCAGGCTGCTCCAGACGGAGTCGTTCCGAACTCGATTGACGATCATGATTCAGCTCCTCCTCTTTCCCGGGCGCTGAGAATGTGCACGATACCCCGCCCGGTCGATGTATCGCCCTACTCCAGCGTCATCAGGTAAGCTATGAGTGCATCGATCTCCTCCTGGGTCAGAGTCTCGCGAAGGGTTGCTGGCATCTGGTTATCGAACCCATCCACCACAAATGCGCTTGGTTCCTTGATCGAGTTTTCAATGTAAGCGTGAGGGTCCATGCCCGGCACCCGCTCGGCCGCGGTGCGCCGGATGCCGGCCAAAGAGGGTCCGACAACGACCACATCCGGTTTGGTGGCGTGACAGCTGCTGCAGTATTGACCGAACAAACTTCTGCCCATTTCTTCTCGAGGTGTTAACGTTGAGTCCGCGCCCGCTCCTTGGGCGAGACCGGAGCAGGCTGCGATCATGTTGGTCAGAAGAGTCAGTATGACGGCGCAGAGCTTTCTTCCCGTCATGGACAGTGGGAACCTAGCACAATGGGCGCCAGAGGGCAAGAAGGTGTCAGACCCCCGATCCCATACCGGCGGGGTCGATGCGGGGCCGATGCACGAGCGACCGGGCGCCGAAGCCTGGCCTCTGGCAAGCGGGAGGCCGTCCAGCTCAATTTGTAGACGGGTCACCTTTAACGAACTGAGGAATGCCCGCCACCATGAAGATGACCTCATCCGCCGCGGCGGCCAGCCGCTGGTTGGCGCGTCCCAGCGCATCGCGGTAGGCGCGGCCTAATGGGTTGGCCGGGACCAGGCCCAACCCCACCTCGTTGGACACGATAATCCACTCCGAGCGGCTTCGTTCGCAGGCTTGTACCAGGTCGGCGACTTCACTTTCTAAAGCCTCCTCTCCTGCGCGGCGAGCCGCGGGGTCCTCGGCTGCGTCTGGTCCGAACACATTGCTGGCCAGCAGCGTGATGCAGTCCAGGATCACCACGTCGGGGTCGTCGCCCAAACCCATGATCGCCGCGGCGACATCCGTCGGCGCCTCCAAGGTCCGCCACTGGTCGGATCGGTTCGCTTGATGCTGGGCGATGCGCGCCTTCATCTCCTGGTCACCGGCCTCGGCGGTGGCGACGTAAAGCACGTCGCCGCCCGCCTCCGCCGCCATATCCTGGGCGCGGCGGCTCTTCCCGCTGCGAGCGCCCCCCAGGATCAAGGTCAATCGGCTTGCCACGATGGTCTCGGACGCCGCAACAGGGCGTGGGGGATTTCGAAGCTCGCCATACCAAACAACTCCAATGTCACGACCCCCTCGATCGCACCTGGCTTGGGGCATCGCTGCAAGCCGTCGGACGCCACATGCCGGGCCCGACCCGCCAGGCGGCACAAGTCAGGCAAAATGAGTCCGGCGGAGTGCAGGAGATCGTTCCAGCTCGCACTTCCGCCATCTCCGTCAGTTCCACAGGTACGTCAGCAGGGCGATCCACTCCACCACCTCGCAGTTGGCCCCCAAGACATCGCCGGTCTGGCCGCCGAGGCGCGACTTCGCCAGCTGCCCGAGGGCCAGGGTCGCCGCTCCAGTCGCCAGCAGCCCAAGCCAGGCGCGCCTCCCGGCCAGCGCCGCCAGCGCGGCGACCAAAACCGCCGCAGGGAGGATTCGCCACCACGAAAGCTCGGAGTGCAGCAGTGCGCCCATCCCCTGATCACGGGCGGGCGTGGTCTTGGCCAGCGGCAGCATCCACCAGCGGCCAAAAACCGGCGCCAGCAGAAGGCCCCGGGGGTCGGCAAGGCCGGCGACTGCGCTGAACTTAAGCAGCAACAACAGCGACACCCCGACCAGCGCGAAAGCCCCCGCCCGGCTGTCGCTCATGATCTCCAACCTGCGACCCGGCGCAGTGGGGGCAAAAAAGCCGTCGCAACAATCGGCGAAGCCGTCCAGATGCAGTCCACCGGTTGCCATGACCCACAGCGAGAGAAGCAGCCCGGCTGCGCCCAGCGCCGGCAAGTGCGGGCCGATCAGCCGCTGCACCAGCCACAGCGCCGCGCCGATTCCCAGTCCGACGAGCGGAAACCACATCGCAGCCCGACCCAGGTCGCCGGCTTCCATGGAACCGGACGTCTTGACCGGCATCACGGTCAGGAAGCCCACCGCGAGCAGCAGTCCTTTCATTCTGGGTCGATCACGCCGACGTGCTCCAATCCAGCCGGGTCAGCCCAGGTGCCCGGCGCGCTTCCGCGAATCGCCCGCTCAGCCCCTCGCCGCTGCTGTCCGCCGGGCCGTTCCCAGGTCACAGCCTGACGACCCCGGGCCGATCAATGGGAGCCGACCCCAGTTCCCTATCGCCGGATCGGATCTCATGATCGCTAGGATATCAGCTCGAGAGCACCAGCGGCGTGCCGTGCACCGGGTGGTCCATCACGTGGATCTCGACGCCGTACGCCCGAGCCAGCTTGTCGGGGGTGAGCACTTCACGCGGCGGACCCTCGACCATAACGCGCCCATTCGAGAGCAGCGCCACCCGATCGGCGAAGCGCGCGACAAGGTTAAGGTCGTGCAGCGCGATGAGCACGGCCATGTTCTCCTCGCGAGCCACCGTATGGACCAATCGAAGCACTTCGTCCTGGTGGCGCAGGTCGAGATGCGCGGTCGGCTCGTCCAACAGCAGGGCCTTCGGCGCCTGGGCCAAGCTGCGGGCCACCAGCACGCGCTGCTGCTCGCCTCCCGAAAGCTCGCCCATCCTCCGCTCGGCGAGCTCCGAGGTGAACGTCCGCCCCATCGCCCGGTCCGCGAGCCTCTGGTCCTCCTCCCCCTCCCGGTCCAGCCATCCCAAGTACGGAGTCCTTCCCATCAGGACCACTTGGCGGGCGGTAAACGCGGGCGGGACTTGCACCGCCTGGGGCACCACGCCGATCCAGCGAGCGCGCTCCGAGGGGGACATCGCCAGGACGTTTTGGCCCCCGACCAGCGCCTGCCCTTTCGCCACGGGCAGCACGCCGCTGGCCGCCTTCACCAGGCTGGACTTCCCCACCCCGTTGGGCCCCACAACAGCCAGGATTTCACCCGGCTCGACCGCCAATGAGATCTCCTCGAGGACCGATCGGTCCGGATAAGCAATCTCGGCACCGACGAACTCGAGCACCGCGCTCACCAGAACACCTCCTGTTTGGCCCGCCGCAGCAACCAGAGGAAGAACGGAGCGCCGGCCACGGCGGTGACGATCCCTACCGGCAGGTCGCGCGGGGCCATGATGGTGCGGGCGACCACATCAGCGGCGAGCAGGACAACGGCCCCTCCCAGCGCGGCCAACGGTATCAAGCGACGGTAGTCGTGGCCCCACAGGATGCGGACCAAGTGCGGCACGACCAGACCGACGAACCCGATAATCCCAGTAAACGCCACAGCGGTCGCTGCCACCAGCGAGGCGGCCGCGACGATCACCAGCTTGAACCTTTCCACATCCAGTCCCAGCTGGAGCGCCTCCTGATCCCCGAACTGGAGGACGTTGAGCGGCCGCCCCAACAGCACAAGCACCAGCAGGCCGAGACCGAGGTAGGGCAGCGAGGCCAGGACCGGACCCCAACCTCCCAGCGCAAACCCTCCCAGCAGCCAGCTGATCGCGCGCCGCAGCTCCTCAGCCGAGAGCAGCATGATCAGGCTGGTCAGAGCCGAAGCGAACGTACCCACCGCGACGCCCGCGAGCAGGAGTGTGGTCACCGGAGTCGTGCGGCCCACCCGGGCGATGTTGTAGACCAGCGCCACCGTGACCATCGCTCCGAGAAAGGCCGCGACCGGGATGGCCGCCATGCCGAGGAACGAGGCGGGCCAGTTTGCGGTCATCGCCAACACCGCGCCGAGGCCGGCCCCGGAGGCGACGCCGATGATGTAGGGATCGGCCAGCGGGTTGCGGAAGAGCCCCTGATAGGCCGCCCCGCTTGCACCCAGGGCCATCCCGGTCAGAAGCATCAGTGCGGTGTGAGGCAGCCTGATGTCGATCAGGATGGTCTCAAAGCTCGCCGGCCAGTTGACGGTCAGCGCGGCCCCAGGAACCCGGGAGACCAGGACTTTGAGCACGGTGTCGGGCTGAATCGCCACCGGACCCACACCGGCGTTGAGGACCACCAGCACGAGCAGTGCACCTCCGGTCCAGAGCCACGGGGCGAGCCTGCCTAACCGGGCGGCCGTTCCGATGGTCCCGGCTCGTTCACCCGCCGAGGTGACGTCCGTCATTCCTCGAAGCGGTCCGGGTGCAGAATTTCGGCTACCCTCTCAAGACCTTCGACCATGCGAGGGCCGGGGAGATCGAGCAGGTCCGTGTCGACCGCGTACACGCGGCCCTCCTGCACAGCCATGAGCTCGCCCCAAGCCGGCCGCTCTTTGAGCGACTCAATCGTCGTGGGTACAAACGGGCCGGCGCCGAAAATAATCACTTCCGGATCGCGCACGATAATCTCCTCGAGGCTTATCTGAGCCCAGCTCTCCAGATCGGCGGCGATGTTTTCGCCGCCCGCCATGGTCAAGATTCGGTGGGTGAATGTCCCCGTCCCCGTCGTCCACGGTGCGTTGACCTCGCTGGCGTCGAGTTCGTAAAAGAAGCTGACCGGTTCGGCGCCCTCGACGGCAGTCTGGACGCGGTCAACCCGTACTTGGAGTTTTTCCACCAGTGTTTCAGCCCCCTCTTGGTGTCCGGTCAGCGCGCCCACCCGCCTCAGGTTTTGGAACAGCCCGTCGAACTGTTGCGGGTTGCCCACCACGAACACCTTCAAACCCAGGTTTTCCAACGTCTCTATATGGGCCGAGTCCGTGATGCCCGCCGCCAACACAAGATCCGGCTCCAAGCCGACGATGGCCTCCGTGTTCAGCTCGCCGTAGGTTTGGCCAATGCTGGTTACAGATTGCGCCTGCGGTGGGTAATCCGACAGCTCATCGCGGCCGACCAGCGTCTCCCCCGCGCCGATGGCAAACACGATTTCCGTGTTCGACGGCGCCAGGGACACGATCCTTTGTGCCGGTTCGTCCAATGTGATCTCTACGCCCCTCCCGTCGATGACGGTGATGGGTTCAGGGGTCGGCTCCGGCGTGTCCGTCGGGGCGACGGTGGGGGCTGCTGTCGGGGGCAGGCTGATGGGGGACGGGGTTGGTGGAGTTGCCGCTCCCCCACAAGCGACCAAGAACAGGCTCGCCATTGCCATCAGATAAAGTATCCGCCTCATGAAATCTCCTCTTTTGCTCGGGTCGGTCTTTTTGCTCATGCTGAAAAGACAAAACCCCTGCCTCCAGGGCAGGGGACGTTCGGGATCGCTCCGGTTCCTCACCCCTTTCCTCGAGAGTGTTCGGAACGCAGGCGGGGCGGGCGTCCTGGCTTTCCGCGGCCGCGGATTACAGTTGCGGGTCAGCGCCGGACTTGAACGGGTTGTTCCGATCCGCTCGCACCGGCTTCGCCTTTGAGCCCTCCCATCCGGGGGGTCGGGCACCCAGCCTGCTCAAATATTCGGTTGTCGGCCTCTATCCTAGATCGATTCGGTGAAGATCTCAAGTGACCAACGTCATGCGCTGAGGGTGAAGAGGGGTTGGGGTCAGCGCAGGTCACAGCGCCAGAAGACTCACAGCGCCGTTCCATATCAGGTAGATCCCGAAGCCGGTCAGCAGCAGGCTCCCACCGAGGATCAGATAGAAGCGGCCTTTGGGAAACAAACGGTTGGCCTGACCGACGAGGAAAATTTGCAGCCCCAGGCCGGGAACCCAGAGCGCGTAGAAGCCCAAGAGGAACAGGGCGGCGTGCAACGTGGACCGGCCGGCGTACTCGATCAGAGCCGGGATGCCGATGATCGTCCAATTGATGTAGATGTTCGGGGTCAACCATACGGCGAAGATGGCCTGCCAGAACGAGCGGCGCAGCTCGGTATCCAGGAGGTCGGTGTCAAGCTTCTTACGGGCGCCCCGCAGCAGGATGAACGCAAGATAAAGGTAAAAGAGACCCCCCAGCGTTCGCAGAATATCCACGGCCCAAGGCGGAAACTGACGAACCACGACCCACAGCAGAAGGATCACCGGGATATCGGCGATCAGCGGGACGAGGGCCAGCGGCAGGGCCCGCCGCCATCCCTGGCGGATGGAATTGGAGAGTACGAAGATCTTAAAGGGAGAGATTCCCAGGAACGGCGCGGTGGCAAATGAGATTCCGTGCAGCAGTGGGATCAGCATGTCAGGCTCGGATTCGGTTCTGGCTCGCAAGACCAAAATGGAGTCGATCGCCCGAGCCCGCAGGCACTCGCTCGGTCATGAAACGGCTGCGGTTAAACTTGCCGCTCCAGACTAGCGCTCGAGCCCGAGGGCGAAGTCGGCGGCCGTCTTCGCCCGCACTTCTTCCAACGAAGACTCCGGCATGATCTCCACCAGCGTCAGGCGCCCGTTGAGGAACTCGAACACCGCCAGATCCGTGATGACGAGGTCGACCGCGTTGCGAGCGGTCAGCGGCAGCGAGGTCGAGGGCACGATCTTCGAAGTCCCATCCTTCTGACAGTGAGTCATCGTGATGATGAGCCGGTTGGCCCCTTCCGCCAAATCCATCGCACCGCCCACGCCCAGCAGCGGCTGACCGGGCACGGCCCAGTTGGCCAGATTGGCCTGCTCGTCGACCTCCAGCCCCCCCATGACGGCGACATCAACGTGGCCGCCGCGAATCATGGCGAATGAATCGGTGCTGTCGAAGTAGCTGCTGCCGGGCAGCGAGGTGACCGGGATCTTGCCCGCGTTGACCGGGTAATCCATCGCGCCTCCCCGTTCGGGCGAGGGTCCGACTCCCAACATGCCGTTCTCGGTGTGAAGCGTGATCCCGTCGCCGGGCCGGATCAGATCAGCGACGAGCGTGGGGATCCCGACCCCCAGATTTACGACGTCGCCGGGGTGCAGCTCCTCCAGCGCACGTCTGGCGATGCGCATTCTGCGCTCACTCACCTGACCTTTTCCAACGTCAACGGATCGCGAAGAGCCCAGGTGCTCCGGCAAGATCGGCGCCTCCACCAGGTTGTCGACATAGCAGCCCGGTGTGTGGATGGCTTCCGGACGTAGCTCGCCTGCGGCGACGATCGACTCGACCTCCGCGATCACCAGCTCCGCGGCGGTGGCCATGGCCTTGTTGAAGTTCTGCTCCGTCCTGCGGTAACACAGGTTCCCGGCGGTATCGGCCTGCCAAGCTCGCACCAAGGCGACGTCGGCGCGCAGCGCGGGCACGAACAAGTACTCGCGACCGTCGATCGTGCGCGTTTCGGCGCCCTCACCGAGGGCGGTGCCGACGCCGGTGGGGGTGAAAAATCCGGCCACGCCGGCACCTCCGGCCCGGATCGCCTCGGACAGAGATCCTTGAGGCAGCAGTTCAACCTCGATTTCACCCGCTTGAGCCGCCTCAACCGCCTCAGGATTGGAGGTGAAGAACGATCCGATCGTCTTTCGAACCTGCCCATTCCGCAGCAGCTTGCCGCCGCCCAGTCCGGGCTCGCCGATATTGTTGCTAATATAGGTGAGGTTTCGGACCTCAGTTCCCGCGAGGGCGTGCAGCAGGTTGACAGGATTGCCGGTCATGCCGAATCCACCGACCATCACGGACGCGCCGTCCGGCACCATCGCGGCGGCTTCTTGGGCTGTGATCTGTTGAACTCGCTTCATGTCCCGCCGACCGGGAGACCTTCGCCGCCACCCGGGTCGAGCCCCTGCAGCCTCAGACCCACCGGCCACGCCAAAGAGTTGCGACAATGTGTATACACGTATACAATATATGCGATGCGGCTGCTTTTCGTCAACCAGCGAGGCGCGATCCGCAGCGCGTCGCACCCGGAGGGGCCATCACGGCGAGCCGATCTGCAGCCTCGGCCGCGTTTAGAATCATGAGACTCACAACCGACCACGACCAGCTCAAAACCCGTAAAGACCTCGTAGCCGAGGCGATTCGCTCCTCGATCCTGCGCGGTGCGTTCAAGCCGGGCGAGAAGCTCGATCAGCAGCTCCTGGCCGACGAGCTGGAGGTCAGCCGAAGCCCGGTCCGGGAAGCCCTGCGCACACTGGAAGCCGAGGGGCTGGTCAGACTGGTCCCGAACCGCGGCGCCAACGTGACGAACCTGCCCCTTCCCGATCTGGAAGAGCTGTATTTCACACGGGCCCTGATCGAGCGTGTGGCCCTCGAGCGGGCGGTCCCCCACCTGGAGAAGAAGACACTTCGAACCATGGAGGCGATCCTGCAGGCTGCCGAGGAGACGGAGGACTACGGAGAACTCCTGCTGCTTAACAACGACTTCCATATGCTCGGCTACCGCGCTTATCGGCAGCCGTTTTTCAACGACTACATTCAAGAGCTGCGCAACATGGCCGCACCTTACAACCGCCTTTACCTGGACACCGAAGGCAGTCGCCGCGCGGCGTGGGATGACCACCGCCGGATTTACGAGGCCTGTGCCGCCGGCGACGCCGCCCGCGCCCGGGAGGAAATTGAACGGCACTTGAACAACGTGATCGAAGAACTCAGCCGTTCGATCGAGTCGGCCAAGAGCGTAGATCCCCGGGGCGCCGAAGCGTGAGCCGTAGCTTCCCCATCCTCCGGCCGCCGAGAAGTCGGCCGGCGCCATGATGGCTTGGAGAGATCTGCGATGAAGTTCAGTTGGGCCGGCGAAGTTCTCGTTCATTACAGGTTGGACGGGGACCAGGCCGGGTCCCCCATCGTGTTCGTCAATTCCCTGGGCACCGACCTGCGCATATGGGACGACGTCGTCCCGCATCTGAAGGAGTTCAGACTGATACGCTACGACAAGCGCGGCCACGGGCTGTCGGACAGTCCGCCGGGCCCATACGCACTGGCCGACTTCGCTGAGGATCTCGCCGGGCTGCTCGACCAGCTCCATGTCGAACGTGCGCTCGTGGTCGGGATCTCCATCGGAGGGTCGATCGCGCTCGATTTCGCCGCTCGCTACGGCGAACGCGTGCGCGCGCTGGTCCTGGCCGACAGCGCGCCCCGAGTGGGCACGCCCGACAAGTGGCAGGAGCGAATCGACGGCGTGATCGAACAAGGCATGGAACGGATGGCTCGGTCAATTCTTCCAGTTTGGTTCCGCGAATCGTTCGATGACCTCGAACCCGAAGTCCACCGCGGCTACCTCAATATGCTCACCCGTATGCCCGCCGGCGGGTACGCGGCCTCCTGCGCCGCGCTGCGCGATGCCGACTTGCGCGATACCCTCCCCAAGATCACCGCTCAGGCGCTGGTCCTGAACGGCGGGCACGACGTGGCCACGCCACCCGACCAGGCGAAACGGCTGGCGGAAGCTCTCCCCAACGGCCGCTTCGAAACCATCGCCGACGCCGGCCACCTGATTTGCGTTGAACAACCAGCAGCGACGGCCCGGGCCATCCGTCAATTCGTCGAGGAAATTGGATATGACAAATGATTATCAGCGCGGCATGGAAAATCGGCGAAAGGTTCTTGGAGACCGCTACGTCGACCGTGCCGAGGCCAACAAAACCGACTTCAACGCCGATTTCCAGCGCTTCATTACCCGGTTCGCCTGGGGCGAGATTTGGGGGAGGGACGGACTGGATCGCAGAACGCGCCATCTGCTCACGATAGGTATGTTGGTCTGCTTGGGCAAAGAGGACGAACTCGCCCTGCACATCCGGGCTACGGCCAACACCGGGGTCAGTCGACGCGAGCTCAAGGAAGTCTTTCTGCACGCCGCGGTGTACGCCGGCGTGCCGGCTGCCAACCGCGCCTTCCAGGTGGCCGAAGCGGTGTTTGAAGATTGGGACCAAACATCGGAAGAGGAGGCTCCATCGTGACCGAGACTGGGCACCAGGGCGCCATCGATTGGAGCGCCCACCCCGCCTACCCGTACCCTCCCTACCGCTCCACCCCCAAACGGTCCCCCCGGGAGCCGTTGCTGCCGGTCCCCGAATCCTTGTCGGAGCGGACCGGTCCGGTCTTCGGACACGATTCGATCGGCCCGCTGGACAACGACCTGACCCGGAATGCGGTGGTCGACGGCGAACCCGTGGGAGAGCGGATTATCGTGGTCGGTCGGGTGCTGGACAGCGACGGACGGCCCGTCAGGAACGCCCTCGTCGAGGTGTGGCAGGCCAACGCCGCCGGCCGTTATCTGCACCAGATGGATCAGCATGACGCCCCGCTCGATCCAAACTTCTCCGGCACCGGGCGCACGCTCACCGACGGGAACGGGGAATACCGCTTCACCTCCATCCGGCCCGGCGCGTACCCATGGAAAAATCACGACAACGCCTGGCGCCCAGCGCACATTCATTTCTCGGTCTTCGGCTCTCAATTCACGTCCCGGCTGGTGACCCAGATGTATTTCCCGGGCGATCCGCTCTTTCCGCGCGATCCAATCTTCAATTCGATCCCGGATGAAAATGGCCGCCGGCGTTTGATCGCCGATTACGCCCACGACGTCACCGAGCCGATCTGGGCCCTCGGCTTCCGCTTCAACATCGTGCTGGGCGGCAGCCGGATGACCCCTTTTGAAGACGAGGCTTGAGCGAGATGCCCCAACAGACCCCCAGCCAAACGGTCGGCCCGTTCTTCCATTTGGGGCTGATTTCGGGCGGTGAGAACGACATCGTGAGCGAGGGAACACAGGGACGGCGAATTATGATCGAAGGCGCGGTCCTGGACGGAGACGGGAAACCGGTCTCCGACGCCATGGTCGAGTCCTGGCAGGCGGACGCCAACGGGATCTACAACCACCCCGCCGATCCGCGTTACGCCGAGATCGACCCCCACTTCGAGGGTTTCGCCAGGGCGGCGACGGACGCGGCCGGCCGCTACTGGATCAGAACGGTCATGCCCGGGCCGATAGAACGTGAGGACATGAGCCCCCAGCCGCCTCACGTCAACATGCGCGTCTTCGCTCGCGGCATGCTGATCCACGCGACCTCACGTCTTTATTTCGAGGGCGAACCGGGCAACGAGGACGATCAGCTGTTGAACTCGATCGAGGATCCGGCGCGCCGGCAGACGTTGATCGCCGCGCTCGAGTCGGGCGAGGAACTGCCGACGTATCGGTTCAACTTCATCCTGCAAGGAGAAGGTGAAACGGTCTTTTTGGACCCTTAGACGATGAACAGATCCCAGCCCGCCCACTCGCTGCGCTCTTCGAAGGCAGTGAAACCTACACCGCAGCCTCGTCCGCCAGGCCGGGGAACTGCCCTATTCGGAGCGGGCTGCTACCGCTAGCCATGTCTATTTCGCCCGCCGACTCCCGAATTTTTAGCGCTAATTTCAACCACCCCGCCATCGCATCGGCCTTCTCCGACGCCCGCTACGTGGAGTACATGCTGGCGGTGGAGGCCGCGCTGGCGAAGGTGTTGGGCGAGGCGGGTTTAATCCCCGAGCCGGCGGCGCGGGAGATCATGGCCGCGGCCGAAGAGATCGAAATCGACCTCGAGCAGCTCGGTCGGGGCACCGAATCGGCGGGGTTTCCAGTGGTCGAACTTGTGCGACAGCTGCGCGATCGGGTCGGCGAGCCCGCCGCGCAGTACGTGCACTGGGGATCGACCACGCAGGACATCATGGACACAGCGCGCGCTCTCCAGATGAGAGACGCACTGCGCGCCTTAGAGTCTGACCTGCGCTCGCTGATCGAGGCGCTCGTCCGCATGTGCCAGGAACACCGGCTGCAAGTGATGGCGGGGCGGACCCATGCGCAGCAGGCGCTGCCGATTACAGTGGGCTACAAAGCGGCCGGCTGGCTCGCACCGCTGGCCCGCTACGCACTACGGTTGGAGCAGCTTCGCCCGCGCGCGCTCGTCATCCAATTCGGCGCCGCGGCCGGCACGTTGGCCCCATACGGCCAGGCCGGGCCTGACCTTTACCGGGCGTTCGCCCGCGAACTGGGCTTGAACGAGCCGAGCATGCCCTGGCACACGCAGCGCGACTCGCTGGCGGAGCTCGGCGCTTGGCTCTCTGGGCTGAGCGGCAGCCTGGCGAAGATGGCCCAGGATGTGATTCTCCTGTCACAGACGGAGATCGCCGAGGTCAGCGAGGCGGGAGATGAGGGTCATGGTGGATCGAGCACCCTGCCCCATAAGCGGAACCCCGTTCACAGCGAAGTCGTCCTTGTGGCGGCGAGGGCCAACGCGGCCTCCCTCTCGGGGCTTCATCAGGCCATGATTCACGAGCACGAACGCGGCACGCATGGCGTGCAGCTCGAGTGGCTCTATCTGCCGCAGATGTTCGCGCTGACCGGAGCGGCCTTGAATAAGGCCACCGGGCTCGCCCGCAATCTTACGTTCCATCCCGGGCGCATGCTGGCCAATATCGATGCCTCGCAGCATTTGATTCTTGCCGAGCCGATCAAGTTCGCGCTGGTGGAGACGATGGATTTAAGTTCGGCCGAGCGGCTCGTGGAGCGGGCTTCGCGTCGGGCGATCGAAGAACGACGCAGCTTGGTCCAGATCGTTCGCGAGCAGGTGGACGTCGATCTGGATTGGGAGCGCCTGGCCGATCCGGCCGAATACCTCGGAGCCACGCAGTGGTTCATCGACCGCGTAGTGGACGAAGCGGAGAGAGCGCTGCAGGACTTGGCAGACGCGTCCAGTCGGGCCCCGGCGGGCGGATAAGCTGGCACAGGATCGACTCTGGGAGGGGAGGACCCAACTTGATCTCAAGGTCTGCCCGATACTATGGTATTCACGTACACCATTGGCGATCCCCTCCGAAGCAGGCGAGCAGCGCATGCCGACCCATGAGCGCTGCGCCCGGCCCGACCAGCCCGGCACCTCCTGGGCGTTCATGGTCGGGACCGGCGGCCGAAAGAGCCGGGAGAGGAAATCCAGCATGACACCCGTCCGAAAGACACGCACGGGAAGCCGAAGGTAAGTAGGTCGCGGCCATGAGCTTCAATTACGAACTACAAATTATCGCCACGGAAGACCCATATCCGACGTACCGCTGGATGCGGGACAACGATCCAGCCCACTACTCCGAGACCGAGGACGTGTGGGTGCTCTCCCGCTATGAGGACTGTTCCCGCGCTTACCGAGATCCGGACACCTGGTCCTCCCAGCGCCGGGGAAACCTGCTCAATGACCTCCCCGACCGGGTGGGTAAGACCCTGGGAACCACTGATCCGCCCCGCCACACCTTCGCCCGCGGGTTGGTCAACAAGGCTTTCACACCAAAGACCGTCCGCGACCTCCAGTCCACGATCCGGGACATCGCCCGCGAACTTTGCTCGACGGCGCGGGAGAAGGGTACGATCGAGTTCGTGAGCGACATCTCCGCGCCGTATAACGCCTCGATCTTGGGCGTGATGTTCGGCGTGCCGAAGGACCAGTTCATTCAGCTTCGGGGTTGGCTCGATGACTTCTTCAAGCGCGAGGAGGCCGCCCCCGGCAAGGAGGCGCGCCAGGATGTGGCCATGCGGGAGCTGCACCAGTCCATGACGGGGCTGGCCCAGGACCGCTTGGACGAACCCCAGGACGATCTGATGAGCGCCATGCTGTACGCGGAAGAGGACGGTCGTAAGCTCGATTTCGAGCAGGTCGTGGTCACGACGATGACGTTCCTGACCGCCGGTTTCGAATCGACCAACAATCAGTTCACAAACCTGATCTACGCCCTTTCCCAGTACCCGGACGTGCTGGCCGAGGTAAAGGAGAACCTGGATCTCGTTCCCAAGCTCATTGAAGAGGGCATGCGCTACGACGCGCCGGCCCAGGGGTTCGTACGAACACCCACCCGGGACGTGGAGCTCCATGGGAAGACGATTCCGGAGAACTCACAGGTGCTCATGCACATCGGCTCGGCCAACCGGGACGAGCGAGAATTTGAAGACCCCGACGTCTTCGACATTCACCGTGACAACAAGAGCCACCTCGGGATGGGCCAGGGTATTCACTACTGCGTCGGTGCCCCCTTGGCCCGCAGCATGGCTTCGACGCTGTTCGAGGAGCTGCTGGGCGTGAGCGAGCGCTGGGAGCCGGACCTGGATGCGGCCGAGCGCGTGACGACTCCAAATTTCCGCGGCTTCACCAGCCTGCCGCTCACGATCGCTTAATGGACCCGCCGCCGGCTCTCCCCAGCCGGCGCGCCGGGAGAACGGAGACCGATCCGATGCCGTCGATCGAGACTTTAGGTTATCCACTCGTGTACAAGCTGGCCCCCGGGGTCTTCGACAGCGCCCCCGAGTCCGGCCGCGGGGACCTTGGCGTCCGGGTGAAGGCCCGAGCGCTGGAGGGGATGCAGAAAGAGGCCCTCTTGCTCGACCTGGGCACTTCGTCCGGATGGAGGATGGTTAGCGATGAAGGACCGTATCTAAACGGGACCGACCTGGCCCCGTTCCCGCTGGCTTTCTTCGCCTCGGGCATGGCCTTCTCCTACTTGAACCGGGTCGTCCGTTTGGCGCAGGCGCAATCGATCGACCTCAAGTCGCTGTCGCTCCATCAGGACAACTACTACACGATGCAGGGATCGGCGCTGCGTGGCGACATGATCGGCGGAGGGCGGCCGGTCGAGATGGCGGTACAAGTGCGGGCAGAGGCCCCGAATGACCAGCTCGCCTCACTTCTTGAGCGGGCTGCACCCAGCTGCCCCGCCCACGCTTACATGCGGCATGAGCTGCAGAACACCTTTCACCTTGCCAGCAACGGCCAACGCCTGACTCCGGCGCGGGTCAGCCCCTCGCCTGCCGAGCCGCAGCCCGATCCCGCCCCGGATCTTGATTCGGCGGCGCCGGCTCCCGGCTGGAACGAGGAGACCGACATCATCGAGAAAGTCCGATCGGCCGAAGCCCTCAAAGGTGTCGAGGGCGGAGCAGGCTCCAGCCTGCAGACCGAGCAGAAGCGAACCCTGCACGTCAAGAGCGAGGCCGGGCTGCGCGCCGACGGACTCCTGGTAGCCGAGGTTACGCTGTTGAAGCCGATTGGAAGCACCTTCCGCTTCCGCAGCGACCGGAGCGGGCGCCAGGCGCCGCCCCCGCTCTCCTATCTCGCAGCGGGCATCGGTTTCTGCTACCTGACCCAGCTCGGCCGGTATGCGCAGATCGTCAAGATCGATCTGCAAGGCTATCGCGTCGTTCAGGACAACTTCTTCCAGCGGGAAGCCGGGGATGAGCCGACCGCAGTGGTGCGTCCCGCTCCGGTGGACACCCACCTGTTCCTCGATTTGGAAGCCGACGCCGAGGCCGCGGAGCGGCTGCTCTGGATGGGCGAGCGTACGTGCTTTCTGCACGCCTCGATGCGGGACAGCTATCCCAGCCGAATCAGTGCCGAGGTGAACGGCGAGCAAGTCGACCCCAAAGAAATGGTGCAGACGATCGGTCATGACGTCAAATCACACGCTCCTTGAAGTCGATCAGGTGACCAAGAGCTTCGGCGGGCTGACGGCCCTCGCCGGCGTCTCCTTCCGCATTGAGAAGGGGGAGATGCTCGGCTTGATTGGTCCCAACGGATCGGGGAAATCGACATTATTCAACGTCGTAACCGGCTACCTAAAGCCGGAGGATGGCCGGGTTCGGCTGCGGGGCGAGGACATCACAGGGCGGCGGCCGGATCAGATCAGTCAATCTGGAGTCGGCCGCACATTCCAGCTGGTGCGCCCGTTCATGCACCTGACGGCGCTCGAGAACGTCGTCGCCGCGCGCCTGTACGGCCGCGAGCCCGCCGCCCACCGAAAGCAGGCCGAGCGGGAGGCGCGTGAGCTCCTGGAGACCGTGGGTCTGGCTGAGGAGGTCGACACGCCAGCTCAAGGTATGACCCTGATGAACCGCAAGCGGGTGGAGCTGGCCCGCGCGCTCGCCGCCCGCCCCGAGCTCCTTCTCCTGGACGAGCTGCTGACCGGCCTGAACCCCAAGGAGATGCGGCAGGCCATGGACTTGCTGACCGACATCAACTCCCGCGGCACGTCCCTCGTCGTCGTTGAACACATTGTCAGGGCTGTGATGGAACTTTGCCCGCGAATTGTCGTCCTGAACGTCGGCCAGGTCATCGCGGAGGGCCCGCCGGACCAGGTCAGCAACAACCCGGAGGTGATCAGCGCATATCTAGGTAGGGATCATGCTCAAAATTGAGAATCTGAGCGTGGCCTATGGGGATCTGCGGGTGCTTTGGCAGCTGGATCTGGAGGTCGAAGCCGGCAGCATCGTCGCCCTCATCGGTCCCAATGGCGCCGGCAAGACCACTTTGTTGAAGACGATCGCGGGCCTGATGCGCCCCGAGCATGGAACGATCACGTTCAATGGGCAGCGCATCGATACCCTGTCCCCGGACGAGATCGTCAACCAGGGGATCTCGCTGGTCCCGGAATGGAAGGGCGTTTTCTATACGCTCGACGTCCTCGAAAACCTGGAGCTGGGCGCCTATCCCTCCCGGGCGAGGGCCTACAAAACGGAGAGCCTGCGCCGGGTCATGGGGATCTTTCCCCGGCTTGAAGAGCGCAGAAGGCAGCGCGCCAGCACTTTGAGCGGCGGGGAACGGCAGATGCTCGGCATTGGCCGCGCATTGATGTCGCGCCCGGAACTGCTCGTGCTCGACGAGCCATCACTGGGACTGGCGCCCCTCATCGTCCAGCAGATCTTCGAAATCCTCGGCGAGGTGCGGGAGCAAGGATTGTCCATCCTGATTGTGGAGCAGAACATCCGCCTGGCGCTCCAGATGTGCGACCACGCTTACATCCTGGAGAACGGCCGGATTGTCGAGCAGGGCGGCGGCGGGGAGCTGCTCTCGGATAACAGGGTGAGGGATGCATATCTGGGGATCTGAGCTTGATGTAGTCCCATTCAGGCCGGTGCCCACTCTTGATGTGGAACCGTCTTCGGAGTCGATCAAGGAGGCAAGTGATGACCCAATTGAACCCCCCGTTTAGGGCGGACCAGGTGGGCAGTCTGCTGCGGCCGGACGAGCTGCTGGGCGCGCGCTCGGCGTTCCAAAACGGAGAGATTTCGGCCGACGAGCTTCGCCAGGCCGAGGACAAGGCCATACGCGAAGTGGTCAAACGACAACAGAATGTCGGCCTGCAGAGCGTGACCGACGGTGAATTCCGTCGAACTTACTTTCACGTCGATTTTCTCGAGAAGCTCGACGGGGTCACCACCAGCGGCGGCATCGAGGTCAAGTTTCAGAGCAAAGAGGGCGAAGTCAATTTTTCGCCGCCTCGGCTCGCAGTCACCGGAAAACTGGAGCACAATCAGGACATCCTGCGCGACGACTTCGAGTTCCTGCAGTCGGTGGCTTCAAACACGCCCAAGATCACCATGCCCTCCCCGACCATGGTGCACTTCCGGGGCGGCCGCAAGGCGATCGACATTGACGCCTATCCGGAGATCGACAACTTCTTCGAAGATCTCGCCAAGTGTTACCGGGATGAAATCGACTCGCTGTACCAGGCCGGCGCCCGCTACATCCAGCTCGACGACACCAACCTGGCCTATCTGTGCGACCCGAAGCTGCGGGATGGGGCCCGCCAACGCGGCGAGGACCCGGACGAGCTTCCGCGCACGTACTCCGCATTGATCAACTCGGTCATCGATGACCGCCCCGACGACCTGACGATCGCCGTCCACATGTGCCGCGGCAACTTCCAGAGCGCCTGGGTGGCCGAAGGGAGCTACGATCCGGTCGCCGACGTGCTGTTCAACGAAATGAACGTGGATGCGTTCTTCCTGGAATACGACGACGACCGATCCGGCGACTTCTCGCCGCTGCGCCATCTGCCGCACGACAAAGTGGTGGTCCTCGGACTGGTCACGACAAAGGTCGCTGACCTCGAAGATCCCGACCAGCTCAAACGGCGGGTCGACGAGGCGGCGGGCTATGTGCCGCTCGAGAACCTGTGCTTAAGCCCCCAATGCGGCTTCGCCAGCACGGTCCACGGCAACAAGATCACCCATGACCAGCAGTGGCGAAAGCTGGAGCTAGTGGTCAACACCGCACAGGACATCTGGGGCGACTGACCCCGGAATGGATCGCTAAGTATGCTCGGCGCTTTCGGTCAGAGTCTCATTGGGGGCCTCATGGTTGGGTCGCTGTACGGACTGGCCGCCCTGGGCCTCTCGCTGGTCTTCGGAGTCTTGAAAATTCTCAACGTCGCCCACGGCGAACTGATCATGTTGGGCGGCTACGCGACGTTCTGGATCTTCCGCTTATACGGGATCGATCCATTCGTCGCCCTTTTGTTGGTGCTGGTGATCTTGCTGTTCGTCGGATGGGCGCTGCACAAGGGGCTCTTCCAGTGGATCGTGGAGTCAGGTGAGGAGGAACGCATCAAGAACTCGCTCCTGATCGGGTTTGGTCTGACGCTGGTGCTGCACAACATGGCGATCCTGCTGTGGACCGCCGACGATCGGGCGGTGACGACCCGTTACTCGACGGCCTCCATCACATTAGCGGGCCTGCGATTTCCCGTAGTGCGCCTGGCTGGCTTCTTCATCTCACTTCTGGCCGTATTGGCCATGGAATGGTTTCTCGAACGGACTTCCTGGGGGCGGGCTATCCGGGCGACCGCGGAGGACTGGCAGACTGCTAGCCTGACCGGGATCAACATCCAGCGCACGTATCTGTGGACCTTCGCGCTGGGCGCGGCGCTCGCCGGAATCGCCGGCACGCTGGTCAGCGTGGGATTCAGCGTCAACCCCTCCATCGGATTGGGCTGGACCCTGAAAGCGCTGATCGTGGTTGTGCTGGCGGGCTTGGGCAGCATGCGAGGGACCTTCCTCGCGGGCCTCCTGTTGGGAGTCACGGAATCCGCCAGCGCGTTCCTGATCGGGGGCCAGTATCGAGCCCTGGTGGGTCTGGTGCTGTTCCTGATCGTGCTCAGTTTGCGACCGCAAGGCCTGTTCGGAGAGGCTCGTGCGTAAGGCGCTGCGCTGGGGGCTTGCCGTCGCGGTCGCCGCCGCCCTGGTCGGTCTTCCGCTGATCAACAGCGAAGACAGCCTCTTGACCTTAATGATCGCCACCCTGCTGGCGGCCTCGCTGGCTGCCAGCTGGAACATCCTGGGAGGCTATGCGGGCCAGATCAACCTGGGCCACGCCGCGTTCTTCGGCTTAGGCGCCCTCACTACGCGTCAGCTTTGGTTGAACGATCTTGCCCCCTTCTGGGTGAGCTTTTTGGCGGGAGGCGGGGTGGCGGCGTCCTTCGCGCTGATCATCGGCGCCCCCGCCCTGCGCCTGCGCGGCATCTACTTCGCCATCGGCACGCTGGCCGTGGGCGAGGCGCTGCGGGTCACTGTGTCCAACACGCTTCCGATCGTGACACGGCTTCCGGCGCCGCAGCTCGTCGAGTACGAGCTGTTGCCCCGCTACTATCTCGCCCTGGGGGTCCTCGGCCTGACGGTCGGCGCCTCCTACCTGCTGCGCCGCTCGAGGATGGGACTGGCGATGCTGACGGTGAGGGAGGACGAGCAGGCCGCACAGTCCATCGGCATCAACGTGTTCGCGCACAAGCTCACCGCTTTCACCTTGAGCGCACTGCTGGCCGGGTTGGCCGGCAGCGCCTTCGCGTTCTTCCACGTCAGCTACTACCACGACCTGCCGTTCGGCCCGGTGTGGACGTTCGACGCGCTGCTGATCACCTTCGTGGGCGGGATTGGCACCCTGGCAGGACCGCTGCTCGGAGCGGTGTTCTTTGTGTTTGTCCGGGACGTGTTGGCCGCCAATTGGGTGGACTTCCACCTGATCCTTTTCGGGAGCCTGTTTATTCTCGTGGTGCTGCTGTTGCCCGGTGGCCTGATTGAGCTCGGCTCACGGGCGGCGGAGATCGTGCGCCGCATTCGGCGCCTATGGGGCCCGGTTGAGGGTTGAGCCAGGCCGGCCCTGCGACCTCGAACTTTGAGCGACGACGGAGCGGCCGGCTTAATTAGGAAGAGAAGGAGGATGAAAGGAGGTCCATTGCGAATTTCCAAGCGGGAAACCTGATCCCGATGTCGCCAGCAATGCACCCGGTGCGGGGGATCGCTTCCGCGGCGCCGCTGTCGACGACAAACCAAGCGAGAAGGAGGAGAGGAAATGTCAACCCGAATTCGATCCACCGCGATCAGTTTGCTTCTGATCTTCGGCCTGCTTTTGGTCGGCTGCGCACCCCAGGCCACTGAGGCGCCGACCGAAGCGCCGGAACCGGAGGCGACCGAGCCGGCCGAAGAAGAGCCGGACGAGATGGAGCCGACCGAAGCGCCGGCCATGGAAGCGCCCGAAAGCATCAAAGTGGGCGCGGTCGTGCCCTTGACCGGCGTGTTCGCCGGGGGCGGCGCGCAGGTCCGGAGCGGCTATGAAATCGCCGTGGAGGACATCAACGCCGAAGGCGGCGTTTACGTGGAGCAGTACGACACCCAGATCCCGATCGAGCTGATCCTGCTCGACGACGAGTCGGATCCGAACCAGACCGTCTCGAACCTCGAGTCGCTCTACTCCGACGAAGACGTCGTCGTTTATCTCGGTGGTTTCGGCAGCAGCCTGCACGCAGCTGCAGCGGCTATCGCCGAAAAGAACGGCGTACCCTATCTGGGCGTGGCCTTCGCGTTGTGGGACATCCACCAGCAAGGTTATCAGTACCTGTTCTCACCATTCTGGAAATCACCCGCGATTGCCACCGATGTCTACATCGCCCTCAACGAACTGCTGCCCGAAGGGGAGCGCCCGACCCGGGTGGCGGTCTTCCAGGAGCAGACCGATTGGGGCATTGAGCTGGGCAATATGTGGCGCGAGCAAGCCTCGGAATACGGATACGAAGTCGTATCCTATGATGAATACTCGGTGGGAACGGAGGACTTCACCGACATCATCCTGCGGGCTCAAGAAGCCGAAGCGGAAACCCTTCTGACGCTGCCTATTCCGCCGGACGGTGTGACCCTCTTCCGGCAGATGGGAGAGCTGGGTTGGGCACCCGACTTCTCCTTCGTCGTCCGTGCGCCCGATCCACCGACCTGGCCTGAGAACTTGGGCACCGTCGGCGACTACGTCACCTTCGGCCCCGGCTGGCACAACGCGATGGAGTTCCCGGGCGTCGAGGCGCTCAACGAATCCCATCAGGAGCGGGTAGGGCGACCTGCTGACCCGATCGTCGGCCCCTCGTATGCGACCGTGCAGATCCTCGCGGATGCGATCGAGCGCGCTGGAACCCTCGAGCGCGATGCCATCCGCGACGCGATCGGCGAGACCGATATGATGACGGTCGTCGGCCCAGTGAGCTTCCGTGACGACGGCACCGCCGATGTGGCCAGCCCCATCCTTCAATACCAGGATGGAGTGCCACAGGTGGTCTGGCCGCTCGAACACGCGACGGCCGACTTCCTCTACCCAGCACCCCCGTTCGATGAACGGTAAAGTCGTCTGACTCTATCTATATCGGAGCGGGCGGGCCGGTGAGAGCGCGGCTCGCCCGCTCCCCCCGCCGCCTCGGGTCCGCGACCCCGTCCGGCGGACAGGTACACAAGCGGAGAGTCGCAGCATGAACTCAACCGGGGACGAAGCCGCCGGCGCCCAATTCGCTGAAACCGCCCTGCCGCAACTCTCGACGCTGGTCAACCACCCCCACGCGCAACAGCTTATGGAAATCGTATGCGGTGAGACCGACATCAGCTCGGCGGGCTATCCCTACCTCTCGGACCACAGTTTCCGCCTTTTGATCGAACAGGTGCCCCATCTGTACCAGGATGGCGCCGCGATCCTCAGATGGCTCGAGGCACTTGAAGCGGAGCTGGAGCCGAAGGAGAATATCTCCCAAGAGTTGCTCGAATCGATGGGGCGCGCGATCAGCGTGCTGCGATCGGTGGTTCGACGGGCCGGCATCACGGCCACCACCGATCTTTGGTTGCTGCGCCACGTCCTTTCCGCTCATCGCGAACTGGGCATTATCGATTTCCTCGTCCAGGGCCGACCGCTCGATCCACAGGTGTTCGCCCGCGAACACGAACTTGATTTGGATCAGCTGATCAGCGACCTGACGTTTCTGCACGCACGCGGCTACCTTCGCCGCGGCCATGGCGATTTCGCGATCGCCGGCGACCCGGCCGTTGCCCGGGTCCTGGGTGGCGCGGCTGTCATCCCTGACCGCTACCGGACCCACCTGGTCCCCGAGCTGATGGAGTATTTCAGCGCGGAGAAGCCGAAAGCTGAGAAGCGGGAATTTCTCGAAACCTGGCTGTCGATTTCGGTCACGCACAAGCCGACGCACACATGGGTGGCCAGCGACTTCCATATCGAAGTCGGCTACCGCCTGCTCCCGACCGTGCTGTGCTTGAGGTCGCTCGGGATCACGCCTCAGTTGAAGCTGGGCGAACGGGTCGCCGACCACCTGCCGCGCCACCTCGGTGGATTGAACACGCTCTTCGAGGCGGGCGGTTTGACGAGTCAGGGGCGGGTCAACGCATTGGGCGCGCGGGTCTTCCAGCGCGGCCCCGGACCGTTCGGGATCATCGGCGCCTACCACCCCTACGTCAATCAGCTGACCTCGCTGCTCACTTCCAAAGAGAAATCCGTGTGGGTGCGCCGGGCTGAGAACGTCGCCGCCAGCCAGGATGCCAACCGGAAGTCGTTCTCCATCGCCCACGACAAGCTCGACGAATTCTGCGAAAAGTACGGCTATGAGTACCGCGTCTTTATCGAGCATGCCATGGGTCGGGGGGAGGCGATCCGCCAGCGGCTCGAGCGCGACGGCGAGGAAATCCGGCGCTATTTTGGCGCCGACCTGGAGGACGCCGCGATCGAGCAGGCCAGACGGCAGCAGGAGGCCGGAATCCTGCCCCAAGGCATGGAGCTCATCCGGTCGGCCGACATCGGGGACCCACGAAGGATGGTCGGCTTCCTGGAGGAGCGGGGAGTCAAAGGGGAACCCGCGGTGATGATGGTCGGCAACGGCTTCCATGAAGTCCGCGACCAGAGCAACGAGCGCATGACGCAGATCTTCCGCGAGTATCAACAAGCAGGCATTGTGCTGATCTTTACCGAGGAATCGGCGCTCCATGACGAAGCCCTGCTGCGCACGGCCTGGAACACGTATCACGCTGGATTTCGCTACGTGCACGAGATGTCCGGCCAGGGGCTGCGCCCCGCGGTGGAGGGGGGGAGCACGGAACGTTGGACCTGGCGGCGATGCGCCCAGGCGGGCGGATACGTGGTGCTTGACGAACTGTCATACCGCAGCCGCACCATCTACCCCCACAAACGTCCTGCGGAGAAGAACCCCTCCATCAGCGTGACCTATTTCTGCGTACCGCAGCGGCTCGCCAATGAGCTCGGCATCACCGAGGCTGCGAACTCATAAAGCCTTATTAGCAAATCCAAATCCGCTCTGTCGCTGCCGCCCGAATCCGACCGTCAGCCCTGACTTCGCAGAAATCGCAGGTGAGGCCCATCACCCCCTCTCAACATTAGAAAGCGCATGCAATTCCTCCTCATCGGCTCCAACATCCTGGGATGTCCTAAGTCCTGTCGAAGGGCACAACTGCACGACCTCTTCACCCAGAACCACCGAGCACCCTGAGCGCCCGCCGGTCATGCCGAAGGCCCACCTCGAAGGGCGCTCTAACCGTACTCCTGGCCTATGTGCTCCCTCCGGCTCGCTCACTCTTCGACGGGCTCAGCGTGGCTCGCTCCTTTGGCGCCGTCCGAGCCTGTCAAGTGGTCTGTCGAAGCACGCAAGTCCAAAGGCACCCTACCAACCGAGAGCGCCCATCCTTCTAAAAAAGGTGGCTTCGGCAGGTTCATGACAGGCTCAGAGCGACGATCATCGAGGCGCTTCGAGCGTTGGCTGGTAAACTACGAGTACGGACATTTCCCCTAACGATGGTCAAGATCCTAACTATGAATCGGGATTCGATCGAACCTGATACCGAAGGTATGGAGGCGTTACTATGTCAGCCAAAGTTCACGGAATCCACCACGTTACATGCATCAGCGGCGACGCGCAGGAGAATCTCGACTTTTATGTCGGGCTCTTGGGGCTGCGGCTGGTCAAGAAGAGCGTCAACCAGGACGATCCTGGGACGTACCATCTCTTCTACGCGGACGCCGTCGGCAATCCCGGCACTGACCTGACGTTCTTCCCCTGGCCGGGCATGGCTCCGGCGCAGCGGGGAACGGGACTCACGGTCGAGGTGACGTTCGCCATCCCAGGCGGATCGATGGGTTACTGGCGGGACCGCCTGGAGGCTCAGGGGGTCGAGCCGGACCCGGTTGAAGCCCGCTTCGACGAAACGGCCTTGCCGTTCTCTGATCCCCACGGTCTGCGATTGGCGCTCATGGCAACCGATCGCCAGCGGCCCTTCGTGCCCTGGGAGGACAGCCCCGTGCCGGTCGAGCATCAACTGCGGGGTATGCACTCGGTCCGTCTGTGGGAACGCAATCTGGCGCACACGCAGAAGCTCCTCACCCGGCAGATGGGCTTCGAGATGCTGGAAAGCGAAGAGGGCTGGCATCGGTTCGCACTTGACGACGGCTCGCCCGGCCAGCTGATCGACGTCAAAGAGCGTCCCGACGAGCAGCGGGGCCAATGGGGCGTCGGAGGTGTGCACCATGTAGCCTGGCGGGTGAACGACTCAGAAGAGCAGATGGAATTGCGGAACGAACTGGCCAAGGTGGCACTGCGGCCGACCCCCCAAATCGACCGCTTCTGGTTCAAGTCGGTGTACTTCAGAGAACCGGGCGGTGTTTTGTTTGAGTTGGCGACCGACGGGCCGGGCTTCGACGTGGACGAGGAGCCCGAGAAGCTGGGACAGAAGCTGGTGCTGCCCCCGTGGCTGGAGGAGCGGCGGGCCGAGATTGAGTCGGCCCTGCCGGAGCTCGAGGCACCGCGGACACGAGTGTGAAGGAAGAAAGCACTACGCACCGAGCATTGAGCCAACAGACTCAGGCCTTCGGCCAATGGCCTCTGCGTGAAGGCTAAAATAATCCGACAGGGTCGACTGGAACGGCTGGCTTGGAGAGACGTAGCATGCTACGCCTCTCCAAGCGTCACAAGGCGAATTGATCAACTGGCAGGGTGCGGACGAATCCCAATCCTGGATCGCCTATCTCCTATGTTCATAGCACCTGCCAGGGATCGCCTGTTCCGCCTCCTCGCTCACGGTGCCCGGATCCCGGGTTCCCGGATCCCGAATCACCGGTAGCGGGTTATCCAATGGAAACCAATTCACGGCAGCGGATAGTCCTCCGGAAAGCACAAACCCCGGAACTCGCAGTGTGAACAAATCCGCTCATGGTCCACCAGGGGAAACTCCTCCTTCTTCACCGGGATATTCTGCTCCACGTCGAGGCAGTACTCGTACATCTCCTCCGTTTCCGCCCTCACCTGGATGGCGAAGTGCTCCAGGTCGAAAGCGTTGAACGACTCCTCGACCTCTTCATATTCCGGGTACAAGTAGGCGATCGTAGGAACCACCCGGTCTGGTTCGACCTCGAAATGGTAAGCGGCCCATGCCGCGTAACCGACCATCTGTTTGCGATGCTTTTCAGCATCCTGCTTACCCGTCTTCCAGTCAATAATGTACAACCGGTCCCCCACCGGGAAAATGAAATCGGCTTTGAAGTAGACCTTCAAGCCGGCCATTCGAGTCTCACCGTAGCCCGGCGGGTCAATGACCCACTCGTCGCTGGTGTCGATCGCCTCCTCCACCAGCCAGCGGTACCGATCGCTG
>CAZFCJ010000027.1:0-35581 GCA_964517315.1 uncultured Anaerolineaceae bacterium | reverse complement strand
CGTCGCCGTTTTCATCGTCCTCCGCGTCCGCCTCGTCCTCTTCAGTCTCCTCTTCTTCGGCCTCATCCTCGTCGACGGCCTCGTCTTCGTCTTCTTCGTCTTCCTCGTCTTCTTCTTCCTCTTCTTCTTCAGCCTTAGCGCTGGCTCGCATTTCTTCCTCTTCTTCTTCGTCGTACTCTCCGGATTCGAGCTTAGCCAAGGTTGCCTCGCCGAGCAGCTCCTCATCCGCCATTTCTTCGAACTCGGGAACCAGCTCGCCTTCCTCCGTCTCGACCTCTTCTTCCTCGCGGTCCTTGCGCAGCGCAACCCCCTCCAGCACCGCGTCGGCCATCGTCGAGCTCAGCAGCTTGATCGCTCGGATAGCGTCATCGTTGGCGGGGATCACATAGTCCACTTTGCCCGGGTTGCAGTTAGTGTCGACCAGGGCCACCACAGGGATTTCGAGCAAGTTGGCTTCGTGCACAGCGGTTTCTTCACGCTTGACATCCACTACATACAGGATTTCGGGCAAACCGCCCATTTCACGGATCCCGCCCAGCCGGCCATGCAGTTTGTCGATTTTGCGGTTGAGCAGCAGGGCCTCCTTCTTGGTGAGCAGCTCAAACTCACCTTCCTCGCGCCTGCGCTCCAGATCCTTCAGCTCGTGGATCCTGCTGCGGATGGTGCGCCAGTTGGTCAGCGTTCCGCCCAACCAACGATCGTTGACGTAGGGCATGCCGCAACGCTCAGCCTCGAGCTGGATGGTCTCCTGTGCCTGCCGCTTGGTTCCGACAAACAGGACCTTTCCACCATTGGCCACGGTGTCGCGGACGAGAGCATAACTCTCTTCCAAGGATTCCAGCGTTTGCTGGAGATCAATGATGTGAATGCCGTTGCGTTCGGTGAAGATGTAGCTCTTCATGTGCGGGTTCCACTTGCGGGTGCGATGCCCGAAATGAACCCCCGTCTCGAGGAGCGCTTTCATACTAACGATGGCCATGGGATTACCTCCAATGCGTTAGGCCTCCGCCTCCCTCACCTCCGCCGGGAACCGGTCGGCCAGAACCGGCACGCTCCAGCGGATCAGGAGACGTGTGTGATAGATGTTGCCCTCATGGGGCAGACTTACTCCCGCGAGGCTCAGGATCGCCTGCGGGAGCTACGGAAGTATACCACAATGGGTGTCGCACCCATTGGCTTTAGGAGGTGCGAGTTTGCTTGGCCTCGACCCGCTTGAGGAACCTCGCCACGTCAATCACGACGCGCCGATGACGGATTCTGCCAACGACCTCCTGCTTATCCCAGATCTCGACGTTGAAGGTCAGCCGGTCGTCCTCGACCGCTTCCAACGTAGCTCGCGCGTGAACGCGCTGCCCCACCGGAGTCGGAGCCAGATGATGGACTTCGAGGAACACGCCCACCGTCGAGAATCCCTCGCCAAGACGCCCCTCCACCGACTCAGCGCAGAGTCGCTCCGCCAGGGCCGCCATCGCCGGCGTCGCGTAGACCGCCACGTCACCGCTGCCCAGGTGAGGCGCCGTCTGCTCCCGCTCGACCAGGTAGCTTGTCTCGGCGGTCAGGCCGACTTGCAGGTCGGGCGTGGTCATTCCGCGAATTCCTCCGGCAGCGCGACGACCACGGCCACCGCGTGCTCGTGGGTGTGGCTCAGGCTGATCGACCAGTCGCCGAGCCCCAGCTTCTTGGCCACCTCCTTGGCTGGGCCGTGAAGGCGCAGCAGGGGCTGACGACGCGAACTGTTTACGACTTCGATGTCCTGCCAGCCCACGTCCCCGATTCCTGTTCCGAGGGCCTTGGCGACGGCCTCCTTGGCGGCGAAGCGCGCGGCGAGGGCGGGCGTCCTGCCACCGCAGTCGATCAGCTCCTGCGCGGTGAAGAACCGATCGAAGAACCGCTGGCCGTGGCGCAGTATGGCCCGGTCGATCCGATAGACTTCGATGATGTCGACCCCGGAACGAAGCATGTCAACCCTCCGAGTGCTCGGGTCCTGCGACAGCGATCGCCAGTCGATCCGCGTCAAGATGCTCGGCTGCGACTTCCAGCAGCTCCTCGGGGGCGACCGCGGCCGCCAGCTCCGGGAAGCGCTGATAATAGTCCAACCCCAGCCCATGGCGCTCGATGTGCACCAGCGCTCGGGCCATCCCCTCGTTTGACTCGAGCTGCAGCGGCAGGCTGCCGATGAAATTGGCCTTTACGTCGGCCAGTTCCTCATTCTCGACCGGCTCCGTGGTGAAGCGCCGGATTTCCTGCCGGCAGAGTTGGATCGCCTGCTCGACGTTGCCGGGGTTCACGCCCGCCACCACCCGCCACGGTCCCGGCCCTATCCCGCCGCCGAGTGAGCTGTGAGCATAATAAGCGAGTCCGGCCTCTTCGCGCACAACGTCGCCGATCCGACCCATCAACCCAAATCGGCCGAGAATACTGTTGCCGAGGGCTGCCGCCATGTACTTCGGGTGCGAGCGCCGCGGTCCCGGCGCCCCCAGAACGATGTCGGCCTGGGTCTTCCCGGCCATGGTCACATCCTTGCGGAGCAGCTCCTCCGACAACGGCGCGTCGGGCACCTCCGCCAGCGGCTCGATCTCAGCCGCGGTCCAATCCCCCAGGGTGGAGGCAACCGCGTCCACGGCCGCCTGCCGATGGACCGCTCCGACGACCGCGATCACGAGACCCTGCGGACCATAGCGCCTGGCGTGGAACTCCCGCAGGTGCTGGGGGGTGAGATCGCGGACCGTTTCACGATAACCGTCCGATGGCTGACGATAGGGATGGGCCTCATAGGCCAGCTCCTCGAACCTCATCGCCGCCACGGAGCGGGTGTCTTGGTCGCGCATGGCCAAAGTGGTGAGCTTCTCGCCTTTGAGCTGCTCGACGGGCCCCTCGGGAAAGGCGGGCTGGCGCAGCACCTCGCTAAGCAGCGTCAAGAGCACCTCGAGATCGTCCGCCAGCGACTTGCCGCGGAAGCTGGCGAAGTGCGTGCCTGCTCCAATTCCCAGGTTGGCTCCGATCGATTCGATCGTCTCGTAGATGACGTTAAACGACCTCTCTTCGGTCCCCCTCATCAGGGCGGAGGCGGTCAGATTGGCGAGGCCGGCTTGTTCGGGCGGCTCGAAGAGCGCGCCGGCGTGAACGTAGCCCGAGATGACCACCGAAGGGCTGGCGAAGTTCTCGCGCGTCAGCACGATGACTCCGTTGGGGAGCTCCTCGCGACGGATCGTTTCCGGGCCCGGCAGCGCTTCCGTGTCCAGAGTGGGAAGGGAGGCGTCCTTCTCAGCCATGGGGAGCCTCCGCGGCGGTGGGCAAGAACATGCCCACCACGCGCCTGCGAGGGACGAGGTACTGATGAGCGGTGCGCAGGATGTCCTCCGGCCCCACGGCCGCGATCCGCTCCAGATAGGTCTCAAACCAGGAATAGTCGGCGAACATCTCACTGTAGCCCAGCCAGAAGGCCTGGTTGCTGATGCTCTCACTGTCGTAGGCAAACAACGCCTGGGCCTGTTTGATGGCCTTGTCCACTTCGGCGGCTTCGACCGGTGAGTCGTGCAGCCGTGCGATCTCGTCGTCCAACACCATCAGCGCTTCCTCAGGCGTTCGGTCGGGCCGGATCGTCGACTTGAAAGTGTAGAGATAGGGATCGACCGTGGCCGCCAGGCCGCCCCTCACCGAGGCCGCGATCCCGCCTTCGACGAGCGCCCGGTACAGCCGTGAGGTCTTGTTCGAAATGCCTCCGCCATAAGGGCTGAGCGACGAGGCCCCGGTGAGCACGCTGTCGAGCACAGTCAGCGCGTAAAAATCCGGCGCGTCGGGGGCGGGCGCCCTGTATGCCACCTCGAGGATCGGAGTCTCCTCGGGCCCCTCGACGATCACCCTGCGCTCGCCAGGCTGATCCGGCTCCGGGCGCACACGGGCTTCGGGCGCGGGGTCGTCGGGTAGATCGGCGAAGTGCTCGCGCACCGTGCTTAGCATCGCCTCGGTTTCAAAGTCACCCGCCAACGCCAGCACCGCGTTGCTCGGCCGATAGTAGGTCTGATAATGCTGGTAAAGATCCTGGCGCGTCATCGTCCGCAGGTCGGCCTTATCGCCGATGATCTCATGATGATAGGCGTGAACCCGGAAAGCCGCCGCCTGGACCTCTTCGTCCAGGCGGAAGGAGGGCTCGTTTTCGTGGCCCTCGCGCTCGGAGATAATCACCGTACGTTCGGACTCGACCTCCGGCGGCTCGAACAGGCTGTTGACCATGCGGTCGGACTCCAGCTGCAAAGCCAGCTCGATGCGATCGGCGGGCATCGTCTCAAAATAGGCGGTCCAATCCAGCCATGTGGCCGCGTTCCACACACCGCCGTCGCGCGAGATCGCCCGGTCGAGCACACCGGCCGGAAACGTCGGCGTCCCCTTGAATTGCATGTGTTCGACCCAGTGGGAGATGCCGGTGGTGCCCGGGCTCTCATTGCGGGAGCCGACCCGGTACCAGATCCAGCTCGAGATCAAAGGCGCGGTGTGCATTTCCTTCATTCGGACTTCGAGCCCGTTCTCCAAGCGCGCGCTCAGAACCGGGCTCTCACCGGCGCGCGTCATACGAGACCTCCGTTGATGGGCTCGCCGTCCGGTCCGTAGCCGCGGCCCATTCCGAGGTAGCGGATCCCCAGCTCCTCCATCTTCTGCGGATCGTAGATGTTCCTGCCATCCACGACGACCGGATCGGGCATGATGTCCGCCAACCGCTCCAGGTCGAGCTGCTTAAACTCGTTCCATTCGGTGCACACCACCAGGGCGTCGCAAGCCTCCGCCATGGCATACGGATCGCCCGCCATCTCCACCTCCGGCATAACGACCCGCGCGCGTTTCATGGCGATCGGATCGTAGGCACATACCTTTGCCCCTTCCTCCTGGAGCAATCGGGCGACGTCTATGGAGGGCGCCTCGCGCATGTCGTCGGTATTGGGCTTGAAGGTCAATCCCAGCAGACCGACCTGCCGCCCCTCGAGGTCCCCCAGCAGCTCCTGGACCTTGTCCACAAGCTGCCGACGGCGATCGACGTTGATCTCCATGACCGCCTGGAGCAGCTGCGGGTGGCGTCCCTTCACGTCGGCCATGTAGGCCAGGGCTTTGACATCCTTGGGGAAGCACGAGCCACCATAGCCAAGACCCGCGTCCAGGAACTGGGGCCCGATGCGCGGATCGTATCCCATCCCCGTCGCCACTTCCTTCACGTCCGCGCCCAGGGCCTCACAGATAGTGGCGATCTCGTTGATGAAGGAAATTTTGGTCGCCAGGAAGGCGTTGGAGGCGTACTTGATCATCTCGGCCGTGCGCAGGTCGGTGATCATGATTGGAGCCCGCAAGGGAAGATGCAGCTGGGCCACTTTCTCGGCCGCGTCCATATCGAGCGAGCCGAGGATGGTTCGTGCCGGGTTCATGAAATCCGAGATCGCAGCGCCCTCTCGAAGGAACTCAGGACAGGAGACCACCCAGAACTGGACCTCATCGTTCAGGTTCTCTCGGATGATGTCGGCGACCCAATCTCCCGTACCGACCGGCACCGTCGATTTGTTGACCACCACACACGGGCCGGTCATGTTCTTAGCCAGAGATTCGGCCGCGGCGCGCACGTATTTAAGGTCGGCTTCACCATCAACCCCTTCCGGCGTGCCGACGCAGATGAAGACGAACTCGGCACCCTGCATCGCCTCCGAGTACGAGGTGGTGAAGTCCAGCCGTCCCGCCATCACGTTGCGCTCGACCAGCTCCTCCAGCCCCGGTTCGTAGATGGGCAGCTCGCCCTGCTTAAGCCCGGCAATGCGCTTCTCGTCGATATCCAACGCGGTGACACGGTTGCCCAAATCGGCGAAGCAAGCGCCAGTCACCAGGCCCACGTAGCCGACGCCGATGACAGTTATGTTCTTCACACGTCCTCCGACGGATGGGTCTCACGGAACGGAAGCAGGCGCTATGATACCATGCCGGAACGCGGATCCAAGCCGACCGGACTTCGGTAATCTTGTGGTCCAAGGCTTTTTACGCGAAGCTGACAGACGGGTGGATGAAGGTATGCCCAGTGGAACGCCCATTCCTCGTGATTTAATCTTCGTTCTGCGAAGCGGAGAGATCGTGGTCGACTGGGGGGACGGCCGAGTTCAGGACGTCGAGAACGGCCACTTTTTGGCGTTCACTGAGCGCGATTTCGGCCACGCCGTCACCGACCGCGATCTGGATCGCCTCGTCAATGCCGGTCGGATTGACTCCTATGATACGCGGGTGGTGTTCCTGCGCCCACTGCCGGAGCCCCCTCGGCGCACGATGGACTGAAAGCCCGCCCAACTCACTATAATGGAAAGAAAAAGGGAGGATGTATGGAGGTCTTCGAGGCCATCGGGATGAAGCGCGCCGTGCGCTCGTTCACCGATCAATCGCTGCCCGAAAACGTGGTGCGCGACATTCTGAACGCGGGCCGGCGGGCGCAATCGGCCAAGAACATGCAGCCCTGGCACTTCATCGCAGTGCAGGACCGCGCCCGTCTCACGTCCCTCTCTGAATTGGGCACCTATGCCGGACACCTCGCCGGCGCCGCGCTCGGCGTCATCATCCTCACCCCGCACCCGGACCAGCGGTGGTCCATCATGTTCGACGCCGGGCAGGCCGCGGCCTACATGCAGCTTGCCGGCTGGGCCCACGGCATCGGCTCGTGTCCGGCCACGATTTACGAGCCGGAGAAGGCACGGCAGCTGTTGGGCTTCCCGGAAGATCTACACGTGCGTGCCGCGCTCTCGTTCGGCTACCCCGCCGACCCGGGCGAGCTGACCGCCGCTCCCCACCGCGGCGGCCGCAAGGACTTTGACGAGATCGTCCATTTCGAAACCTGGAGCTGATGCGAACCGTCGTCAACCGCCGGAGGTCGCTATGGCACCCGCCCGCACCGTCCGCGCCCCGCGCGGAACCGAACTGACCTGCAAGAACTGGCTCATCGAAGCCCCTTACCGCATGATCCAGAACAACCTCGATCCTGAAGTCGCCGAACGGCCGCAGGACCTCGTCGTGTACGGCGGCCGCGGCCAGGCCGCCCGGGACTGGAAGTCCTTCGATGCCATCCTCGAGGCGCTGCGATCTCTCGATCCCGATCAGACGCTCTTGGTCCAGTCGGGCAAACCGGTGGCCGTCTTCCGGACCCACAGCGACGGCCCCCGCGTGCTGATCGCCAATTCGAACCTGGTGCCCCACTGGGCTACACAGAAGCACTTCGATGAGCTGGCTGCCAAGGGTCTGATGATGTACGGACAGATGACGGCAGGATCCTGGATTTACATCGGCACTCAGGGCATCCTGCAGGGAACCTACGAGACCCTGGGCTCGCTGGCCCGCCAGCGCGGCTGGCCCTCTCTGAAGGGCAAGTTCGTGCTGACCGCGGGTCTCGGCGGAATGGGTGGCGCTCAGCCGCTGGCGGTCACGATGAACGAAGGCGTCGGGCTGGTGGTCGAAGTCGACCGGAATCGGGCGGAGCGCCGGCTGAATCAGGGCTACGTTCAGGCGCTCAGTGAAGAGCTCGAGGAAGCCATGACCTGGATCGAGGAGGCGATGGCCGAGGAGCGGCCGTACTCGGTTGGCCTGATCGGCAACGCGGCCACCGTTTACCCGGAGCTGGTGAGCCGGGGCGTGGCGCCGGATGTCGTCACCGACCAAACCCCGGCTCACGACCTGCTCTCGTACGTCCCGACCGAGATGACCGTGGGCGAAGCGGATCAACTGCGCAGGTCGGATCCGGAGGCGTACGCCGACCGGGCCATGGACTCCATCGCCCGGCACGTCGAGGCCATGCTGCGCTTTCAAGAACAGGGCGCCGAGGTTTTCGACTACGGCAACAACCTGCGCCAACGGGCCCACGACGCAGGCGTGCAGGGCGCGTTCTCGTTCCCGGGATTCGTGCCCGCCTACATTCGGCCGTTGTTCTGCTTAGGGAAGGGACCCTTTCGCTGGGTAGCGCTATCCGGAGAGCCCGAGGACATTTACCGGACCGACGAAGCGGTCATGGACCTGTTCCCCGACGATGAGCATCTGCACCGCTGGCTTCAACTGGCCAAAGACCAGGTCCCATTCCAGGGCCTGCCCGCCCGCATATGCTGGCTGGGCTACGGAGAACGCGCCCGGGCCGGGCTGCGCTTCAATGAGATGGTGGCCGACGGGACGCTGCGGGCGCCGATCGTGATCGGCCGCGATCACCTCGACGCCGGCTCGGTGGCCTCTCCCAACCGGGAAACCGAAGCGATGCTCGACGGCAGCGACGCCATCAGCGATTGGCCGGTGCTCAATGCGCTGCTCAACGCCGTCTCCGGCGCCACGTGGGTTTCGTTCCATCACGGCGGCGGCGTCGGTATCGGCTACAGCCAGCATGCGGGCCAGGTGATCGTCGCCGACGGCAGCGAAGCGGCGGCGAGGCGCCTCGAGCGCGTGCTGACCGTCGACCCCGGTCTCGGCGTGGTCCGCCACGCGGACGCGGGCTACGAAGCGGCGATCGAGGCCGCCGCCGTGCACCGTATTCACATGCCGCTGGGGGATTCGGGCGCTGGGACCTGACCCCCTCGGCCGCAACGGCCGCTGAGCACAGTACAATCTTTGCATGTTCCCAGCCACCCAGCCCCCGCACGGAACAAGCGGCCGCCCCACGCCGCTTGCTCAAGAGCCGCAGACCGGGGACACAGTCGGCAAGCGTGACCTCGCTGACGGCCGCGGCGCATGAAAGCCGCTCCTTCCAGCGTCCCAAAGCCCACCCGGCTTCGCTTCCAGCTGGCGGCCTTCTCCGCGACCCGGGCCGTCATCAACACCGGCTACCGAATGGTCTACCCGTTCCTGCCGGTCTTCGCCCGCGGGCTGGGCGTGGACCTGCAGTCGCTGGCGTTGGCCGTCACGGCCCGCTCTCTGCTGGGCGCGTTTTCGCCCTTCCTGGGGTCGGTCGCCGATGTGCGGGGCCGAAAGTGGGCCATGATCGTCAGTCTGGGGCTGGTCGCCGTCGGCTACCTGCTGCTGCCGTTGCGGCCGATCTACGCGTTCTTCTTTGCCGCGCTGCTGGTCTCGATGGTGGGCAAGCTGATTTTCGACCCGGCGATGCAAGCGTACCTCGGCGACCGCATCGCCTACGCCCGCCGAGGGCTGGCCATCGCCATCACCGAAGTCGGCTGGTCGGCCGCCAGCCTGATCGGAATCCCGATCATGGGTTGGCTGATCGATCGCCAGGGTTGGCAGGCGCCGTTCCCGTGGATCGCGGCGCTGACGGTCGGGGTGATGATCGTCCTGTGGCGCCTGATCCCGGCGGATCCGGCTGGCGGAGGTCCGCGCAGCTCTGTACGCAGCAGCTTCCATCTGTTGCTGCGGCACCGTCCGGCGCTGGCCGGTCTGGCCGTCGGCACCCTGACGAGCATGGGCAACGAGTCCGTGAATATTATGTACGGGGTGTGGATGGAGACGGCCTTCGGTTTGCAGGTCGCCGCGCTTGGCGCAGCCACCGCCGTGCTCGGCCTGGCCGAGCTATCGGGCGAAGGCACGGTCGCCGGGCTGTCCGACCGGTTGGGCAAGCGCCGCCTGGTCGGTATCGCCATTGGCCTGAACGCGCTGGCCTCGCTCGGGCTGATCGGGCTCGGGCGCACGCTGCCCACGGCGCTGGTCGGCCTGTTCCTCTTCTACATGACCTTCGAGGTCATCATCGTGGGCGCCATCCCGCTGATGACCCAGGTGCTGCCGGCCGCCAGGGCCACCGTGATGGCCAGCAATGTAGCCGCCCTTTCACTCGGCCGCGCCGCGGGCGCCGCGCTGGGCCCGATGTTGTTTACCAGCACGCTGGTCGGGAACGCCCTCAGCGCGGCCGGGCTCGACGTCGTGGCCCTGATCACACTGTTCGCGTTCGTTCGCGTGGAGGAGGAAGGTGAGTGACCATGACGGCCACAGGAGAGCGAGCTGATCTGCTGATTCTCAACGCCGGCCAGCTTCTGACGCTCGCCGGCGGCCCCCAGCGCGGGCACGACCTCGGCGAACTCGGGCTGGTGGCCGACGGGGCCGTCGCGGTGAGAGACGGCCGGGTTCTCGCGGCCGGCCCATCGGATGAGATGCGCCGGAAATTCGAGGCCGAGCGTCTGCTGGACGCCGAGGGCCGCGTCGTGATGCCCGGTTTCGTCGATCCCCACACACACCTCATTTGGGCCGGAGACCGAGCCCACGAATTCGAAGAGAGGCTTTCAGGGGTCCCCTATCTCGAGATCCTCGAAGCCGGGGGCGGCATTCTCTCCACGGTACGCGAGACACGCCGGGCAAGTCTCGAGGCGCTCGTTGCGGCCGGCCGGCAGCGGCTGCGGCGTATGCTGGCCCTGGGCACCACCACGGCGGAGGCCAAGACCGGCTACGGTCTCGACGTCGAGACGGAACTGCGCATACTCGAAGCCATCGTCGTGCTCGACGAGGAGGGGCCGTGGGAGCTAGCCGCCACGCTCCTGGGAGCGCATGCGATTCCGCCAGAATTCGAACAGGACGCCGACGGATACGTCGAGTACGTGAAGGAGGAGATGCTGCCGGAGGTTGAAAGTTGGTGGAGGCAGCGGTGCGCAGGTCGGGAGCTGCCCTTTTTCGACGTGTTCTGCGAGCGGGGGGCCTTCGACGTTGAGCAGAGCCGTACCCTCTTGGGCTCAGCGGACGAGCGGGGCTTTCCGCTGAAGCTCCACGCCGATGAGTTCGAAGGGTTAGGGGCTACCCAGATGGGGGTGGAACTGGGAGCCGTCTCCGTCGATCACCTGGTCGAGACGCCCCCTGCCGAGATCGAGGCCTTGGGGCGTTCCGTAACCGTCGCCGTCAGTCTGCCCTGCACGCCGTTCGGCCTGGGCCAGGACCGCTACACGCCGGCCGAGGCATTCCTCAAAGCCGGCGCCGTGTTGGCCTTGGCCACCGATCTCAATCCGGGAACCGCATGGTGCGAATCGATGCAGTTCGCGCTCGCGGTCGCTTGCCGAGAGCTTCGGCTGACGCCGGCCCAGGCGATCGCCGCGGCCACCATCAACGCCGCGGCGGCCATCGGCCGGGCGCGGATGATCGGCAGCATTGAGCCGGGCAAGCTCGCCGATCTGCTGATCCTGGAGGTCTCAGATTACCGGCACCTCGGATATCGCTTTGGAGGGAACCTCGTGACCAAGGTCATCAAGCGGGGGCAGGTGGTCGTGGAAAATGGGTAGTCGGGCCGCAGGTCGAGCGCTGGGCGAGCGCGTCCAGCGGGGAGTGGTCCATATCGTCCTGGTCAGGGTGGGCCCTGATCCGTCACTCATCCGCAGCCCGGCGCCGGGGATCGCGATGCGCCCCAAAGCGGCCATGACGGTCCGTCACGAGCCTCGTCGAAGCCCTCATCCCTCGGTGTACGAAAGATTTAGCCGGACCGTCAGCAGCTGGGTATTGTGCCCCGACCGGGACAAGCGGCGGGGCGGCCCGCCTCACGGCTTCAGCGCCGGTACTCCGGAATCGGGGAGCGCAGGCGCGACCTGCGGGTCCTCCCTTCACGGGTTTTCTCGAGGGGAAGCGCATGAGGCCGTTGCCCCTGGCCGGAGGCCGGCGGCCCCCCGCTCAGGGAGCAGCGCAATCCTTTGCGAACTTACGGAGCGAACGGCCTGTCACTTGGCCTTCGGGATGATGATCCAGAGCACCAGGTAAGGCACGAGACCCGGCAGGCCACCGGGAATCAGGGCCATCAGGAATCCCAGGCGGAACCAGAACGAACGGATCCCGAAGAACTCTCCCAAGCCGCCGCAGACGCCCGCGATCACCCGGTCGCTGCGGGAACGGCGCAATGCCGGGCGCTGCGCTTCATTTCCCATGTCGTCTCCACCTCCACCGAAGCGAACTCCCGCCCGCTTCTCAGATCATTGATCGTGCATCGGGTTGAAATGACGGACAGCCCCTCGTCGCGAGGGGCTGTCCGAATCTTTTGGGCCTTCACAGGGCCGGGTCGCCGGTTTAGTAGTCCGGCATCGGCGGCTGCTGCGGACCGCCTCCGTTCTTCTCGTCCTCCGGCGCGTCGGTGACCAGGGCTTCGGTGGTCAGGATCATCGCCGCGATCGAGGCGGCGTTCTCCAGCGCGCCCTTGGTGACCTTGGCCGGATCGATGATTCCGGCTTTGACCATATCGACGTACTGGTTCGTCAGGACGTCGTAGCCGACGTTCTTGTTGCCGTTCTTCTGCTGTTCGCGGCGCACCGCGTCGATGATGACCGCGCCGTCCTCACCGGCGTTCTGTGCGATTCGGCGCATGGGTACAAGCATGGCCTTGCGCACGATGCGGACGCCGATGTTCTCATCGTCGGTATCCATGGTCAAATTCTCGATCGAAGACAGAGCGTTGATGAGGGCTACGCCGCCGCCAGGCACGATTCCTTCCTCAACTGCAGCGCGGGTCGCCGACAGCGCGTCCTCGACCCGGTGCTTCTTCTCTTTCAGCTCGGTCTCGGTCGCGGCGCCGACGCGGATGACCGCAACGCCGCCGGAAAGCTTGGCCAGCCGCTCCTGGAGCTTTTCGCGGTCGTAGTCGCTCGTTGAGCGCTCGATCTCGACCTTGATCTCCTCGATGCGGCCCTTGATCCGATCCCGATCGCCTTTGCCCTCAACGATCGTCGTGTCGTCCTTGGTGACAACCACCTTGCCGGCCTGTCCGAGGTCGTCGATGGTGGTCGACTCCAGCTTCCGTCCGAGCTCCTCGGTGATCACCGTACCGCCGGTCAGAATGGCGATATCCTGGAGCATGGCCTTACGGCGATCCCCGAAACCGGGCGCCTTCACGGCGACCACATTGAGCATACCGCGCAGCTTGTTCAGGACCAGCGTGGCCAAGGCTTCCCCCTCGATGTCCTCGGCGATGATGACCAGCTCACGCTTGCCCATTTGCACCAGCTTCTCGAGCAGAGGCACGATATCTTGCGCCGCCGAGATCTTCTTGTCGTGGATCAGAAGGTAGGGCTCCTCGACCCCGGCTTCCATGTTTTCGTTGTCGGTCACGAAATATGGAGAAATGTAGCCGCGGTCGAACTGCATGCCCTCGACATACTCCGTTTCGAACTCGAGGCCTTTGGACTCCTCGACGGTGATCACGCCGTCTTTGCCGACCTTGTCCATGACCTCGGCGATGAGCTCGCCGATTTCCTTATCCTGTGCGGAAATGGCGGCGACCGAAGCGATCTCCTCCTTGGTGGTCACATCGATCGAACCATCGGCGATCGCCTGGGCCACGGCCTTGGAAGCGGCCTCGATGCCACGCTTGAGCATCATGGGGTTCGAACCGGCGGCAAGGCTCTTCAGGCCCTCCGTCACCATCGCATGAGCCAGGACGGTCGAGGTCGTCGTACCGTCGCCGGCGATGTCGTTGGTCTTGGTGGCGGCCTCCTTGAGCAGCTGGGCCCCCATGTTCTCGTACGGGTCATCCAGCTCGATTTCCTTGGCCACGGTGACGCCGTCGTGGGTGATCGTCGGGGATCCAAAGCTGCGATCCAGGGCGACGTTGCGCCCCTTTGGGCCCAGCGTCGTCGCCACGGCCCGGGCGAGCATGTCCACCCCGTCCTTGAGGTGCATGCGCGCGTCTTCCGAAAATGAAAGTTGTTTTGGTGCCATCGTCAACTGTCTCCTCTCAAAAGAGTGCTCAGATTATGGTGTTCGTCGGTGCCGAATCAGGTCATTCCTCCACGAGGGCGAGCACGTCGCTCTCGCGCAGGATCAACACCTTGTCACCGTCAACTTTGAACTCGGTCCCAGAATACTTGGCGAACAGCACCCTGTCGCCGACGGACACATCCATGGGGATGCGATCTCCGTCCTCATCGCGCGCGCCGGGCCCCACGGCCATGACTTCGCCTTTCTGCGGTTTCTCTTTGGCCGTTTCGGGGAGCACGATGCCGCCCGGCGTGGTCTCCTCCTGCTCGATGGGCTTGACAATCAGGCGGTCGCCCAACGGTGTGAGATTAATGGACATGCTCTTCCTCCTCTAATCGGCAAATGGTGGAATGAGTGACACAATTTACAAATTAGCACTCTCGAGCCGCGAGTGCTAATGCACGATTTGAAGTGTACTCAAAAGGCGGGGGAGAGTCAAGAGTTTGGCTCGGAGGGGGCCGTATTGGGGCTGCCGCCGGAAGCGCTGCAGATCGCCCTGTTTTCGGTCACGATGGCCGCCACGGTGGGGTCGGAACCGAACGCGGTCATTAACTGCTGGAACAAGGGTTCGGCCTGGTCACAGAAGTCCATGAAGGCCAGGGCCGAGGCGTAGGTGTAGTAGTGCTCGAGGCTGTCCGATCCCAGCCGTTGCCCGGGGACCACCTCCCCGTGAGAGGCCACGGGCACATTTTCCTCGCAGCGGATGATCTGCAGCACGTTGCACAGCAGATCCCCGGTCTGCTCTTCGCTGCAGCCCTCGACGGCGCACTCGAGCACCGGAAGGGCGCTTTCGTAGTTGCGGCCCTTGTAGTAGACGATGCCCAGAAAGCCGTACAGGTCGGGGTTGCCCGGATCAAGCGTCACCGCCCGCTCCACGTTGCGGGCCGCCACGAAGAACTCCCCCTCCTGCAAGTAGGTACGTCCGATCGCCAAGTAGGGGATCGGGTCCTGAATTCCATTCTGCTCATTGATGCGCGCGGCCTGATCGAACGCTGAGAGCGCCTGGTCGATGAGATTGTCCCGCGCTGCGCCGGCGGTCGCGCTGCCCGCCAGACGGCGGTAGTTGGCGCCCTTACGCAGATACAGGAAGGTCAGGTTGGGGTTGATCTGGATCGCCTTGTCGTATTCCTCGATTGCCTGACGGTAGCTGCCGTTGTTCTCGAGCACCAGCCCGAACACCCGATGCGCGTCCACTCGGGCGTCGGCGGGGATCGAGGCGGCGTTTCCCTGGGCGTCGAGCGCGGCTTGCTCCGCCAGGTCGTACGCCTGAACGTAGTCGCCTTGGTCGACGAGTACCTCAGCCCGAAAGGCCCGGGCACGGACGCTCTCAGGATCCAACTGCATGGCGCGAATGGAGGATTCGCTGGCCTCTTTGAGCATGGAATCGAATTGAGAGGGGTTGTCGCCGCCGTAAGCGGAGGCGGACCAATCGTAGACGAGGGCGCGCACTGCCTGCACGAAGCTGTCGTCGGGCGCCAGCTCGACCGCCCGCTCGATCGACTGCCGAGCCTCGGCTAAGCGCGCCAGCCGATCCTCGCCATTCGCCTGCAGCGCGCTGAAGTAGGTCTGGACGCGCGCCAGCTCGGCCCACAGCGCCGCTTGTTCAGGTTCCGCCTGAACCGCGTTCTGGTAAGCGGCGACGGCCCGGGCCATGTTGCCCGCGCTCATATGGGTGATGGCCTCATCGGCGTGCGAATTCGCCGTGCGAGTGGTCGTCGGCGTCGGCAAGAACAGCGGGCGCACCTGACCCGTGTTCTGGAGCCGGAGAATCCAGACTCCGAAGCCGATCATGGCCAACAGGAAGGCGATGCGCCACCAGTTGGGTCCCTGCTTGCTGCCCAGTCGTAATGGCTCGCCGCGCAGATGCATGGGGGCTGTGGGAGCCGTCAGCTCCCCGGAGTCGCCGTGGGGGGGGGGGTCGGGGGGGGGGATCAACTCGACCTCGCCGCAGATCCGCAGCGCCTCCTCGGCGTTGAAGCGCGCCGTCTCGTCATCCTGAACGCCGAGCAGGATCGCCTGCGATATATCGGCCGCCAGTTCACAGCGGTTCGTCTCGGCCAGGGCGAGCGCGTACGTATAGTACAGTTCGACCGCCTGGCTCCCGTCGTCCAGCCCCAGCCCTTCCACGCGTACTGGCTCCCGAATTTCCTCCACCACGCCGGCGATGACCTGCAACGAATCGCCCGCGGCCTCCGCCTCGCCCACGGCGACAGCCCCAATTCGGACGGCGAGTCGGCCGCCTCCCTCGGCGGTTTCGACCTCGGCCCGGACCGTGTCGCCCACGCCGACATCGCCCTCAATAACGGTATCATCGCCGATCTGAATCACCTGCCCATTGATCGTCCACGCGCCGGGGATCGTGCCGCCGTGAATCGCCAGGCCCAACTGCTCGACCGCGCTCTCGAGCTCGTTGTTCTTGCGGTACGTCTGGCCCAAAATGCCGTGCAGCACCGGGTCCGAGGCCCGCAGGCGCACCGCATCGGCGGCGTACTGACTGGCCCGGGCGTACTGACCGACCCGCGAGTAGGCGAGCACAATGCGGCGCAGGGGGGTTACGTCGGTCGGGGCCAACGAACTGGCCCGGACGTAGCGATCAATGGCGGCGTCGGTATTGCCCAAGGCCAGGTGCATATCCCCCACTTTCAGGTGCAGGATCGAAAGGTTGTTGTTAATGCGCATCGCCGCCTCGTACGATTCGAGCGCTTGCTGGTAATTGCCGGTCGACTCCCAGAAAATGGCCATCGCCCGGTGGGCGTCCAGCGACTGGGGGTCGGACTGGATGGCCCGCTCGGCCTCGGCGCGCGCCTGCTCGATGGTGTCCTCCCCGGCGAACAGGTATTCGTCGACGAGGATCTCGGCGTGATAAGCGTACACGCTCGCGGACTCCGGGTTCTGCGCCAAGGCGCGATCGATCTGCTCCCGGGCGGCGTCAAGCAGCTCCAGCCGCTGCTGCGTGTCCGTGGCTTGGTTGGCGCGCAGATCCAATATCCACGCTAAGGTCGCCGCCGCTTGCGGCGAGCTCGGACTGATCAAAAGGGCGTTGCGGGCGCTCGTCTCGGCGTCCTCCAGTTCGGCATTGAGCGCTTGAAGGCGAGCCAGCTCGATGTAGTAGTTGACGCTTTCGGGATCGACGTTGATCGCCTGTTGGTAGGCGGCTTCGGCCTGTTGCAGCTTGCCGGCTTGATACAGGCTCTCCGCCTCGAGTAGGATCGCAGCGGGACTGCGCGTGGGGGTCGGCGTGGCCACAAACAACGGCGGCACCGAGGGGACGACGACCCGTTCCAGGTAGATGGCGCCCGCGATCAACAGAATGAGCACGAGGATTCGCAAGGGATTGGAGGGCCTGCGCCGCTTCTTGCGCATGCTCCATTTGCTACCGCTCAGGTACATTGCACCTTCTCAATTACCATCCTTCGGAGGGATCCTTTTCGGGTGGGATTCGCATCTTACCACCCCTCGTTCGACAGCGTCAAGAAACGATATCTCTACGGTATAATGCCCACCATGTCCTCCGCAGAACCACAATCCTCAGACCTTGCGGACACCCAAAATACGAGCACACCGGTGAACGCCTCGGATGAATCCGCGTCCGGGCTCTGGCACCGGCTGAGGTGGTTCCTGCTTCTGTTCGTGGTCGCCTCATTGCTGGCAGGGGTGGCCGGTTACTTCGCCGGCATCGAACAGCGTCAGCAAGCCCGCCAGGCGGCCGTTCAGGGGCAGGCCGAGGAGCAGTTCCGGCGCGGTGTGGAAGATCTGGAAGCCGGCCGCTACGAGTTAGCGCGTCAGCGCCTCGAGCATGTCATCCAGCTGGATCCCTCCTATCCGGGCGCACCCGAACGGTTGGCCGAAGCGCTTCTTCACCTCAACCAGCCGACCGCGTCGCCGACCGTCGCCGCTACGCCTACGCCCAACCTGGCCCCGGTGCAGGACCTGTTCGAGCAGGCTGACGTGGCGCTGCGCGAGGAGAACTGGACCGCGGCGGTGCAGACCCTGCGGGCGCTCCGGGCCAAGGACCCGGAGCATCGGGCTGTGGAAGTTGACGGCATGTTGTATTTGGCCCTGCGCAACCGCGGGGTGGAGCGGATCTCCGAGGAGGGCATGCTCGAGGAGGGGATGTACGACCTCGCTCAGGCCCAGACCTTTGGACCCTTGGATCGCGATGCCATCAATTGGCAGAACTGGGCCGGTCTGTATCTAAAAGCCAACAGCTACATGGGAGTGAACTGGGCCCAGGCGGTGGCGCAATTCGCCCAAGTCTACCTCGTGGCTCCATACCTGCGCAACGACGCATACATCAAGTACGCCGTCTCCGCTCAGAACTACGCCGACCAGCTCGTCCAGGCCGACGATCCTTGCGCCGCCGAGGACTACTACGACGAATCGCTCCTGGCCTGGGACAACGCCACCGTCTACCCGACGGCAACAGAGGCGCGGGATATGTGCCGGACCGCCACCGCGCCGCCGCGCAGACCCCCTCCTGACGAACCCACCGCCACGCCGGACGGTGAAGGCCCCACCCCCACCCCGACGGCGGAAACCCCAACGCCCGACGGGGCCGAGTGACGATCCGGCCGGGATGTCCCTGCTCGCACTGACGGCCGCCTACTGGCTGCACATGGCCGCCACCGTGGTTTGGATCGGCGGCCTTTTCTTCCAGGCCGCGGTGCTGCACCCCTCGCTCGACGGCTCCTCGACGAACGACCAGGCCCTGCGTTTGCTGCGCCGAGTCCGCACCCGATTTCAACCCCTGAGCTGGCTCAGTCTGGCCGTGCTGATCGGAACCGGTTTGACGCAGATGTCGGCCAACCCCAATTACCAGGGGCTGCTCGGCCTGGGCAACCGTTGGGCTGCGGCGATCTTCGCCAAGCACGTCGCTATCGCGCTGATGGTGATCGCCGCCGCGCTGCAAACCTGGGTGCTCCACCCCAGACTGGAGAGGTCTCTCATGACACGTTCCCGGGAGGGCGATTTCGACCATGACGCGGCCGAGCTGGACGCCCGCCTCACCAGCATCAACCTCATCCTCGCCCTGGTCGTGCTGGGCCTGACCGCGATCGCCCGCACCGCTTGATCCCCAATCCCCCACCAGCCGTCCGGCACAGAGCTTGCACCCCTCGAAGCAGATATATCGCTTCTAGAGGTGCCGATGAGCATGATCACGATCATCCTGTCGTTCGGAATCGCGGCCATCTACCTTGGATTCGCCGGGGTGATGGGCGTGCTGCTGCACCGGATCCGCGGGTCCCACCAAAATACGCCGCGCGGGCTTGCAGCCCTGCACGGCATTCTGGTCATGCTTCCGGCGACGGTGGTCATCCTGGCGTTCGAGGGTTGGCCTTCCTGGATTTCACTGGGCTTGTTCGCAGCCGGAGTGACGACCGTCATGCTCGGCGCGATCCAGCCGTCCTGGACACCCGCCAAGCTGTGGAGCCTGGCATTCGGGCAGCGCTACTTCGCGGCCGCCATGCTGCTCGCCGCGCTGTGGGGGATCAGCTTGGCCTGGCTCACCCCGGCTTTGGTCCCCGGCGCGGTGGCCGCGGCGGCTTTAGCCGCGGCGTTCACTTCAATGACCAAGGCCCCACGCTGGTCCTAAAAGCCCCCGTGCCCCGTTGAGGTACAATGGGGCGGTCATGGGCCGGCTTTCGGCCCATGTAGCATGCAACCACTCCACAGACGGGGCTGGCCTTGTTCGAACTCACTTTCCTCGGAACATCCGCCTCGGCCCCTTCAGTCCACCGGGGCCTCACCGCTCAAATCGTCAACTTCCGCGACCAGCGCTTCCTGATCGACTGCGGTGAGGGCACCCAGCGGCAGATCCTGCGCGCTGGTGTCGGATTCAGACGCTTAAACCGCGTTCTGGTCACCCACGGTCACCTTGACCACATCCTCGGTTTGGGTGGGCTGCTTTCGACGTTTTCTCGCTGGGAGGCCATCGAACGTCTGGAGATCTGGGGCGGAAGGTGGGCCCTCGAGCGGGTCCGCGATTTGATCTTCGGCGTCGTGCTGCGCGGCAACCGCCCTCACATGGACATCGAATTGATCCCGGTCGATCCAGGGGTCATCCTGGAGGAGGACGGGCTGCGCGTGGTCGCCTTCCCGGTCACCCACCGCGGGCCGGACGTGTTCGGCTACGCCTTCGAAGAGCAAGCGCGCCGGCCCTTTCTGCCCGAAAAGGCGGCCGCGCTCGGGGTCCCCGAGGGCCCGATCCGCCGCGACTTGGTCGAGGGGCAATCGGTCACGCTCGACGACGGCACCGCCATTCACCCGGACGACGTTTTAGGCGCGGAGCGACGCGGGGCCCGGCTCGTGCATGTAGGCGACTGCGGGAGCACGGAGGACATCGTCGACGTCTGCACCGCCGCCGACGGCCTGGTGATTGAGGCCACGTATCTGGAATACGAGCGTGAGCTGGCCGAACGGTTCGGCCACCTGACGGCGCGCGAGGCGGCCCAGCTGGCCAAACAGGCCGACGTGGGGCACCTGTATCTCACCCATATCTCACGCCGCTACCGCGAAAGCCAGATCTACGAGGAGGCCTCCGCGGTATTCCCGAATGTGACCGTGGCCCGCGACTTCGACCAGCACGAAATCCGTCGCAAAGACGGCGGCTCCTAGCGCGCTGCAAGCCTACATCCGACGCCGGATCTCTAAGCCCGGCAGCAACCCTCCAAAATAGGGGATCCTTCTTGCCCCCCATGGTACCTGCATCGATGGGCGCAAGTGCCCGCTCGACTTGGAGGAGAGTTCCCGCACAGCCGCTCATCCCCTCTGGCACGTCCCTCGACGGGCTCAGGACAGGCTCATACCAGGCTTCGACGGCCCCCATGCGGCACAAGCCGACGGTAAGCCCTTTGCATTTGTGACGTGTCACTCGTCGTTCGGCCGCCCGCCCCCAGTAGGCGCATGGCGCTTCGATGGCGCGCCGGCGCTCGGTGACACGGTCGAGCGGCGCGCGATGCAGCCGCCAGATGGTACACTTGACGCAACAAACGCCAGAATTCAGACGGTAAGGGCCGAGCCCAGAGGCTCGACCTAACACATGGAGGCCGAACGATTATGCCCCTGTACGAGTACGCGTGTTTAGATTGCCAGGAACCATTCGAATCGCTGCGCCCGATGGCCCAAGCCGACGCGGCCATCGAATGCCCGACCTGCGGTGGTGACCACACCTCGCGCTCGCTCTCATTGATCGCCAACCCGGCCATCGGCAAGGACACGCCGGACCTTTCGGCCGCCCCAAGCGCGGGTGCCTGTGCTTGCGGCGGCATGTGCTCCTGCCGCGCCGGTTGAAGCCCACTGTCGCCTGAAGGTAGGGCCGATCCGGGCCGATCGCCAGGGCGATCAGCGGGCGGGTTGCCAGCTGAGCAGTTCCGCTGTGCCGGGTACGGGTTCGCCGTCGAGCGGCCCCCGGAAGTGCCAAGTCCGACCCGCCTGCGGCGGCTCCACCTCGGCATAGCCCCACCGCTGCCAATCCCAAACGACCCAGACCAGGTCGGGATCATCGAGTGATCGATCGAAGCTAAAAGACACCCGCCTCGGGAATCCATCCCTTCCTACGTCCAACACCGAGATCCGCATCCCTTCGACTGCGATCGACTCCCAGCGCCCGGTCCCACCTGCCCTCGACCGGAAGACCCGGTTTGACTGCCATAGGTAGTAGACGGGGTGAACCGGCGGAGTTCGAGGCACCATTTGCAGTGTTCGCAAGCTATCGGCTTTCGCCTCCAGAACCAAGGTTCGATCCGAGGTGCGCCGCAGTTCAAGGGCCGAATATGCCGGGGCCAAGACGCGCACTCGCCGGGGAACCTCCAGGCCGGCCTCGGCACGTAGGTAAGGCGAAAACAGGATTGTAAATGGACTGGGCGAGTTGATCACCACCAGAGTCTGACCGGCCAGCTTCGGCACGCTGGAAACGAGCGCGGTCTCTTCGCCGACTCGATTGGCTTCAAACATCGAGCTGGCAATGAGACCTCTATGGCCCAGCGCAAGCCCCAGATGAACGATCAGCAAGGGCGTTATGCTCGCTGCGACCAGCCTCCGCCAAGGACGAAATTGCGGCAGGTGTGGATCTCCCAGATACCAACCCGACAGCATTCGCCCGATCAACCCCATGGCCCCGACGCCAGCAAACAGGAGTCGGCGATCATGGGCAGGACTTCCGGCGCTCGCCAGAACCAGCGAAAGAACCATGCCGGTGGCGAAAAACGCCGCCACACGATCTCGTACCACGAGCGGCGCGAGCCAAACGGCCAGCAAAAGGACGAACATAACGGCGATCGACCCATGCCATTGTCGCAGTGGAGGCGAGAGATAGGCGTTCAGGGCGGCCGGTGGGAGGCCCCACTGACCCAGCACAAGCAAAGGACCTCGTTCCAACAAGCCTGAGGCGAAGAAACCGGGGCTGCTGAGCGGGTCCACATACATTCCCGTCTCTCGGACCCCGTATCCGAGTCCCCTATAACTCCCCCACCAAACCAGGCAGATGCCCAGGGCGGGAAGAAGCGATGTCAGGCGTGATTTGGCCCCTGCTCGATCGAGGAATAACGAGTGGGCCAGCAGATAAAAAACGACCGACAGACCAAATTCTGACGAGAGCAAACACGCCGAGAGAGCCAACCAGCTCAGGGCGCCTAACTCCAGGCGGCCCTGACGGCGCCAGCGGTCGTGGGCCAGCAGGGCCAGGGCGCCGAACACCACCGCCATGATGGTATTGCGCCCGGCGACCCATGCCACAGGGAGAAAGTAGGCGTCGTCGAACGCGTACATCACCGCGGCCAGACCCGCCACCCATGTCACGCCGAGGAATCGCCGATAGACGAGCGCGACGACCCCTGCGGCCGCCCCAAGCCAGATTGTGTTTTGCAGGTGCATCGCCGCCGTGGAGTTCGGCCAAAGCCGATGGTCCAACCAATGCGTGGCGGAGGCCAACGGACGCCAGAACCTCAGTTCTGCGGTGGGGGAGGACCACCATGGCACGATGCCCAAATCCATCAAGTCGCGCGCCGTTCGATCTGGCCCCGTGTATGCGAACTGGTTCATGACCGCCGTTGCGAATGTGCCCGGGCGGTCGGGCAGCAAGCCGAGGCGCTCCAGCTCGGGATGGACTTGCTGCGGGTTGCTCAGCCATGCATGGTGAACAACATCATCCCACATAAAACCGACCGCCATCGCGGGCAGGCTGGCCAGCACGACCAGCACTCCCAGGACCAGCGGAAGTCGTCTGTGGGTCAGGATGGATTCGATGCCGCCTTGAGTTCGAAGAGCCAGATCGTAGAACCGGCGGCGAACTGGAGCCGGCTCAGCCCTCATCGACGGCCGTCAGCTCGCGTTCCGTACTGGCCAGCCAGAACGCCGCTGACAGCTTCCCGAACAGTTCCTTTGCGCGCAGCAGGTGAGCTCGCCGGCGATCCCGATCGTCCGTGTGTAAGAGAGCCAAATGGTGGTGGGCTAACGCTTGATCGAACGGCATTCCCATTCGACGGGCCGTCTCCAGGGACTTTGTTACGGATGCACGCCCTCGTTTCAAGTCCCCCTCTGTTGCGCGATGTATCCCTGACCAAAGGCATGCGCGCGGCTCGATAACGGGGAAGATCTTGGCTTGACGCTGCAGCTCATTGCTGACCCAGCGCGTAATGGACTCGATCCGATGTTTGTCGGTTCCCTCGGCCCCAGCGCGCCACAGGCCAAGACAGGTCTCCGCCACGCCTGAGTACCCCTCCAGCGCCGTATAGGTGGCCGGGGGCGCATGCTCCATACGCTCAACGGCCTGGTCGGCGGCCTGCAGGGCCCGCTCCGGGTCGCCGTTGCGATAATGGGCCACCGCGAGCAGACCGGTGGCGAACGCCTCTTCAGCCTGCCCTCTGGTTTGCTCCGCCAGGGCAAGCCCGCGCCGAATGTGTTCGATTGCGCGCGGCATGTCGCCTTTCTCCCCAGCCAGGAGGAGGTTTTCACCAAGGGCATGAAGCGCCCATACTTGATGCTGCATGCTGCCGCTGCGTGAGGCGAGGGAGTGAAGTTTCTCCACTTGTCGCTCGCGTTCCTTGAAATTTCCCTCCAGAGTATGCACGGCGCCCAGCAAGGCCAAGCCGATCGCCAAGCGGTTCCAGTCACCTTGATCGTCGAGGAGTTCGTTCGCCCGTTCAAGGGCTCTTCTGCTCTTGCGCAGCCGTCCCGTTCCCGTCAGATATAGGCTGCTGGCCAGCCACACGTATGCCATTGCGCTGGGCTGGCCCACCGCCTCCGCAACCTCTTGAGCTCGCTCGTAGTAATGCGAGGCCAGCCTGTGCAGCCGGAGCTGAGGCGCGATCACCGACATGCCGGCGTACGCCTTGGCGAGCTCCGGCGAGGAGCCCGCTCTTTCTGCGAGGTTCAATGAGCGCAGCGCGGCGTAGGTCACCCAATATGGATCTCTCGTGAAAAGGTAAACCTCGCCCAGCATCTGCAGCAACGAAGCCCCCTCCAGGTTCTGGATCCGTGAAGCGGCCCAATTCGTGCCCAGTCGGTACGGCACAAGCAGATGCCAAGCCTGAACGATAAGCTGGCCGGCCAACCCCACCCAGAGGCCGCGTCGGTCCCGGGGAACGGCCCTCAGGCCGGACAGCTCCAGGGCCTGTTCAAGGTTGGACTGACTTTCCTCAAGCGCTCCCAGATAGTACCTTGCCTCGCCCAGTCTGGCGAGCAACCGGCTTTTCTCGTATTCACCGGGCGGGACGGTCCGAGCGTCCTGCGATGGAGCATCACTTTCGCTGACCTCTTCGAGCGATTCGAGGGCCGCCGTCAGGTGAGAAGCTGCTTCCTCATAGGCTGAAACCCGCAGGGCCTGCTCGCCGGCGAACCGCAAGTATTTGACGGCCTTGCCCGCCAGGCCTGCCGCTTGGAAATGGCCGGCAAGCTGTGCCGCGATGCGCTCCGATTGCTCCCCATAGGCGCGTTCCAATCCCAAGCCGACCTCGCGATGCAGATGGCTGCGCTCTCCATGACCCAATCTCTGATACAAGTAACGCTGGAACAGAACATGGCGAAATCGAAAGCGGGTGAGATCGCGGCCACTATCCCGATCCTCACCCAGCTCGAAGATGATGTGGTGGACCCGCTCCGCTTCACGGCTCAGCCGCCGGACCAAGGCAGCTTGATCCACCCCTAAGACGGCGGCCACCACTTCGACAGCAAAGACATCCCCCTGCACGCTGCCGACCGTCAACGCCTCTCGCAGCTCTTGGTCTAGCTCGCGAATTCGCCTTTCGATAACCCCTTCTACCTTGGCCGGGATATGTTCCCAGCTGAAGCCCTCGGTTTCTACCCACTCCCCTCCCTCATTGCGTACGATCCCGCCCTGGTCCTTGAGATCCTTGACCAATTCCAGCGTGAACAGTGGATGACCTGCGGTGACGCGCGCAAGCTTTTCCCGGAACTCGTCCCCCAGCTGGTTGGGATCAATGTCCAGCAGGGCATCCACCATGGGCCGACCGGGCCCCTGCCCCTCCCTTTCCAGGTCAATCCACACGTCCCCATACAGCCGCTTGAGTTCGGTCAGCACCCCGTCCAAGGGATGCGGCGAACCATCATGAAACGGTCTCACTTCTTCTGGGCGGTACGTCCCCAGGACGAGGATCGGCAGGTTCCGTAGATGTCGGGCGAGATGAAACAACAGCCCCGCTGAGGAGGGATCGATCCAGTGCAGGTCATCAAGGACCATGAGCAGAGGCCGCTCAGCGGTGACCTGATTGAGCACCTCCACGTACTCCTCAAACAAGCGCCGAATGTGTGGCGTCGTCATCGATCTCCAGGCCGGATCAGTGATCTCTCCTGCTCGGGGGCCCATCAGGCTCGAGGCTGGCGCCGCTGGGAGCGCCGATTTCGCCACCCGCTCAGGGACGAATGCGTGGATCAGGTCGGGCGCACGCTCCGCCATCGTTCGCAGGGTTTCCGGAGCGATCTTATGCAGCCGCTGGGCCTGCCCCCTGGATATCGATCCGGCCCGCATCCGCGTGTGGACATCTCCGGTAAGCATGGTGAGGACTTCTCGGAACGGAGTGTAGGGATCTCCCAACCCCGGGAAGCTGTGGCAGGCGCCGAACACTGTCAGCAATTGGGGGCGAGTTTGCGCCGCCCTGGAGGCGAACGCCTCGACCAGCGCTGTCTTCCCGCTGCCGGCATCGCCCACGACGAAGGCCACCTGCCCTTCTTCGTTCACGGTCCTCTCCAGGTACGATTCCAGCCGCGCCAACTCCTGCTGCCTACCCACGAAAGGAGTGGAACGCTCGAGGCCGTTCTGGGCGTCAATCCCTTCCAAGTCTTGATCAAACGAGGCGAACGTGTCTCCGGCGCGGATCATTTCATCCGGTACCGGTTCAGGGTGCGATGGATGACCAGGAAACTCGCTCTCCACAAGCTCATCGTAGAGCTTCTGAGTCTGCGGTGATGGTTCAATGTCCATCTCCTGCTCCAGGCTGTCCCGCAGACGATGGTAGGTGGCCGCCAGGTTGGCCCGGTCTCCAAGCGCCCAGTGGGCCCGCATCAAAGCCCGGTAAGGCTGCTCGGAGAACTGCCCATGGCCAATCCAACGCTCCCCCCACTCCAGAACTGCGGCCCAACGGTGTTCGTTCACGAGACGTTCCAGCAGCCCCTTCATCCGCTGCTCGTACACCGATTTCAGCCGCTCGCGCTCCAAGTCGATCCAGTCGTCGTAGAAGCCGGGCAGCAGCTCGCCCTCGTACGCGGAGACGACCTCAAGCATGGCCTCCAGCGAATCGTCACGCGGCCCCTCTTCCAGCACGGCGACGTCCAGGCGGAAGGGTTCCTGCGTGTTGAACGCGATTGAGCCGCTTTGAGTGTGGAAGTAGCCGCGGCCGATGGACTTCCCCAGCCGCCACAGCGCATGGCGCAGGTTGCCTCGGGCGTTCGATTCTTCCGATTCGGGCCACAGCAAGCCTGCAAGCCGCTCCCGGCGATGAGACTTGTCTGCGTTCAGCATGAGGTAGGCGAGCAGTGATTGCGCCGGCCGCGAGGGAATTTCAGCTGGCTCACCGCCCAGTCGCACATCGAACTGACCTAGCAGCCGAACTTGAAGCATAGACCCCCGGACGGTCCGCCTCGACCGTAAATCCAAGTTGCTCGGAAGCATTTGAAATGCGTAGATTTGCCCGGCGCGCCGAGTATAGCACGAGCCCACGCCCTAGCGCAGCTCATCGCCCCATTTCACCCCATTATCAGCCCGATTTCGGCTCAGATTGCGCATTTTGAGGGGAAAACACGCTCAATTAACGCTGGCGGACACGGATCTGAGACGGTCCCTCCGTATGCTGATGACAGATTGAGTCATTTAACCCGGTGTTGCAGCGCCGGCCAAAGGGAAGGAGACCGTCATGTACAACCCATACAAGGAAATCAGAGCCGTTGAAGGCCACCGTCAGGACCTGCTCAGAGAGGCCGAACAGCATCGCATACTGCCCAAGCGGGCTCGGAACCAACCGCCCCGGCCGCTGGCGTCGGCAGTTGCCTTGGCCGGTTCCGCCGTCGGGTTGATCTTTGTGCTTATCGCAGTGCTCTAGGAAAGATTAGGGGACCGAGGAGAGTTGACCGCCCGATCGGCTCTTCCTCTCCTTCCAAAGGGATGTCGGTCCCGCTCGTCGCGGGATCGACATTTTTTCCTCAGAATGAAGTATCCGCAGGGCTTGGAAGCGCTCGAGCGGACCGGGGCAAGAAGGGGCACGGTATATCGTGCGCCTGCTGAGATGGGGTGAGAAGGCGAAGGCTCACGTTACCTCCAACCCATCACGGCCATGCAATGGGATCTCTTCAGCAGGTCAAATGCAGCGCCGCGATTACATCGCCTTTCTCACGCAATTCGTTATACAGCTTGACGGCGTCGGAGGTGGATTCACTCAGCACTTCGATCCCCGCCTGTTCCAGCGCCTGACGGGTCGGGTCGGGGATGTCCATCCGGCTGTATGCGCCGCGGCCAATAATTAAGGTCTGGGGCGCCGAATCCATGACCGTCTTCAGGTCCTCCATAACCAGGGAGTGACCTTGCTCCCGCCACCAGTTCGATTCGACATGATCCGGAAAGACGATCACGTCGTTGCTGTACTCCTCACCGTCTATGCGGATGCGGCCGAAATTGTAGCTTTCGATCTGCGGGTATGCCATGGCTGCGGGTACCTCCTCAGCGGAACGAATCAGTAGCCTCTAGTCGATTGACCGCGGTCAGGTCGAGGCGGCTCACATACGAACCCGAAAACCGTCGAGTTCGCCCTGGGGATCCTCCCAGTCGACCTCCACATCGTGGACGGAAGCGGCAGGCGAACCGCTGTGACACCAGTTCACCATGTGTTCAACGGCGTGATCCTCCCCCTCGAAAATCGCCTCGACGCGCCCGTCCATCAGGTTGCGGACCCAGCCCTGCACCCCCTTACGCTGGGCCTCCTGCACCGTGTAATAGCGATAGCTCACCCCCTGCACGCGACCGCTGACGAAGACGTGCGCCCGCTTCTCTGCCATCGAACGCGGCCTCCTTGGTTTGCTTCAACCCGTCTCCATCCTAGCAAATCTGGGTCAGCCCCATGGGGGCGAGCCGGGTTGTGAGGATTCTAACCACAGTGAGCACAGAGTATTTCTCAGCAGCCCTTCACTTCTTAAGTCGACCCAGCCGTGCTGCCTGGGCTTGGTTCATCGGGTGAATCACTCATGTGGAGATCCACAGGTAAAGGAGAAACAGTCTTCTCTCTGCGTACTCCGTGTTCTCTGTGGTTGAGCGCAGGTGAGGAGATGCCCAGGGCCGGCGAAAGTCGCCACCACTGCCAATTCTACGATGCGTATTTAGGGCAGGAGGGTCAACACCCCGGCGCGGCTGGCGAAGGCGAAGAACGGACCGGGGAAGATCGTGAGAAGGAAGGTCGCGAGCGCTGTAACACCGATCGTGCCGCGAAGCCAAAAGTCGGTGCGGGCCTCGGCCTCGCCCTCCCGCATGTACATGTAGATGACGACTCGCAAATAATAGTAAGCGGAGATCAGGGAGGTCACCACGCCGACGAGGGCCAGCCAGACGAGGTCGGCCTGGAGGGCCGCGCGGAAGATATAGAATTTGCCTACGAAGCCCGCGGTCGGCGGCAGGCCGGTCAGCGACAGCATAAACAAAGCCATCGCGAGCCCCAATCCGGGACGTCGGCTCGCGAGCCCCGCGTAGTCGTCAATCGCCAGGCCCTCACCATCTTCGCGCTCCAGCGCGACGACGATGCCCCAAGCCCCAAGGTTTGTGACGGTGTAGGCCAGCAGATAGAAGAGCGCCGCGGCCACCGCATCGGGGGCGACGGCCGAGTCGGCCGCGGCCGGCAGCGCCATCAGAATATACCCCGCATGGGCGATGCTCGAGTACGCCAGCATGCGCTTGATGTTCGACTGGGCGATCGCCGCGATATTGCCCCACGTCATCGTGATCGCGGCCACCCACATCGCGGCCGGCCCCCACGCCGCCGCCAGCTCCGGGAAGGCCGAGACAAACACGCGCAGCAGCGCGGCAAACCCGCCCGCCTTGGCGCCGACCGACATGAAGCCCACGACCGGCGTCGGGGCGCCCTGGTACACGTCCGGTGTCCACATGTGAAATGGCACTGCGGCCACCTTGAAGCCCAGACCCACCAGGATCATCCCCACGCCCACCAATGGCAGACCGCCCGCCTGGAGTCCGCCGCTCAGCACCCCAACCAGATCCGCCAACCGGGTCGAACCGGTGGCGCCAAACAAAAGCGCGATCCCATAGACGACAAAACCGGAAGCGAACGCGCCCAAAAGGAAGTATTTCATCGCCGCTTCCTGCGAATCCAGCCGCTTGGAGGCAAACCCCGAAAGCACATACAGCGGAATCGACAGCAGCTCCAGCGCCAGGAAGATCACGATCAGGTCGGCCGCCATGGCCATCAGCATCATCCCGCTGATCGTGAATAGCAGCAGGCCGTAGAACTCGCCGCGCAGCATCTCCATGCGTTTGAGGTAATCGTGCGCCAGGGCGAGGCCGAACAGCCCGGCGAGCAGGAAGACGACGTTCAGGAATGTCGAAAAGCCGTCTACGACGACCATGCCGCTGAAGGCCGACCGCTGCAGGTCCAGCTGCGCGATCGTGGCCACCAGTCCGCCCAGCAGCCCCACGCCGGCCAGGGCCGCGGCCCACCCTCGGCGCGAGTCGGGCAGCACCAGGTCGACCAGCAGCACGACGCCGGCCCAGCCGGCGACGATCAGCAGGGGCAGGGTTGCCATCAGGTCCTCGGTCATAACGCGCTAGCGCACCGCGACGGAGGCCGTCTGCACCACGGCCAGCATTTTGTCAACAGAGGGGGCCATCAGATTGAAAAACGGTTTCGGATATAGGCCGATCCAGAAGATCATGACAACCAGCGGCGCCAGGGTGACGATCTCTCGCCAGGACAGGTCCTTCAGGCCCTTGTTCTCCTGCTTGTCAAGCGGCCCCAGGAACATGGCCTGGAACATTTGCAGCATATAGATCGCAGCCAGGATCACTCCGATGACGGCGAAGCCGGCGAAGAGGGCATTTCCCAGCACCTGGGAGCCGAACGCGCCCAGCAGGATCGTGAACTCGCCGACAAACCCGTTCAGTCCGGGCAACCCCATCGATGAGAGCACGACGATCAGCGTCAGTACGGCGTAGACCGGCATCACGGTCCACAGCCCGCCGAACGCGTCCATCTCCCGAGTGTGTCGCCGTTCATAAATCATGCCCACGATCAGGAACAGGGCCCCGGTGCTGATGCCGTGATTGACCATCTGCAGGATGCTGCCCTGGATTCCCTGCTCGTTGAGCGCGAACAGGCCCAGCATTACGAACCCGAGATGGCTCACCGAGGAATAAGCAACCAGCTTCTTCACGTCTCGCTGCGGGAACGACACGGCCGCGCCGTACAGGATGCCGATCACGCCGAGCAGCGCGATCCAGGGGGCGAAACGCAGCGCGGCTTCGGGGAACAGGGGGATGTTGAAGCGCAGGAACCCGTAGGTACCCATCTTCAGGAGCACGCCGGCCAGGATGACCGAGCCGGCGGTCGGCGCCTCAACGTGGGCGTCGGGAAGCCACGAGTGCAGTGGCCACATCGGCACTTTGATGGCAAACGCGGCGGCGAACGCCAGGAACAGCCACGTTTGGATGTGGGCCGGGATGCCGCCCTGCGCGATCAGGTCCGGCAGCGAAAACGTGCCGCCGTTGATCCCCAGCCACAGGATCGCCAGCAGCATGAGAATCGAGCCGGCCATGGTGTAGAGGAAGAACTTGATCGCGGCGTACATCCTGCGTTCGCCGCCCCAGATGCCGATCAAGAAGTACATCGGCACCAATGTGAATTCCCAGAAGATGTAGAACAGGAACAGGTCCAGGGCCAGGAACACACCGACCATGCCCACTTCCAGCAGCAGGAAGAACGCCATGAACTCCTTGAGCCGCTCCTCCACCGCCGTCCACGTGGACAGGATGGTGATCGGCATGAGGAACGTGGTCAGCAGCACCAGCAGCAGGCTCAAGCCATCGACACCCAGGTGGTATTCGATGTTCCAGCCCGCCACCTGAATCCAGGGAGCGCGCACCACCATCTGCAAGTCCGGGTTGCCGGCGTCGAAATTGGTCAGCATGCCCAGCGAGATCACGAACGTGCCCAGCGAGGCCAGCAGCGCCGTCCAGCGGATGGCGTCCTTCCGGTCCTTGGGCGTGAGCACGATGATGAGCACACCCAGCAGAGGGAAGAAAGTCACCAAATTGAGGGTGGAGATCAAAGATTCCATGGTCCGTCCTTCATCCCGACGAGCGCAGCAGGAAGTAGCTCAACACCAAGATCATTCCGACAAAAAGCGACAGCGCGTAGTTGCGCACGTAACCCGTCTCTAGGTCCCCGAGCCGGCGGGCCCCGCGCCGGATCCAATGGGCCAGACCGTTGACCGTGCCGTCGATTACGGGCAGATCAAACCCCATCGCAAGCCACCCAGTACCGTTCAGGAAGCCAGCTGCCAGCACTCGGTCGTGGAACCAGTCGTGCCAAAACCGCCAGTCCACCGTGGCGGCCAAAACCCGGGACGCTCGAGTGTAGCCGCGGGCGAACACCAGCGAATACGCGTCGTCGATCCACCACTTACTCCGCATGGCCGTGAAGACCGGTCCAATCGCGCTCCGCAGCGGATCGGCTGCGCGGCGCTCAAATCGCTGGCGACCGTAGAAGAACCACGACGCCGCCAGCGCCAGAAGCGCGAGTCCGGAAGATATGCCGGCCACTTGCACGCTGAACTCGGCGGCGTGCACGTGCTCCAGTGTGTGCTCCAACCAATGAGTGAGGGTGTGGACGCCGGGCAGATTCAACCCGCCGCCGACCACCGAAAGTCCCGCCAAGCCGATCAGCGGAGCGGTCATCACGGGAGGATTCTCTACCGCGTGCGCGGAGGCCCCGGAGCGCGGCCCGCCGAAGAACACCATCAGCAGCTGGCGCCCCATGTAGAAGGCCGTCAGAAATGCGGCCGCGGTCAGCAGCCCATAGACCAGACCGTTGGCCGCGCTAGCGTCGACCAGGATCTCGTCCTTGGAGAAGAAACCGGCCAGAGGCGGCAGTCCCGCCAGCGCCAAGGCGCCGATCACGTACACGGCGAACGTGATCGGCATGCGCGCTCGGAGACCGCCCATGTTGCGCATGTCCTGGGGGTCGAATTCCTCGCCGTGAGCCCCCTCTTCCGCATGATGGTGACCGTGCTCCACCCCTTGGATGACAGAGCCTGCAGCGAGGAACAACAAGGCCTTGAAAAACGCGTGCGTGACCAGATGGAACATGCCGGCCACATAGGCGCCCAAACCGACGGCGGCGACCATGAAACCCAGCTGGCTGATGGTCGAGTAGGCCAGCACGCGCTTGATATCGTCCTGGGCCACGGCGATCGTGGCTGCCAACAGCGCGGTCGCGGCGCCCACATACGCCACCGCGTTGGCGCTGGCCGGCGCCAGCTCAAACAGCACGCTGTTGCGGGCGATCAGATAAATGCCGGCGGTGACCATGGTGGCCGCGTGGATCAGCGCCGACACCGGGGTGGGCCCCGCCATGGCGTCCGGCAGCCAGACGAACAGCGGCAGCTGGGCCGACTTGCCGGTGACGCCCACCAGCAGGAATAATGTGATCAGCCCCACGGCACCCGCCGCGGCGGTGCCCATCGCCTCCGCCTCGTGGAAGACCGTGTCGAACTGAAGCGAGCCGAAGGTCCAGAACACCAGGAACATGGCCAGCAAGAAGCCCACGTCGCCCACCCGGGTGACGACGAACGCCTTCTTTCCCGCGATGGCGTTGCCAAGGCCGCCCTCGCCCCTCTCAAACCAGAAGCTGATCAGCAGGTAGGAGCACAGCCCAACGCCCTCCCAGCCGACGAACATCATCAGGTAGTTGTCGGCGGTGACGAGGATCATCATGGCCGCTACGAACAGGTTGAAGTAGACGAAGAAACGCCGGTATCGGCGCGGGTCACCCTGAAAGCGCACGTCCTCGTGCATGTAGCCGATGGCGTACACATGGATCAGAGTGCTGACACCCGTCACCATCAGCATCATCGTGACCGCCAGGCTGTCCACTTTGACCGCCCACGCCACCGACAGCTCGCCGATCGCGATCCACTCGGCGATCGTCACCCGAGCGCCTTCCGGTTGGCCCTGCAGAGCGAGGTACTGCAGCACAGCGACGATGAACGCCGCGCCGACGGCGCCGCTCGCGATCAGGCCGACCGTGCGCTCGCGCCAGCGCTCGCCAAGCGCGATGTTGACGAGAAGCCCCAGCACGGGAAAACCGATCACCCAAGGCGCAAATGAAAAAGGGTCCATGCTCCGGGCCTTGCCTAGTCCGGTCCGAAGATGCGCAACAGCGCGTCAACCACGGAGGGAGCTGACCTGGTCGACGTCGACGCTACCGCGCGCCCGGTAGATGGCGACGATCAGCGCCAGCCCGACGGCGACCTCGGCCGCCGCGACCGCGATCACAAAGAACACGAACACCTGGCCGCTCAAGGCCTGGAGGTCCTTGGCGAAAGCGATGAAGGCCAGGTTGCCCGCATTCAACATCAACTCGATCGACATGAAAATGACCAGCGCGTTGCGGCGCACCAACACCCCCATCACGCCCAACGTAAACAGGAGGGCCGAAAGGCTGACCACGTATGCGGTGGGGACGTTCATCGCAGCTCCCTCGGCCGGCGGCCGGTCAACAGGATCGCCCCCACCATCGCCACCAGGAGCAGCAGCGACGTGACCTCGAACGGCACCAGATACTGGTCGAACAGCAAGGCGCCGATCTCGCTCGGGCTGCCGAACCCCTCCACAACGCGCTCGGCCACCCGCGCCCCGGCCGGCAGTACCAAGAGCGCGTAGCCGAACAGGACCAGCAGCGCGAAACCGAGCGAGATCGCGATCGGGCCCTGATAAGGGAGACTCTCGTTGCTTTCCACCTGCTCAACGCCGAGCAACATGATCACGAACAAGAACAGGACCATGATGGCGCCGGCGTAGACGGTGATCTGCACCATGGCAATGAAGGGCGCCTGGAGCAGCAGGTAGAAGACGGCGATGGCCGTCAAGTTCAAGACCAAATAGAGAGCCGAATAGATCGTGTTGCGGCTGGCGATCATCATCACCGCCGTGACCACGGACACGGTCGCCAGACCGCCGAACGCGACGAGGTCAGGCGTCATGAAAGGCTCCCGTTTCCGTCCGATCGCGGCCACTCACTTCGGATCTTCCATCTCTGGGATGGCCTTGTCGAATTCGCCCGGTTCGGTTTTCTGGGGCGTCGGCCTCCCGGCCTGAGCGACGGACTCGATGAGCATCTCCTTCGTGTAGATCGCCTCGCGGCGGGTCGTGTAGGAGAGCTCGTAATTGTGCTCGAGCACGATGGCCTCGGTCGGGCAGGCGTCCTCGCAGTAGCCGCAGAAGATGCAGCGCAGCATGTTGATCTCATACGTACTGGCGTAGCGTTCTCCAGGCGAGTAGCGCTCCTCGTCGGTGTTCTCCGCCGCCTCGACGAAGATCGCATCGGCAGGACAGGCCGCCGCGCACAGCGAGCAGCCGATGCACTTCTCGAGGCCATTTTCAAAGCGCTTCAGCTCATGACGCCCCTTGAAGCGCTCCCGCACCGGGCGCTTGGTTTCGGGGTATTGGAACGTGACCGGCTCTTCAAAGATGCGCTGAAACGTCGTCCACAGCCCTCGCAGAATTTGCAGCGGGTTCATACCATCATCCTCCTACCCAAACCACATAAGCCGCCGTCCAGACCACAGTGACCAGCGCGAGCGGCAGCAGGAGCTTCCAACCCATCTGCATCAAGCGATCATAGCGAATCCGCGGCAGCGTGGCCCGCAGCCACACGATCACAAACAATAACAGGACCACTTTCAAACCGAAATAGGCTGGTCCGAGCAGCGGGTACTGCTCGACGAACGGCCCCCAGTATCCACCCAGGAAAAACGTGACCGAGATGGCGCTGACCGCGATCATCTTGATGTACTCGGCCATGAAGAACAGCGCGAACTTCATCCCCGAGTATTCGGTGTGGAACCCGGCGATCAGCTCCTGCTCGGCTTCCGGCAGGTCGAACGGGGCGCGGTTGATCTCGGCGATCGAGGCCACAAACAGAATGAGAAAACCGAGCGGCTGTTTCCATACGAACCAGCGGCCTAAACCCTGCTGGGCCGCGACGATGTCTGAAACGTTCATCGAGCCCGCCAGCAATATGGGGACCACGAAAGCCAGGCCCAACGCCAGCTCGTAGCTGACCATCTGGGCCGCCGCGCGCAGCCCGCCTAGCAGGGCGTATTTGTTCCCCGAGGCCCACCCGGCCAGGGTGATGCCGTACACCGCGATCGAACTCACAGCCAGCAAATAGAGCACGCCGACGTTGATGTCGGCCGCGATCGACTG
>CAZFCJ010000026.1:32706-36209 GCA_964517315.1 uncultured Anaerolineaceae bacterium | reverse complement strand
GTGGGACCAGTTCATCCTGCTGAACACGCGAGACGGTCGGATCACATCCCAAACGGCCGCGGTCACCGTCGACGGCGTGTCGCATCGACTGCCGGCGCTGGAAGCGGGCGCTCCCATCCCGTTCGAGAAGAACTTTCTGTACGATTACGTCATTCTCGAGTAATCGCTCCACGGCGCCAGCGGCCCGCCGCTTGGCGGGTCGTCGTGATCCTGGCCGATGGCCCCTGGCCCTCGGCCTTCGGCCCATCGCCTTCACGCTCCGTCCGCTCAAGAATCTTTTCGAGGCGCTCACGATCTCACAATTTGGAGAAATCCCGTGAAGATACGAGATTGGGAGCGAAAGCTGATCGAGCAGGCCCGAGTCGCCGTACTGGCCACGACCGGGCCCGACGGCCGGCCGCACGTGGTGCCGATCGCCTTCGTCTACGAAAACGGTCGCCTGTTTACGCCGCTGGACCGCAAGCCCAAGCGCAAAGACCCCAAGCAGCTGCAGCGGGTCCGTGACCTCGAGCGCGAACCTCGGGCGACGGTCCTGATCCAGCACTACGAGGCCGATTGGTCACGGCTGGCGTGGGTCCAGCTGCGCGGACGCGGCCGGGTCATCGAAGAGGGACGCCTCCGGGACAGGGCCGTCGAAATGCTGCACGCCAAGTACCCTCAGTACGCCGAACTTCCATTGGCCGACCGCCCCATCATCGCCGTCGAGGTCGAACGGGTCGTCAGCTGGCGCGCGGCCGGCGCGGCGGACTGATCGGGCTTGAGCACCGGCTCCTCACCACAGAGATCACAGAGTACATAGAGAAACCCACCCTATCGCGGATGCTCGAAGCCTGAGCATTCGCCAAGCCAAGCTAGCTGCTAGCGGCTAGGTGCCAGCAGCTAAGCGCCAGCGCCCATTATGATAGACTGGTGCAATTCAGCCCGGGCCGCACCATAGTGGCCCGAACCGAGCCTCAAGGAGCCGACCATGCGCCGTCGCGTTCATTTGATCGCCGCCGTCAGCGCCCTGGCCGCCGCCGGGCTGGCCTGCGCCTTCTTCCCCTTCGGGGATGAGGGCGAGACGGAGCCGACGGACACGCCCCGGCCGAGTCCCGTGGCGGTGACGGGCTCGCCGGTCAGCCCCAGCGAAAGCCCCGACGAGCCGGTCCAGGTTCACGGCACGATTCCGTTCACCTCACCCTTCTTCATCAACACCCTGTCCGAGCCGTTCGTCCTGCTCGAGGACCAGGCCGGCTTCGTCGAGCGCGACCGGCGCTTCGAGTTCCCGCTGGAGAGCCAGGTGCTCGGCCCGGTCGAGCAGGTGGACGACCAGACGCTCAGCTACACGCTGACGCTGCCCCAAGTCCCCCAGGCCACGCTGGTGGACGTGGACAACGACGGCGAAGAGGATCAGGGCGTGATGGTCTTCCAGGTCGCCTACTGGTCCAACACCTGGGAGGACCCGTTCCTGGAGCCGCGCGACGGACGCGGCTGGTCCAACGCCTACACCTCGGCGATCACCGACCCCGAACGCGACGACGAGATCGTGGGCGGCACGCTGCTCATCTGGGCGCCGGACGACCGGCAGTCGTTCCCCTCCGGATTCGGGCCGGACGAGAAGCTGTTCACCGAAGACGACCCGGTCGCCGACCTACCGCCGGGCTACAGCCTCGTCGACCTGGAGCAGGAGCCGTTCCGCATTTACAAAGAGCCACGGCCGGAGATCTCGCTGCTCGAGGGCGAGGTGGCGGTCAACGATTATTCGGATATGGGCTACCAGGAGGCCTTCGAAACGCTGTTCGAAAAGGTGCGGGTGGAGTACCCCTTCACCGAGGAGAAGGACATCGATTGGGAGACGCTGCAGGACGAGTTCTCGCCCCGGGCGGCGGAGGCTGGCTCCGATCTCGAGTTCTATGACGTGATCTACGACTTCGCCCAGAGCATTCCTGACGGTCATGTGGGCGTCTCACTCAACCCCGATCATTTCAACCAGCGCAACGCCGGCGGCTTTGGACTGGTGCTGGTCGAGCTGAGCGACGGCCGGGTGATCGCCCGGCGCGTGATCCCCGGCTACCCGGCCGACGCGGAGGGCATCCAGGAGGGTGCCGAAATGATCAGTTGGAATGGGTCCCCGGTGTCCGAAGCCATCGAGGCGGAGCACCCATATTTCGGCCCTTATTCCACCGAGCATCACCGCCGGATCGGAAAGATCGCGTTCCTCACGCGGGTGCAGCCCAACACCAGCGTCACCGTGACCTATCAGAACCCCGACAGCCCGGCGCCCACCGAAGCCGAGATGGGCGCCGTGGTCGAGTACGATTCCCTGTTTGAGTCGCTGGCCATCTTCTCGACCAGCCGGTTGGACCTGCCCCTGGAATCGAGAGCCCTGGATGACTCCGGGTTCGGCTACATTCGCATTTCCACCTTCTCCGACGACTACAGTTTGATGGCCAAGCTCTGGGATCGCCACATCTCCGACATGATCGAGGCCGAAATTCCCGGTCTGATCATCGACGTCCGGGTCAACGGCGGCGGAAACGGCGGCTTGGCGCTGGATTTCGTCGGCTACCTGTTCGACGAGGAAATCGTGGTGTCACAGCGTTCGTACTACAACGAGAACAGCGGGGAATTCGAGGTCGAGGGCCTGCCGTCGCGCATCGAGCCGGGGCCGCTGCACTTCGAACGGCCGGTGGCGATCATCGTCGGTCCCGACTGCGCCAGCGCCTGCGAAGGCTTCGCCAACGCCGTCCAGCAGGGCGGCCGCGCCATCGTGGTCGGCCACTACCCCACCGCCGGGATGTACGGCGAGGTCGGCAGGGGTCAGTACGAGCTGCCAGGCGGCATCTCGATGCAGTTTCCGACCGGCCGGCCGGAAACGTCCCAGGGCGAGCTTTTGATCGAAGGAGTGGGCGTGGTGCCGGACGTCGCGGTACCGGTGACCGAGGAGAGCGCGCTCGGCGAGGAAGACATGCTGCTCCAGGCCGCGGTCGAGGCCCTGGCGGAAGAGCTGGGCCGGTAAGGTGATCCCGGAGCGGGATCCCCGCCCTCACAATTGGGATCGGAAGGGAGATCCCATCACCGGTTGCGCCGTGCCTTATATGGAAGCCCCAACTGACGCCGGCCGCAAAATGGGACCCTTGGGACCGGCCCTCAATTCGTGATTTTACAACCGTTGTCCAGATCCACCTTCAGGTTGTAGTTGGAAAATGAATTAACAACCTCTTCATCGAACTGGAACAGGAGAGGTTTCGAGCTTCCCGCCCCAACGATTCGACTCTCCCCACCTTTCCATCCGCCGCTGATCGACGTGGGCGGTTCTTCATCGTGCTGGTCCCATATGGCGTCCCCGCCGAGCTCGATCTTGACCAGCGCTTCGTTATCGCCGGGCCAGGCAATGAACAGGGTCGAAATCTCCACCGCGCTCCCGCTGCTGTTGTTCAGATCCCATACGACCTCCTGTCCGCTCACACGGAAGCCGGTCAGGCTGAACTCCGTACACGAGACGCTTGCTGGGGTCGCGGTGG
>CAZFCJ010000026.1:11552-32606 GCA_964517315.1 uncultured Anaerolineaceae bacterium | reverse complement strand
GTCGCGGTGGATGGGGGGCTCGTCGGTGAAGGGCTCGCCGAAGGAGTCCGAGAAGGCGTCCGGGTGCTTGTGGGGCTGGCCGAGGCCCTCGCGGTCGCCGAAGCTGTGAGGGTCGGGGTCGCGGTGGGCGTCTGCGAGGGGCCAGGGGTTGGTGTGGCGCTCGGCGAAGCCGTTCCGGTCGAGGTCGCCGTCACCGTCGAGGAGGGCTCAGTGGTCGGGCTCTCTGTGGGAGTCAGGGTCGGCGCGACGACCTCGGTCGGCTGCGCGTCGGTGGCGACGGGCGTCCGCATCGCCTCCTCGAGCGCGCTCAGACGCGAATCAATGTCGGTCGCTTCCGGATCCATGTCCCGCAGGACGTCGCCGACGATCGCAAACTGAAGCTGCGGCTGGCTGGTCCCGATCGGATCGGCGCTGTAGTCGGCTTCATCGCGCGCCCTCAGGCTGATCGGCAGCATGTCCTGATCGCTGGCGTTGGCGGCCATGGGCAGCCCCACAAAACAAACCGCCTGCACCACGAGCAGGGCCAGAAGCGCCAGCCAGAGCCAGCGGCGCCGATTGGAGCGATCTCCCTCAACCTGCGGAGACTTCTGTTGGGTGATGAGGTTGTCCGTTCCCCTCATACGTGTACCTCTTGAGCACCAACTCTCGCTGCTCGACCATCCTGACAAACGTGTCCACCACGGTCGGATCAAACTGCCGGCCTCGCAGCGATCGGATGTACTCCACCGTCCTCTCGACGGACCACGCGGAGCGGTAGGGCCGGTCGGAGAGCAGGGCGTCGCAGACATCCGCCACGGCAAAAATGCGGGCGGAAAGCGGGATCTCTTCCCCTTTCAATCCATCCGGGTATCCCGATCCGTCCCACCACTCGTGATGGTGGAGCGGCACGGCCAGCGCGGGCCGCAGGTAATCGATGTGGGCCAGCATCTCGTAGGCGAATACGGGGTGCTCGCGCATGGTCTTCCACTCGGTTTGGTCCAAGGGAGCCGGCTTGCGCAGGATCCCATCCGGAATGCCCATCTTGCCGATATCATGCAGAATGGCCCCCCGGCGCAAATGCATCAACTGGTCCGGGTCCAAGTCCATCGCTTTGCCCAGTTTCATGCTCATTTCAACGACCCGGCGCGTGTGCCCCTGGGTGTCGTTGTCGCGCAGCTCCAGGGCTTTGGACCAGCCCTCCAGTGTGCTGTCATAGGCGTTCAGCATTTCGAAGCGGGAGTTGCGCAGCGAGCTCACCATCTGATTGAATGTGCTCGCCAGCGACCCCACCTCGTCATTGCCGCGCGGTTGCAGCTGTACGCCCAAGTTTCCCTGGGCGACTTCGCGCGAAGCGCGCACCAGTTGCAACAGAGGTTCGGTGATGTGATTGGAGACCAGATAGCCAACGCTGATCACCAGCACGAAGGCGACCACGACCATGCCGGCGATCTGCAGCAGCGTCCAGCGGTTGGCCAGGACCAAGAAGCTCTCCGGCAGTGCGCTTCCCAGCAGGCCGATCCGCTGGCTTCCCCGGACCTCCCATGGGCCGACGATTTCGCGGTAGTCGATGTTGGCCACGCTGAGGCTTCGCGTATAGCTGTTCGGGCCCAATTCGCCGCTGACTTCGAACGACCCCTGCCCCAGACGTTGAGGGGCCAGGAAAGTGCTGGCGAGGAAGTCGCCGTTCGTGGAATACAGGGTGATCTGCGCCAGCGTCGCCTGGCGCATGCCACGCACCAGTGAGTCGACGCTGGTACCCACCAGGACCGCCCCGACCACTTCCTCGTTGTCGCCGTAGATGGGAGCCGCCACGTAAAAGTAGTGCCCCCAACGGGCGTTCATGAACCCGGCCCGTTTGTCCCCGCGCTGGTCGGCCTCGCCGGCGATCGCCTGTTGGACGAAGGTGTATCCGGCTAGCTCCGAGCCGGTGCTGAATTCGTATTTTTCACGCGGGTCGTCCGGGCGTCGCCTCATGGAAAGTAGATTCTCGCCGTCGGCCGTGACGAACTCCACGGCCTCTTCACCGGCGTTAACGGCGATCGGCAACGAGATCAGGCGCAGACGCTCCCGATCCCCCTGACTCACCGCAAACGCCGTCCCCTGAGTGCGGGCGATGGCCCGGGCGGTCTCCAACAGCCGATCCTCCTCGATGACCATCCATTCATTGGCAAGCCTACCGGCCTCAATGAGCTGATTCGTGTACCGCTCTTCGACGGTATCGAAGACCAGCCGGACGGCCATGACCCCGGCGCCGACGGCGAGCAAGAAGGCCAGCAACACATAGGGGATCGTGATCTTCACGCGAATGGGCAGGCGCAGCTCCGCCGACCACCCTTGCTTCTTTTGCTTCGAGGGGGCCCCTTGAACCGTCCGCTTCGAGCCGTCGTCGAGCGTGCGGCCCTCATCCGGACGAGGTGGACGAATCGTGTGCACCTCCAGATTGCCGGGGGCTCCGTTGAGCTTCGCCTTTCGGCCGTCCGTCTCAACGATCACGACGAAGCGGCAGTCGGGGTAGTCACGCGCCAGCGAGGTGGATTTTTCAGCCCATTTCCGGGCCCACAGGCTCGCGTCCAGGAAAACCAGGCTGGCGCCGTCCTGATCGAGCAACGAACGGGCCTGGGAGAGGTCGGCCGCGGTCACGACCTGCCATCCCCGCTGGTCGTTGTAGCGGCGTAACGCGCGCTCGAAGCGCGATTGTCGGGTGACGAGTAAAGCCCGCTGGCTCATGCCAATGCTTGCTCCATTCGGACGGATCCCCGCGCGGACCGAAGCCGAGCGTCCGTTTGAATCAGTAGCAATGTGATCCCATTATGCAACCTGAGCGGCGCAAACCGGCTTACAGGCTGCTTACGTACTCTTCGGCTCGGTATGGAGCCGGAGAGCCGAGCGACGAACGATGAGCTGGCGGCTTCCGTGGTCCAGCGAGAGCCACGCAGGTCTGGGAATTGGATAAGATGGATCGGTCATACCTGTCGATTCGCCGGCTTCCCATTCGTTAACAACGTGAGACAGCCATGAGACAGGGAGGAAATCCGATGGTACCGGTCATTCATCAAAGCGCCGTGGTGAGGTGCAGCCCCGATCGCGCCTACCGATACTTCACCGAGAACGAACTGCTCGAGAGGTTCTTCACCGTCAAAGCCGAGGTCGAGCCCCGAGTGGGGGGCAAGTATGAACTGGACTGGGATCCAGCGACCACACCAGCCCGGGCGACCATCGGCTGCAGGATCACGGCGCTATCCAAAGGCCAGCTGCTGGCCTTCGATTGGAAGGGCCCACCGCCGCACGCTCAGGTGATGAACCACGCGGACCCGCTGACGCATGTGGTCGTGTCGTTCCTCCCCGACGGAGCGCCCGTTTCCTCGGCCACATTGGTGCACGTGATTCACTCCGGGTGGGGCAGCGGCGAGGCCTGGCGCGCGGCGCGCGACTACTTCGATCGCGCCTGGCGCCAGGTGCTCGACGGGCTCATCGAGGAAATCGGCCCGGCCTGATCCCGCGATTCGGGGCGAACTATAAAGAACAAAGAAGGGTGAGAATCGGAGAGGATATCCTGTGAAATACGTGATGCTTGTTTATCAAAATGAGAAGGCCGCGAAGGCCGCCAGCGACGAGCAGATGGCGGCCTCAGAGGCCCGGTTCAACCGCTTTCATGAAGAAATCCAGGCCAGCGGCCACATGCTCGACGGCCAACGTCTTCGCCACAGCGACACCGCAACCTCTGTGAAGATGCGCGAGGGCGGAGTCCTGACGACAGACGGGCCCTACGCGGAAACAAAGGAGCAGCTGGCAGGATTCTACCTGATGGAGTGCGAGGATCTGGACGAAGCGATTCGCATCGCCTCACGCATCCCCACCGCCGAGTCGGGGACGATCGAGATCCGGCCCGTGTACACACGGCCGCCGGAGGATTCCTGACCCGGGAACGGTTGTCCAATGCCGAGCAACAAGACGCGCAGTTTTACATGGAACGCAGACCCACCGGGTGCGGTTCATGAGATGCCGGCTCGAGCTCGAGCTTTTTTCGTGGCTTGTCGACGAGCAGGCACTTGAGGGACCATTGCGCTTCCCCCCTGAAGGGGATCGTCAATGAACCGCTTTCGGCTTAGGCTATGCAGGAAATACGGGAGAATTCAAAGCAAGGAGGCAGATGGACATGGGACGTGTTATTCATTTCGAGATCGGCGCTGACCATCCCGACCAAGTGGGGAAGTTCTACCAGGATGTCTTCGGCTGGGAAGTCCGCAAGTGGGACGGACCGATCGATTACTGGCTGGTCATGACCGGGGACGCGGACGAGGCCGGGATTGACGGCGCGATCATGCAGCGCCAGAGCGATATGCCGCCGACGGTCAACACGATTGACGTCGACTCCCTCGAGGCGGCGATGAAAAAGGTCAAGGGGGCGGGCGGTCGAGTGCTGGGCGAGGCCCAGACCGTCCCGGGAGTTGGGTATTTCGCCTACTGCGCCGACGTCGAGGGCAATGTGTTCGGTATGATGGAATCCGACGAAACGGCTCAGTAGCCGATCCACAAGCCCGAATATCTTACGGTCCCCGCCGACCTTGGCGCGCGGGCAGAGCGAAATATCTATGGATGAGCAGGTCCACTTCAGCCGGGAAACGTTCCGCTTCCTCTCCGACCTGGCCGAGAACAACGATCGCGATTGGTTCAACGCCAACCGGGACCGCTATGAGGCCCACGTCGAGCGGCCGATGCTGGATTTCATCCGCGACTTCGAGCCCGCCCTGCGCCAGATCAACCCCCGCTTCGCGGCGGTCCCGCGCATCCGCGGTGGCTCGATGTTCCGCATCCACCGCGATATGCGCTTCACGAAGGACGACCGCCCATACAAGACTTGGGCCGCGGCGCAGTTCGCCCACCGCGGCGATTCCCAAGACGTGCACGGCCCCGGGTTCTACCTGCACCTCGAACCGGGCGACTCGTTCATGGGGGGAGGGATTTGGCATCCCGATACAGACACGCTGACGAGGATCCGGGACAAGATCGTCGAACGGCCGGGCCGCTGGCTCGAGGTGATCGGCGCGGATGAGTTCGACGATTCATTCGAACTCGTCGGTGACAGGCTGAAGTTAGGCCCGCGCGGCTATCCACGGGATCACCCTCAGATCGAGCACCTGAAATGGAAGGACTTCACCTGCCGCGCCGATTTCACGGAAGCCCAGGTCAGACGTTCCGACTTCCTCGATGCCTACGCGGAGGCCTGCCGAAAGGCGACCGATTTCATGCACTTCTTGACGGAAGCGGTCGGTCTGGAGTGGTGAGCATTCCGACCTCCGCTCACCCAAAATGGGGGATAACCTGCTCTCCCATAAGATGGATCGCCTCGGCCGGGTCGGGGCCCAATGGACCCCCGAGGTTCACCTGCGTCACGCCCTGGTCGGCGAGCCACTCGACGCGTTCGATGACCTCCTCCGGCGTGCCCACGATCGCCAGCCGCAGCATCTCGGGGCTGACCGCGGCGGCCGCCCCCGCGTAATCGCCGGCCTCGATGCGCTCCTTGATCGCTGAAAAATCCTCCGGCGTGAGCCCGATCTCCGCCAGCGCCGGGCGCTCGAAGTATGGGCCGAAGTAAGCCACGATGGGACGCAGCCGGGCCTCGGCGGCGTCCCGCGCCTTCGCCATGGAGAGCCACGCGCACCCGGCGAGGTCGAAGTCTTCCGCATCTCGATCGCCCCGCTCCAGGCCGCGCCGCACCTGAGCAACCATATGCGGCGCCGATTCGGGGGGCGTGATCATCGGCAAGCTGCCGTCCCCGATCTCGCCGCTCAGCGCCAACAACTCGGCACCGAACGCCGCCACATAGATGGGCACATCCGGCCGGGGCGGTTCAAAGCGCAGGTAGCACTGATCGGTCCAGTCGAAGACCCGCCCCTCATATGCCACAGTCTCTCCCCTCAGCAGCGCCCGTACAATCTCGACGGCCTCCCGAGTCCGATCCAAATAGTCGCCGGTATCGATACCGGTCCATTCCACCATCTCCCGGGTATGCATACCGATGCCGATGGCGGCGCGTCCACCGGACAGCTCGTCCAGAGTCGCCAGGTAGGTGGCGATTTCGGAGGGATCGGTGGTGTAGGGATTGGTGGCGATGCTGGCAACCACAGCCCGCTCGGTGCGCAGTGCGGCCGCGCTGGTCAGCGCCCACGTGTTGCGCATGAACGCGTCGTGCGGAAACCAGATCTGGTCAAAGCCGGCCCGGTCGGCGAGCTCGGCGAGATCGATCAGCTCCTTCGAATTCCCCAGGTGCTGCAGCAGGCGGATGCCGAAGCGCATATTCCAGTCTCCTTCGCGGGGCGCGTTGGTCCAGCTCATGATCCGCGTGCGGGCACGAAAACGCAAATCGACATGTGCACTCCAGCAGAGACGATGAGCTTTCACCATGGAGCGCAGAGCGTTCGCAGAAAAAGCGCTCCATTGATCCGAATGCGGGTAGCACGAGGTGCAAGTCGACGATAATTTTCATCCTTATATAATGCTCGTTTTCAAGTTTTGCTACAGTTGTTGCGGTGACAAAGAAAAATTATCGGCCCCCCATGCACCAAATCGCATCCGTCCACGGCAAGGAGGCAGTCCGACATGGCCACGATACTCATGTGGATCGGCATCGTCGTCTTCGCCTTGGTGGTGGCCCTTGTCACCGGGACGACCCTCTACTCATGGCTCGAGGCGCCGTCGGAGGAGCCCATCCGGCTCAATCATGACGATCCCGGATTTCAAGACGTGGAGCAGGCCGAGCGGATATTTTTCGAGCGTTACGGCCTCGGAGATTACCGGGCCCACGATGTGGAACTGCGGGAGCCGCCGCTGCGCGTGCGCGTCATCGAGGCCGGCAACGGGCCTCCTCTCGTCGTCATCCCGGGCGGGCAGGGTGAGGTCGGCGAGTTCGTCGATCTGATCGCCGAACTGCCCGACTTCCGCGTTCTTGCGATCAATCGGCCCGGCGGCGGCGGAAGCGACGGGATCGACCATCGCGCCGTCGGCATGCGCGAGCTGGCGCTGGCCACACTGACGGCCGTGTACGATCGGTTCGACCTCGATCACGCCCCGATCGTCGGCAATTCGATGGGCGGACTGTGGGCCTTCTGGTACGCATTGGAGCGGCCTGAGCGGGTGCCCGCGCTGGTCCAAGTGGGCACAACGGCCATCGTCGAAGGCACGACTGCGGTCTTTCCACTGCGGCTGATGGCGATCCCCGGGCTCAACCGCCTGCTCATTCGGGCCGTAAGGCCGGATTCACCGGACGCGATTCGCGAGGATGCACGTCGCCTGGGACATCCCGAAAAGATCGGTGAGAAATGGCCGGCCGAGCGATTGAGGTACATGTATCGAGTCCGCCAGCTGCCGACCTACGACATCGGCATGCCGAGCCTGGCCGAGCACCTTTTGAGTCCCACCAGCTCGACGGGTTTAAAACCCGACGCCGTCCTCTCCCTCGAAACGTTGGCCCAGGTGGAGCAGCCTACGTTGCTGATCTGGGGAAGCAGCGACCCGTACGGTACGCTCGACGCAGCCCGCGACCTTGAAGCGGCCCTGCCAAACGGAGAACTGCACCAGGTTGGGGTTGGACATCTCCCCTGGTGGGACGAGCCCGAAACCACCGCCCGCCTGATACGTGAATTTCTGGCCGGCCGTTGAACTCGGTACCCACAGAGATGACCGGACCGTTAGCCCTGCCCTCTGCATGGCGGCGACTAGTTAGACTTGTTGGGGACCCAGAAGATCGGCTCAGAAGCCAGGCCTCGAGGGAATTACCCCTCAACCCTCGCGGTCGTCGCCCGAGTCCAGGCGACCCCAACCAGAAATAGCAACAGCGCCGCCACGTTGATTATCCCGCCCATCTGCCGGGCCACCGTCCGCCCGGATAACAAGCGATCCGTGCAATAGGAGCAAAGGGACTTACAGTACCGGATGGTACAGCGCCATCCCACCGGCCACGGCCGGCATGATCGTCGGCGCGTGGGCCATGATCATGCCAAACCCGAAGGGCGTCATCGGCATCTCGTGAAGTGAAGATGTAAAATGGACGACCATGACGGGAGAACGCGACGACCTGGAGCGAATTTTTCGGGACGCCCACGGCCGGGTGATCGCCAATTTGGTCGCCCGCTTTCGCGACTTCGACCTGGCCGAGGACGTCCTGCAGGAAGCGATCGTGATCGCCCTCGAGCGCTGGCCGGAGGAGGGGACCCCGAACAATCCGGTCGGCTGGCTGACAACCACCGCTCGGCGCAAAGCCATCGACAGGCTGCGCCGTTCTCAGACCCTGCAGCGCAAACTCGCCGAGCTCGGCGCCGATCCGCTGGAGCGGCGCGTCACGCCAGCCCCTCCCCCGCCCGAAAGGTATCCAGACGAGCGGTTGAAGCTGATCTTTACCTGCTGCCATCCGGCGCTCTCCCTGGAGGCACAGGTCGCCCTCACTCTGCGGGCGGTCGGCGGACTCTCCACCAAGAAGATCGCCAGGGCGTTCTTGGTTCCCTCTCCCACTATGGCCCAGCGACTGGTTCGGGCAAAACGTAAAATCCGCGAGGCGGGCATCCCCTTTCGGGTCCCCGAACGAGAAGACCTGGCTGCCCGGGTGCGCGCGGTGCTGGCCGTCATCTATTTGATCTTCAACGAAGGCTACGCCGCTTCCTCCGGCGGGTCCACCACCCAGGCCGACCTCTGCCGGGAGGCGATACGTCTCGCCCGCACGCTCGTGGAGCTCCTGCGTGCGCAGGGCTTTGAAGACTGCCTTTCCGAGCCTCTCGGATTGCTCGCCCTGACACTGCTTCACGATTCGCGGCGGCCGGCGCGGAGCCATCCCAACGGCGATCCGATCCTACTCAAGGACCAGGACCGCAGTCAATGGAACAGGGCGGCTATCGAGGAAGGCCTTGAGGTCCTTGATCTTGCGCTAAGGATGGGCGACCCCGGATCGTACCAAATCCAGGCCGCGATCAGCGCACTGCACGCCCAAGCCGAATCCTATGCCGATACCGATTGGCCCCAAATCGTCCTCCTTTACGATGCTTTGCTCGAATTTCAGCCGGCCCCGGTCGTCGAGCTGAACCGGGCGATGGCCGTATCCATGGCGGATGGACCGGAGGCGGCATGGGCGACCTTGGCGCGACTTGAGGAGAACGGGGATCTGGCGGGCTATCCACCCTTCTATGCCGCCAAGGCCGATCTTCTCCGCCGCAGAGGCCATTCGGCACAGGCCGCTGAAACCTATCGGCAGGCGGCTGACATGACGGCGAACGATTCCCAGCGCCGCCACTTTGCCCGGCAGGCGCGATCGCTGGAGGAGAACACTGTCTGCTCCCGTGAAAGCAGGACGCCCTCTCAGGACTCGGGAGCCGGCCGTTGAAGGCAGCGCGAGAACGTGTCCCCCCGATCGCCGGCGGTTCCACCCGCGGAGCCGCCTATCTCTCCCCCGGTCAACCCCGCTCGCACTTGTAGTTTCCAGGATCCATCCCCGAGTTTCAGGGCGACCCTTTCTTTTCCTGATCCCCTGGACCCTTCGGCCGGTGACCCGCAAAGGGCCCGTCAGACTGCGCCAATGCGCGCTGGCAGCCAACGAGATCGAACTTCCCAGCCGGCGTGACATCCCCGGACCTGCGTGGGTCCACACCCGTTCCATATCCCACTAAAGACCCCCGTCACGAGCACGGGTGTTTCTGGTAATGTAAGGCAGTATGATACGCCGGAGCAGGAACAGGGGCACTCGCGTTCTCACTCGCACGTTCGTATATCTCCTTCTGCTGGGCAGTTTGCTCGCGGGTTCGCTGGCGGCGCCTTCGGCCGCCCGTGCCGACGGCTGGGTCTCCATAGTGAACGGGATCGACTACCGCGAGTACGTCATTGCCGGTCCCAACCGAATATTCGTCACGCGGATGGACCGGTCCAACCCCAACGTGACGCTCGAAACCAGCATCGCCAAGCAGCGCCTCTCGGATGGTAAGCAGACCGTTTCGAGCATGGCCCAGGCCTACGACGGAGCGCTCAGCGCGTGGCAGCCGACGTGGGGCGCCCGGATGGACGTCGTCGCCGCCATCAACGGATCGTTCCACGACACGAAGACAGGGGTACCCGTGAGCGGGATGGTCCACAGCGGTTGGTATGCGAAGCGCTTTGACGATTTGGGTGGGGGCAGCGGTTTCGCCTGGCGACTGGACCGTACGGCGTTCATCGGTGGCTGCGTTGATCACGAAGATGACGAGCAGATCGTTACCTTCTTGGACAGCGGGCTTCAATTGGAGGTCGATGGTATCAACAGTCGCCGCCGCCGCGGCAGCCTGGTCCTGTACACACCCCAGTGGGGTGCACGGACTCCGACCAGCGCCGCAGGCACGGAGGTGCTGGTGCGGATGGATGTGCCCGCCGGGATCTTGTCCTGGCCCGACATGGCGACCGGCACGGTCACCGAGGTCCGGCCACGTCGGGGAAGATCGGACCTCCTGTTCGATCACGTGGTGCTCTCCGCGGCGGGCAGAACCGCCGAGCTGCTGGAAGAACAAAGTTATGTAGGCGCCAGAGTGGGGATATCGAGCCAGGTGGACCATTTCGATAAAGGTTGCAAGGGGCAGCGCGCCGATGCCTGGACCGAAACCTATGCTGCGCTTTCCGGCAGCTTTGAGTTCCTGTTGGACGGAGAAGTTCAGACGTTCGATGATTTGGGTGCGACGTCCCGGCACCCAAGAACCGCGATTTGTTACAACGACGATGACCTGTTCTTTGTCGTCGTCGATGGACGCTCCGGACGGAGCGCAGGCATGACGATGCAGGAGCTCGGGCGTTTCTGCCGCGATTCGCTCCAGACCAGCTGGGGCATCAACCAGGACGGGGGCGGATCCTCCGCGCTGTGGGTCGACGGTGATATCGTCAATGATCCCTCCGACGGCAGCGAACGGCCGGTCGCCAACGGCCTGATGATGGTCGTTGTGGAGCCCCCGGAACACTCCCACGCATTCGAGCCGGGAGACCGGGTGGAGGCGGTTGAACTTTTCGACTTCAGCCTGGGCCCTGGTTACAACTATCAGACGCCCGCCGACGTCCGCGCCGGCCAGGTGGGCACCGTGCTGTCGCATCCCCATGGCCTCGAGGGCGTCATGGCCACCGGTCAGTATTGGTGGCTGGTCGATTTCCAGGGCCGCATTGGCTGGGCCCCGCAGGATAAACTGCTGCCACTCGGTAGCACGCCAGAACCCGAGAAGCCGGAGGAGTTCGAAATGGAGGATCTTCCCGCCAGCTTCGCTCGCTTCGAAGCCGAATTATCTGTGGGAAGTCCGATCAGGCTGTTCCACTGGAGTCCGGCGGTCTGGCTGCGCTAAGGCTTAGAAGTCGAACTCGCGGCAGGCCACCGTCTCTCCATGAGGCGGTGTCACGGTCACGGCTCCGTTGGATGCGGACACCGAATAACCCTCGAGCGACGCTTGAAGCGCGCTCAGCGCTGACCGGGCCCGGAGGTCCGACCAGCGGAGCGCCGGCCATCCGTCACGTTCCAGCCGGCTGCGCAACGCCTCCTTTCTGCACAACAGCTCAGTCACCACCTGTTGTTTGGCCTCCCCCCGAAACCGTCCCAGGTGGGCCGCGAGTTCCGGAACAGCATCGTTGGAAAGCGACAGGAGATAGGTCACATCCACCTCACCGCTCCGACCATGGTGGGCGAGGTTCTGACGGACGATGAACCCGTCCACATTGACCGCGCCAAGACCGAGGCTGTACACAACGACACCCGCCACAAACGTCGGCGCAATACGCCGCCACCGGCCCATCCAGAACAGTACGAGAAAGACCGCGAATCCGACGGCCATCCATCCGATGGCAACGTGCGCGTAGGTGCGCAGCCGGGTGAAGCCGTACGCCTGTTCGTAAAGGAGCAGGCGCTGCAACGCAGAAACCAGGATGACCGCCGTCAGGCCCACCAGGGCCGTTGCCAGTCCCTGAAAAATACGCCTTGATCCGCCTCGCTCATTTCGAATCCACGCGGCCAGAACCGTGACCAGACCGAGTGTGAGAAATGAAACGGTCACGAGTTCGCCGAAACCTCGGCGTGCATATTGCGCATATGTGTAACCCTCGACACCGATCGCCGACCGACCGCCGAAGAAATATGTGAACTGAACCCCTACGAACAGCGCAAAAAGAACGTCGACGGCCGTCAGAATGACGATCGGTTCCGCCAGCCCAATTTTGGGCAGCAAATCCGTGTCGAGGATCGCCCCTGAGCCGGGCGACCGGCGGAAGGCAGCCACGAGGACCCCTAGACAGAATAAGGACATGAAAGCGATGGCCACCGTGCGCCAGAAAACGTCAAACAAGCGCTCCAGATCAAGCCAATCCAGCATCTGGGCAACTCTTTGGCCGAAGACGAGATCGGCGGAGCTAAGGAGCGAGGTGAAGATCACCAGTATCGGTAGAGCCAGCAGTCCGCCGCGCAGCAAGGCGAGGGTCCTCTCCTTCGAGCCCTTCCCGCTGGTCACCTTCTGTTGAACGCGTTGCAGTGTGCCCCAGGGACGCAGCCACGCCTCGAGCGGCACCCAGAACATGGACGCGGCGAAGTCCAGCCAACCCCATCGGGCGATCCCACCGGGGACGAGCGACCGCAGCAGGATGCCCATCACCAGCAGTGAGACAACGATGGACAGCGTTGCTGTCATCGGCTCGGAGCGAAGGAAGACCAGTCCCGCCACCGCGAGAAGGGGAAGTACAAGGGCCCGGGACACGCGCGCAGTACTGAGACCTTCGCTTCTCGCCAGTGCGAACAGCGCGATGACGCACATGAGTATCCACAGTGGATAGGAGAGACCGACCGAACGAGCATACAACAGTCGCTCGAACGCCACCCCCAATCCTAGTGAAGCGATGGTCAGCGCCAAAGGTGAATGGATCCTCTTCTTCCCCTCATGCGGTGCTCCGCTCATTGGAATGCTCCTTCCTTCGGGATAGCCGATGACCTGATAACCGACGACGGGGTCCGAGCGCAGGACCACCCTCGCAGAACATCGCTCTCAATCCCCTCCAGATGGGTCTCAGAAGCTCGCATGTAGGTTTTGAGAGTTCCAGGAATGCATCGTAATCTCCCCTCCCAGGCCAGGATGGCTGCACAATCGTCCGCCGGGGGATGGCGGGTAGGGGCCAGCGGCCGTTTTCCGCTGGCCCATGCCACTGAGCCCCGACCCTTGGACTGTCCAACTTTCATCTGATTCATGAACCCCGGTATCAGCCAGGAGCATGGGCCAAAGGCCGGTGCACGCTTGAGGTCGGATGGTGAACGTGGTAAACAAATCAGACAATCGAATGGAGGAGGGCGTAATGAAGCGATCCGCATGGATCGAAGTGATCGAAGAAGCTACAGCCGAGGGGGAGCTGGCAGAGTTGTACGAGCGCTATCGCGACCCGAAGTACGGCGTGGTGGACAACATCCTCAAGGTGCACAGCCTGAAGCCGTACACCTTGCGCGACCACGGGCAACTTTACGTCAACACGATGCGCGGCCAGAGCGAGCTCACCCGCGCCGAGCGGGAGATGATCGGCGTCGTCGCCTCGGCGATCAACCAATGCCACTATTGAGTGGTGCACCACTCGGCCGGTCTGGCCCTACTGACCAAAGACAGAGGACCCGAGCTCGTCGCCGCCCTGCAAGTGGATTATCGGACGGCTGATCTCTCCGACCGGGAGCGAGCCATATTGGACTACGCCGACAAGTTGACGCGGCGTCCGTGGGAAATGATCGAGGAGGACCTCGATCCCCTGCGGGCGGCGGGTCTAAGCGACGAGGGGATCCTCGACGCCAATGTGACAGTCGCCTATTTCGCTTACGTCAACCGGATCGCGGACGGTTTGGGCGTGGAACTGGACGACTACATGAGGGATTCGGAGGAGTCGGCCTGAGGCCGGGCCGCCACGCCGTCCATTTGAATCTGACGGATTGCCCGGCACCTGGCGAAAGCCCAACGGGGATGTCTCCCTCAACGACCAGAACCCGACGTACTGGTGCGCCGTCAAGCTATATCCGATGGGTTTGCGATTTCGCGGCAGGCCGCGCTCTTCCTACGGAGGCCGGGCTCCACGCCCGGGCGGCGGTGAGCGGGGGCATGGGAGCCCCCGCTCCTGAGATACTTGCGACCTTCGTCATCCATCGAAACCACATTGACGGACCTCTAGGTCCGTTCGATCCAGGCTTCCAGACCCTTGCGGAATTTTGTGGCTCCCCCATGCGCCGGATGCCGAAGCACCCGACAGTCGACGCCCAGATCCTCCAGCTCACCCTGAGCGACGCGGCCGACGGCTCCCACCTGGGCCGCGGGGAACAGCCCGCAAACAGCCCGCAGCGCGGGCCGGCCTCGATCGAGTTCCCCCCGCGTGAGCCGCCGGTTCGACAGATAACCGCGCTCCGGATCATAAGGATGCCACGGAAAGGCGTTCCACAGGACGACTTCCCGCCCCGAGAGACCCAGTTGGCGTAAGGCCCCCCAGACGATCGTAGCGGTGGGCTCGGAGAAGCCCTTCTCCTTGACCGACTTTCGGCTGGTTCTGGTCACGGGGAGATCGAGCCCCAGCTGATCGGGCTCCAGCCCCCGCGCCGCATGGTGACCGAGAAGGATGCGCTCGGAGGTCATCGCCAATCCGCTGAAATGGCCGCCCTGATAACCGAGGGCTTCACCCACCAGAAGCATCCTCGTCCGCCCCCAGCGCCGACGTAAGTAAGCCCTCAGATTCTCGCGTCGCTGATCGGGGGCTTGCGGCGTTCGATCATGCTGCGGATCATGCTCGAACCAGGGATTGAAGACCGGACCGTTCGGCTCCTCCGCCAGCAGCTCCCAAAGCGGGTCAAACTCACTCACTGTGAAACGCGGGGATCACGGACTCCGCCATGGCCTGCAGTCCTTCGAGATCATCCGTCTCCAGCCACTGAAGCATGATCCACTCGACGCCGGCCGCCTCGTACTCGCCCAGTTGATCGATCACCTCGGAGGCGGTGCCGACCACTCCGGACCTTTCGCGCAGCTCCCCGAGCGACCCGCCGCGAGCCTTCGCCTTGCGCTTCAGCTCCGCCTGATCGCGCCCGAACAGCACGCTGGTCATCAGCGAGCGTCGCACCGAGTTGGGATCACGGCCTTCCTTCTGGAGCAGATCGGTCAACCTGCGGTTGTGCTTACGGAATCCGCCGGGCCCGATGAGAACCCCATTCCACTCATCGGCGAACCGCGCCGCCAGCGGAAGCGTCCGGTTCCAACCCGTGCCACCGATCGCGATCGACGGGCTCCCAGCGTACATGGGTGGCGGCAGCAAGATCGCATCCTGCAGCTGATAAAAGTCTCCAGCAAAGCTCACTCGATCGTCAGACCGCAGCAGTTTGTGGACCACCTCGACCCCCTCCTCGAAGCGATCCATGCGGCGGCCGATCGGAAGCAGCGGAAAGCCGAACATCTCGTGTTCGCGCTCGAGCCAGCCGGCACCCAAACCGAGCACGAGCCGTCCGCCCGACAGCGCGTCGACGTCCTTGGCGATCCGCGCCGTGTTGACCGGATGCCGGAAGGACATCGGGGTCACCAGCGGTCCGAAGTGGATGCGCTGGGTGTTTGCGGCCAGCCAGGTCAGCGAGGCCCAAAGCTCGAGCGAGTCCTTTTCCGGTGGATGCGGGTTGGTCACGTGATCGGAGCGGAACAAACCTCCGAATCCAACTTCTTCGGCCAGCGCGGCGATCGTTTTCCACCGCTCCCAGTTGAGCCCGTCCTGGCCTTCGATCATGAGCCCGATTTCCATGGTTTCTCCTTTACAGCAATGTTGATCGGCGCTTCGCGCTCAACGAGGGCCGAATCAGCGTCACAATCAGGCCGGGCCAACCGTGAACCAGTCACCTTCCAGGCCGACGCGGCTGTCGACATCATCGCACATTTCTTCGAAGCGAGACTCGATCCATCTTCGGTCCTCGCCCTTGGCAAGATCGGTCCGCGCGTAGCGTAAACGCAGCGGAAGGGCCCGCACCGATTGGATCCGAGCGCCGTCCAACCGAAGCTCAAAGAGAAGCTGCAAGTCATTGCGATAGGTCTCGTCGATGGCGTAATCGTCAACCAGGTCGCCGGTCGAGTACAGCGCGACGGCCCCGTCGATCCACTCGACCCCCTGGAAATGGTGTGGGCTGTGTCCCCACAGGATGTCCGCCCCTGCCTCGACCAACTCCTCCGCCAGGGCTCGGTATTCGGGCCGCACCTTGGGCGCCCAATTCGGCTGCCAGTGCAGCGCGACGACGACGAGATCGACTTGAGCCGCGAGCCTCTCCACCTCTTTTATCAACGAGGCGCCAGTGCCAGATCGCAGGTCGAGGAAGTGGATTCCCGGCCGATCCTCGGCAGCCGCAAAATCGGACTGATGATCGCAGACCCCCAGAGTCCCCACCTGGAGACCCGCGCTCTGAACCGTGGTCCCAGCGCGCGCTTGGGAGAGATCCAGTCCAGCGCCGACGGCCGCAATGCCATTCCGTTCGAGGAGCTCTAACGTATCCTCCAGCCCCACGGCGTCGGCGTCGAGCGCGTGGTTGTTGGCCAGATTGGCCAGGTCGGCACCCGCGGAGGTGAGCACCTCCAGGGCCGGAGGGTCGGCCCGGAAGTAGAAGGCCTTGGGGGCGCCCTGGAACCGGTGCCCAGTTGGCGAAATTGCGCATTCCAGATTGATGAAGAAGAGGTCAGCGGCGCGGGTGATCGGGTAGAGCGGCTCGAGAGGGTAATCGGTGCCCTTCTCGTTAATGACCTTGTTCACCCCCCGCCCGAGCATGACGTCGCCGCCGAAGAGCAGCTTCTGCGCTGTCTTATCTTGCGACATGAGTCGGTCCTGATCTCCTCCGAAGCCGCAGTGGTTCGCAGCGCCTATGCATGCCGCTCAGGGCGCCGAGGGACTTGCTCCCTTGAATCGTACCGGAACATCGCCAAGGTTGTAGAGACGGAGCATGCAACGTCCCTACAACCCGGCTCTCCGGGGTCACAGCCACTTCCTAAGAGTACGGTCGCCAAAACCACATCCGGGAAGTCCGTCGGACTTCCCGGATATGGTTGAACCCTATTCCAGGCCGCTCACCATGGCGGCAGGTACTCGGCTACGGCTTGTTCACCGTGATACTCGTCCCACCGCTGTCTCCATCCGGATCGTGATTATCGGCGGATTGGTAGGTCAACGTCGAGTGGCTGACTCCGTCCACCGTGAACGTCACCGAAGCGTTACGTTTGCCGATGCCGCTCTGGCTCACCGTGCACGAGCCCGATGAGTCTGTGATGCACTGTGCGGTGCCCGAGACTCCATTGCTCCATGCTCCGGAGACGGTGGCGTCGCTGACCGGATTCTCGGCTCCATCGTGGATCGTGATGGTCACGATCGCGGTCCACGTGGAGCCTTGATTGGTGCTGGCACCGTCCAGGTCGCCGACGTGTATCGTGTCACTGCTGGATGACGTCGGCGTGGGCGTGGGTGTGTTGGTGGGGGTTGGCGTCGGCGTGGGCTCACTTCCGTCCGAGGTCGGCGTCGGAGTCGGCGTGTTGGTGGGGGTTGGCGTTGGATCGCTCCCGGCCAAGGAGAAGTCGAAGCCCACCAGCAGAGCGTCGTGATCCGAGGCGCGGAACATCGTGTTGTCGTCCAGATGCGACCCCGGCCAGTCGGCGCTGATATGGCGCGGCGCGGTCTGACGTCCCAGCGCGTCCAGCGCGTCGGAGATCAGCGCGTGGTCGAGCGTCTGAGAGACGCCGTTGAAGATGTACGAGTAGCGTGTAATCGTCCCCTGGCCCGAGGAGGGCGGCCCGTTCAGATCGACCCAAACGTTGGTCAGGACGCCGTTGGTCTTGTCAAGCTCATCGAGCGGGGCGGAGTTGTAGAAGTCGTTGAGATCGCCCATGACGACGATGTAGGCGCCCGGGTCGCTGGACAGCAGGCCGTCCACCAGGCTGTCCACGTGCTGCGCCTCCTCCACCCGCCAGTCGGTGCAGTCCGACTGACTGCAGGCGGTATTGGTCAGTTTGGACTTAAAGTGATTGTCGATCACATGGATCGTGCGCGTACTTCCGCCCAGATCGATCTGGGCTTCCAGGTGCAGAGGGACACGGTTATGCAGGTAGTACGGTGTGGTTCCATCGCAGGTGACATCCGGCGGGTGGTCGTTGCTCTCGTAGTCCACGCCCCAGTCGGTCGAGGAGCAGCCCTGGCGGTCGTTCACGGCCACAGCCGTCACCCGATCGGCGCGCGTGAGGTAAGAGACCTCAATCCCCCGGTCGTCCGGTCCAGCCAAGGTGTGGAAGTTGTAGCTCGCGCCGCAGGTCGTGCTGATGTCGTTGACCAGCTTTTGGAGCACGGTGTCGTTCTCAATCTCCTGCAGGCCGAGGATCAGCGGCTGATTGAGGCCGTTGGCATTACACACCGCGTCGGCCAATTTGAGGGAGTGGCGGTCGTACTCCGCCTGGGTGATGTCGGTCTGATCTTCCTTGGTCGAGTCGTCATTCGTGTCGAAGAAGTTCCAGGCGTTGAAGCTGGCGACGGTCAGCACATTGGCGTCGGCGCCGGGAGCCGGGTTGTCGGCGGGATCGTAGGAGGTGTCGTCGCCGGCCGTCCAGGACAGGCAGAACGAGTCGTCGTCCTGGGCGATCTTGTAGTTGTTGAAGCCGTAGTTCAGCGGGCCGTAGGCCGCAAATCCGCTGGCGGGGTCGTAGTGGAGTGTGTCGAAGGTCTTGATGTAGCCGAGCCCGTCTTGGCCGCATTTGTCCGAGGCGATCCCATCGCCGTTGACCATGATCTTGTGCCCGTGCGGCGGATCGTCCACGTGCAGCCGGTCGAGACCGGTGCCGCGCAGCATGACCAGCTCGTTGTACTGGTTGGCGGCGGCGACGACTGTCCCGTCCACCGCGACCTCCATGAGCATCCCTTCGCGGGCTTCGTTATAGGCGAGCGCGTCGGTCTCGTTCTGCGGCGGCTTGTAGTCCTCGACCGGAGGCAGCGCCCGCCCGGACTGGAGCGTGCTGACGTTGCAGCCGCTTCGACAGACCGCTTCGGTGAGCGTCAGCTCCCAGGTGAACGAGCTGGGACCTTGGAACTCATCGATCTCGCCACGGTCGATCTCGACCAGATCGCCGACCTGCACATTCTTGGGGCTCGAGCCCGTGTAGACGAACAATCCGTCGGAGGTTGCCGAGTCGCAGTCGCTCTCGTGGGCCTGGATGAAGAAACCCCACAGCTCGAAGGGTCCACCGGTTCCTCGCTGGAAGTCGGCCGTGACCACACCGCGCAGGTCGTTGACCCGTTCGCCGTTGTAGGGCGAGGTGTGGCCGCTGCCCTGCACTTCCCAGACGGCGAGGTACGTGCTGGACTTGCCGCAGCTCTGGGCCCTGGCGTCGAACAGCATGCCGGGTCCGGCGAAGAGGGCCAGGATCAGGGCCAAAATGACCAGAATTAAGAAGTACAACCAGGGGTTTTTCAAGGGTGCGAACCTGGAGGGGCGATCGTTGCGGAACATGCTCATTCTCCTTCTCTCGGGTGACTGTGCGGGGGATCACAAAGCGAAGGACCCGAAGAACGGGTCCGAGAAGGTTTGATATTGAAGGCCAGATGCGGGCAGGCGACCCCTAGATGTGGGGAAGCATGACCGTCCGATCGAATATTTGGCACTTTTGCGGCCAGCATGACGGACGACAGTTTAGCAGGGGTCTGAAAGGCGCGCAAGCCAATGAGAGGGAAACTTCCGGGAAGTCCAATGGACTTCCCGGAAGTTGGGGCATTGAACCCCCCAGGGCGCAGCCGATCGGCTGCGCCCTGCGGCCACTTTCGCCTAAGCGAGAAACGCGGTTACGGCTTGGGCACCGTGATGCTGGTGCCGTCGCTGTCGCCGTCCGGGTCGTGGTTGGCGGTCGAGTCGTAGGTCAGCGTGTCGGTCACATTGTCGACCGTGAACGTCACGCTCCTGTTGCGCTTGTGGATCCCGCTCACGCTGACTGTGCACGCCCCCGAGCTGTCCGTCGTACAGGTGGCACTCTGCGAGACCGGCCCGCTCCACGAGCCGCTTACGGTCGCGTTGGCCACGAGACCCTCGCTCGCGTCGTGCACTGTGATCGTGACCTGAGCCGTCCACGTCGAGCCGTTGTTGATGCTGTTGCCGTCCAGGTCGCCGACGTGCATGGTGTCGCTGGAGGGCGTATTGGTCGGCGTAGGCGTATCGGTCGGCTCAGGCGTGTTTGTGGGGGTGTTGGTCGGCGTCGGAGTCGGGCTGGGCCCTTCCGTCGGCGTGTCCGTCGGCGTCGGTGTGGGCTCCGTGGAGGAACCACACGCCTGATCGGTCAGGCCGACCGCGATCCATGCCTCACTTGTGGAGGCCGACTGTTGAGATCCGGAGCCGAACAGACCCTCCGCGGCTGCCTCCGTCCCCTGACGGGCGTCGCACATTTGGGCGCTGGAATTGAGCGCAGTGAAGCCGAGGAACATGATCTGCTCGGCGTCGCTCAGGCTGATGGCCGTCACGTTCAGGTCGTTGTCCTGCGTGTCATCGGTGTCGTCGCAGTGCGCCGAGTTGTGGTCGCTCTTGGAGGCGCAGCTGGCGTTCAACCCGCCGTTGACCAGCAGGTAGAAGGCGTGATTGGGGATGCTGCTGTTGACATGCACGCCGCCGTTGTCGTCGGTGCCGGTGTAGCGCTCGGTGTAATGGTCGGGGAAGGTGCCGTTGCTCCAGCTCTCCTCCTCGGGATCGGCCATGTTGCGGAACCCGGCCACGGTGTCGCCGCGCAGGTCGAAGTCCTCGCCGATCCACCAATCCGGTTCGAGCGTGGTGGCCGGCTCCTTGCCGTTGTTCTCAGCGTAGAACTCCATTGCGCTGCCCATCATGTCCGAGAAGGACTCGTTCAGCGCGCCCGGCTCGTCCTCGTAGATCAGATCCGAAGTGAAGTCGGTCACGCCGTGGGTGAGCTCGTGGCCGACCACGTCCATCGCGGTCAGCTCCTCGAAGGTGACCTGATCGCCGTCGCCGAACGCCGCGTACTCGCCGTTCCAGAAGGCGTTGTTGTAGTCCACGCTGTAGTGGGCGTGCAGCTCCATGCGGTCGTTGGC
>CAZFCJ010000026.1:0-11452 GCA_964517315.1 uncultured Anaerolineaceae bacterium | reverse complement strand
GCGGCGCGGCGGGTCTCGACGCGGTAGAAGTAGCGGCCGCTGTCGGGGTGGATCATCAGGTCGACGATCCGTTCGCCGGCTTGGCCGACGTCATCCCCGGCCCGCTGGCGGGCCTCCGCCGCCGTGAGATTGACCTGATTAGTGGGCGAGATGGATGGGTAGTGCGCGCCGATCACGGTGGCGATCGAGCCGCCGCGGCGGTACAGGGTCAGCTGGCCGCCGTACACGAGGGCCTCGGCCCCGCCGAACATCTGCTGGTAGCGCTCGTAAGTCAGCCCGTAAGCGGGCAGGTCGAAGCGGGTCACCAGTTCTACATCGTCCGGCAGGCGGAACCCCGCGGCTTCCTCGCCGGACAGGGCCCGGAAGCCCGATGTCCCGTCCTGCGCGGCGCCGCTCACGGCGCCCAGCGCCAGCGAGGCGAGGATCACGGATAGTGCGATGAAATAAGTAAGAATCCTGCGTATCATGTGCCTTCTCCCTCCAGAGAGAATGAACATCAGGCCCGATTTGGCGGCCGGCTCGACTTACGGGGTTGCTCCTTCTCGCATGTGGTTCTCGATGGGGTTCGCCCCGATCCGCCGGCCAATCGGGTCTAGGTACGCCTAGTATAGCGATGGACGCCCAACTTGGCAAATAGTACGCGAGGTGGCTGGAGCGCTCCTTTGACGCTCCCACCCGCCTCCTGACCCAATAGCGGGAACCATTCCGCATTGGGACTCGTCGTATGGATAGAATGAAGACAATGTCCCGCTTCAGTATCGGCGCCCTTCTTGTCGCAGCTACACTGCTGCTGGCCGCCTGCGCGCCGGCGCCGACCCCGACGCCGGAGCCGCCCCAGCGGGCCACGCGCTCGCCCGCGGCTTCGCATACGCCGCAGCTCGTGTCGCCGATGCCGACGGAGCGGCCCATGGAGTCGCCACCGCCGGGTCATGTGCCACCCCAAGAGGATCTCACCGTCGATCGGGTCGTGGCCGATCTGGCGGCGCGGCTGGGCATCGCCTCCTCGGCGGTTGAGGTCATTGACGTCGAAGGTGTGGTCTGGTCCGACTCCAGCCTCGGCTGCGCTCGCCCCGGCGAGATGTACCTGCAGGTCGAGACGCCGGGCTGGCGGGTCACGCTGCGGGCGGAGGGGGAGACGTACGAGTACCATGCGAGCGAGCGCGGGAATTTCGTGCTGTGCCAAAATGGGGAACGCCTGGAACCCATAGTCCCCCTGGAGGGACAAGTGAAGAACGAGATGGTCCAGCAAGCCGTCCACGACTTGGCTTCAAGGCTCGACATCCCCGAAAGCGAGGTCGATGTCGTCTCCGTCGAAGAGGTGACCTGGCGCGACGGGAGCCTGGGCTGTCCGCAGCCGGGGCGCGCCTACACCCAGGCTTTGGTCAACGGATCGCGCATCATCCTCCAGGCCCAGGGCCGGCGGTGGCACTACCACAGCGGCGGGGGGCGGGAGCCGTTCCTGTGCATGACGCCGCAGGAGCCGTTGGAGAGCGGGGACGAGCCGGGCGACGGCGCGGGCGATAACTGAACCGCTGATTTCGCTGAGGGCGCTGATTACGCTCACTCAGCTCCCAGCGGCCGGCCTGTTACTCCTCCTGATAACTGCAAGACCGGCCGGATGATCTATTGCGACCCGCGCCGAAGGGGCAGCGTGCGATTACGATGCCGGCGAGTATTCCGGAGCAGGAGTTGGCATCGAGCTGTCTGAACGTGCCGGGTTCGGTAAAAGAACGCAAAGAGGGCGCCCGGTCGGGCGCCCTCTTTGGATGACGGTCGGACGGTGCTGCTAGTCCGTGTCGATCCTCACGATCGTGAAGTCGACCAGTCCGTCGTTGTAGTCGGCCGGCGCAGCCACGTCGTGATAGGTGGCGCTGCCGAGGTACTTGGTACCTGTAGTCAGCCCACTCCATGCGACATCGACGGTCGCCGAATCGCCCAGCGTCGCCGTACTTGGCGCTGTCACGGTCATATTACCCTCGTCGGCTGCGCCCAGCGGCCAGTTGAAGAAAGTGTAATTGGCGTCAGCCCCGTCCGTCTGCCAACCGTGCACGGCGACAAGGTAAAGTGTATCGACGGGGGATGGGATATTTACCTCCTCCTCGCTCGTCGGTGTAGTACTCGCACCAACGAAGTCGAAGTCCGACTCAAACACGTACAGATCAAGGTCATCCTGACCATCCGTGTAATCGTCGAACAGGGAGATCCGTAGGTACTGAGTCCCTACCGGAGCGGGCACCGCGTGCCAGGTGATCCCCGTGCATTGGAACGGGAACGAGCCGAAGTCACAGGTGGCCAGCGCGTCGTTGATGTTGTTATTCGGATCATCGTCGACCGTCGCCGCCTCTGTTACCGCGGGGATCAGGCCGTGCGGCTCGGCGGCGAAGTCGCCCGAGTAGCCGAAGGTGACGTCATAGCTGAGAGAGCCGTCCGTCCCCTCGCCCATGACCTCATCCGGCGCGGCGAGCGCCACCGGCTTCACCGCGATCGGGCTGCGCACATCGTGCGAACCGTCGCTCCAAGAGAGCGAGCCGAAGCTCCATTCACCAATGGAAGCCCCGGACAGCGTCGTGAAGGTCACCTCGTAGGTAGCCGATTCCCCCTCACTGAGGGTGAGCGACGAGGGGCTTACGGCGACGTCGATCCCCGGCGGCGCGTCGACGGAGACATTGTAGGTCGCCGTCCCCGGCGTGACGCTGGTCACCGTGCGCTGCAGGGTCTCGAACCCGGCCAGCTCGGCAACGCCGATCGAAGCCAAGTTTAGATTGCTGGCCTGCGTCGGGATGTCGATCGACTCAAGGAACCCACAAGTTGCAGTCGGATCGGCGAAGGCCTCCGGCGCGGCCTCGCACAGGAATCCGAGGTAGTCGAGGAATCCTGCATCGTAGATCAGCCCCGGATCCACCGCCGAGTTGGGCGCGATGTGGCCACCGCCAATGTCGAAGGGATCGGCGGGCGTGGACCCGTCTTCCTTCTTGACGTCCTGACTGGCAGTGGTCATGAGGGCCGACTTGGCCGCGGCTGCACTCCAGCCGGGATGCGCCTGCTTGAGCAGTGCGAACGTTCCGGCCACGTGCGGGCTCGACATCGAGGTCCCGCTGATGGCCTGGAACAGCTGATCAGGGGCGCCCAGAAATGGATCGGGCGCCGCCCCGGCCAGGATGTTGACCCCGGGGGCGGTGACGTCCGGCTTGATGATATCCGGCGCGATGCCGTTCGGGCCGCGCGACGAGAAGGCCGCCATCCATGGTGCGTCGATGGTCACTTTCTCACCGCCATGGATTTGAGCCGTCGCGCTTGCGCCCGCGCCGTCGATGTAGGTTTTGACCGCTTGCCCGTCGGTGTTGTTGATGTGCACCGCCGGCACCCAGTGGTTGTCCGTGATCTGCGACTGCGCGTCGCTGGCGTTGTACAGCACCAAGCCGGCACCGCCGGCTTCGAACACCGCACGGCTCTTGTCCACGCGAGCGATCTCACCGCGCAGGCATAGCACGATGTTGCCCTCGACAACGCCGGGATCCAGCGCTCCGACATGACAGAGTTCATCACCGGCATCTTCCGCATCCACCAATGACAATACATCCGTACCGGCGGTAATCGAAGCGCCGAAGAACTCAGCCCCGCTGCCGAGTTCCACCGAACCCTGGAAGGTCCTATTCTGCGTGCTGGCGCCGACGGCCGTGATCCACGGCACCGAAGCCGGACCGCCGACCGTATCAGGACCGGGCCCCGCATTGCCAGCCGAAGTGGCCACGTACACGCCGGCATCGGCCGCGAACAGGAAAGCGACATCGTCCGGGCCGAGAAGGGAGGGTCCCCCGCCGATCGAGTAGTTGATCACATCCACCCCGTCTGCAACGGCATCGTCGATGGAATTGACAATATCGGACAAGAAGCAGCCGATATTGTTCCAGCAGACCTTGTAGGCCGCGATGCGCGCCCGTGGAGCGATGCCGCTCACGACGCCGCGGTCGATGCCGAAGATCTCCGCGCCGACACCGGCATTTCCGCCGGCCGTGCTGGCGGTGTGGGTGCCGTGGCCGTCCTTGTCGCGCGGCGAGAGGTAATCCTCAGGGATCACCGTCGCAGCCCCTGCGCCCAGCCGATAGAAGCGGGCGCCGATCAGCTTGTTGTTACAGTCGTCCTGCGAGAATTGCTCGCCGGAGACACATTCGCCGAACCAATCCGAAGGCGGCGGCCCGTAAACCAAGCTTAGCTTGCCGCTGTTGCCGGGCCGATCTACGTTGTCATCCTGATCGGAGAAGCTCGGATGCTCAGGCCAGATGCCGGTGTCGATGACGCCGATGATCACGTCCTCGCCCGCGCTGCCCTGGCCGCCAAGCTGATCCCATAGCCCGCCCTCAGCCGTCAAGCCCAGGAAGTCCGGACTGTTGTCGGTATCCGGAAAGCGCGCCGCGTCGGGCCAGATCATCTGTACGTTGGGGTTTTTGACGGTGGCGATGGCCTGATCCATGGTCAGCACCGCCGCGTACCCGTTGAAGCTGTAGACGTAGTTGTACAGCTTCTCGACCGCGCCGGTCGCGTTCAAAACCTCGGCGTGCTGGCCCTCCAGGTAACTGACGTAGCGCCGCACGGGGCCGCTGTTCGGGTTGATCTTCTCTCCTCGACCAGGTTTTGTGGCCGGCAGACCTTGGATGTCGCCTTCATACGTGACGACGGGATCGCCGACCAGCTGCACGATATAGGTCGTGGTCTCGGTCTTGATCCCGAAGATTTCCGCCAGCGCTTCGTCCGGCACACTTGGTGGACCGTCATCTTGAGCCAATGCGACCGGGACGCTGCCCATCAAACCTCCGAGCAGAGCCAGGATCGCCACAAGATTGAGTAACTTGTGTTTCATCGCTTCTCCCTCCAAAGAAAAGATCATTCCAATTCGGAACGAGGACAAGTTCAAATTTTACGGAGTACCCTTGGTTCACCTCCTCTGGACATTCCAATTCACAATTGGAAATCCCCGTACGGCTGTCCTTCCACGTAACAGCTTCCGGGAAGCCCAATGGGCTTCCCGGAAGCTTCGTGAGATCTTAATCGCTAGCCGCCACCGCCCGGGCCGTCGAAGTCAAAGCGCGCTTCGAGCACGTCGTGATCCGAGGCCCGCAGCGGCGTCCCGGGTTCCTCGCTCAAGGCGGCCGGGAAGGCTGCGTTGAAGTGCAGGATGTCCGAGGCCACCAGCAGGTCCACAAGTGAAGGGCTGAGCAGGATGTGGTCGAGCACCTGGCTCTGGCCGTCGAAGATGAAGGTGTAGCGTGCGGGGGCCTCTTCATCGTCGATCAAGTTGTGAAGCGGCACCTCGCTCCCTGAGCCTTCAAGGATCGCGAGCGGATGGTCGCTGCCCTCGCCCGGCTCGCCGAACTGGAAATCGTTCAGGTCCCCGGCCACCATAACCATGGCGTCCGGATCGGAGGCGAACAACCCGTTTACAAAGTCGCGCACGACCTGGGCCTGCAGCTTGCGCTGCTCTTCAGTGATCCGCGTGAAGGGGTCCCCGGCCAGGCTGTCCTGACCGAAAATGGGATCGTCACCGCCCTTGCTCTTGAAGTGGTTGCCTACGATGTGCAGCTGCTCACCGTTCACATCGAAGAGACCGTAGATCGGCTCGCGTCCGGGGCTGGCGCTGCCGGGCCCGAAGGCCGCTTCGACATCCGAACCGGAGAGCTGGAACGATTCCAGCAACGTCACCCGATCGGCGTCGTACAGGAACCCGGGCTCGATGCCGCGGCCGTCGCTGGTCTCGAACGACCGCGCGACGTAGTTTGTGCCGGCCGAGGCGTTGACCCGATCGCCGAGCTCCTGGGCGATCGTCTCGTTCTCGATCTCCTGCAGCACGATGATCGCCGGCAGCTCCAGCTCGACCTCTATTGACAACACCAGCTTGGAGAGCTGCAGGTCCAACTCGGATTCGTTCTCGGCGCCACCCGTACCTATGTCGTCCTTACCTGGCGTGTCCACCAGATCGAAGAGATTGGCGACGTTGAAGGTAGCGACCGTCAGGTTGCCAGGAGGACCCTCGCGCTGGCTTGCGGGAACATTCGGCAGCCTGTGAGTCTTAACATCAAAGCTGATCGGCTGAAGTTTGTAGTTGCCGAAGCTGTAGTCCACCACGCCGACCAGGCTGCGCATCCGATCGCCGGGCTGGACCTGTATGGCCTCATCCAGGGAGGCGTCGTCGATCAATATGCGCTCGGGGTTGTAGTCCACCTGATTCGGGCCCAGGCTCTGGATCAGGATCTGCTGGTTCTGGGGGAAGAAGCCTGACCCCGGCCTGGCATCATCCTCGGTCACCAGCGCGAATTCGCCGAAGCGGGAGGTCGGACCGACGATCGGCGCGTTGCGCACCGAGACGAGCATGCCCTCGCGCGCCTCCCAAAAATCCATGGCGGCGATGATATCCGTGTTGGGGAGATCGAACACTTCGCTGGGCGCCGGCAGCTCGTTTCCGCTCGAAAGCACGGTCGTGATAGGGAATCCGAATTCCGTGATCGACAGATTACCCGTGCCCGGTCCCCCCGGGATGAACTCCTCGACCGTATCCGTCAGCTCGACGAGGTCGCCCACGGCGGGCTTGCTGCCGAACTTGAAGACAAACATGCCATCCGAAGTAGCTGGATCGCCGTCACCAACGGGGTCCTGCACGTAGTAACCTGTGGAGACATGGGCCGTCACCACGCCTGTCGTGGTCACGGTCTCACCCACAAACGGCGAGATGTGATCCGTGCCTTGGATATCATAGATCGGCGTCAGATGGCCGCTGGCCTGGGCCGGCGGGGTGATGTGAAATGTTGCCAACGCCAACGCCACCAACGCCAGCATAGTCACAAATCCGTGCCACCGGGAACGCTCAGTCATTTCATTCTCCTTTGGATCGTGGAATCGAATTCAGGCCAGTGAGGCCCGACGGCCGCACGCCGCGGCGGGTACCGCCGTCACCACGCGGACACTTCACATATGGACTTGAACATGTTCAGGTTGCAACGAGGGTGTTCTCCAGCGGTCACCTTCGTCCCTCCGGCTCGAGGAAAATGAGGCCTTGCGCGTTGCCTTCACTCCCATCATACAACAGATCCAAGCTGGCCGGCGCGAGCCTCGATGAGGAGAGCTTCCCGGAAGCCGAGCGGCTTCCGGGAAGCTCTCGCTGCCCCCTACGCTGCGGACTTCTGTCTTATCAGCGTTTCCCCTCAGTTCCCTGGCCGAGCTCCTTGAAGACGTAGAGCCCGCCGTTGCGGTCGGAGCCGTAGATCCAGGGCGCGTTGGTTTCTTTGTAGACGCCCCATACGTCCTGGATGCCGCCGTTCTCCGCCTCGAAATCGGCCCCCTCGCGATGGAAGCGGGCGATTTCGACCGGATGGTAAGGATCCGTTACGTCGAGGATCAACACACCATCGGAGTACCAGGAGAGGTAGGCGAACGTCTTGTTGCCCTGGCTCTCCACGATCACATTGTGCACCGAGTAGGTTCCGCGCTCATCGCAACTCGCATCCATAGGATTTGCGCTGCAGACCGTATTGAAGGTCGAGGCCAGTTTCGGATTGGCCGGATCGGAGTAGTCCCACACTCGTACTCCGCTCCAAACCGAATCTGGAACGTTGTTGGCGATGACGATCGCGATCGCGCCCTGAGCCGCGGCGTTCGCCAGCTTGTCACCGAAGAAGCAGGTGCCGCGTCTGGCAATCGCGATCTTTCCTGTCAGATCTTCGGACAAGGGGTTGCAGGCTTCGCCCACCCACACCGCATCGCCGGTCACGGGGCCCGTATCCGCCAATTTTGGTTGGTTGCCGAATCCCTCGTTGGCGTCGTACACGTTGGAAGCAAGCGGCCCACTGTTAACGACGACTGTGGGTTCGGTCGTGATCGTCACGTTGTTTCCGGGATTGTTCTCAAAGTCCGTGCCGGCGTTCGTGCTTATGCCGACCCCGGGGATCGTATTGGTCGCGCGATCCTGGAAGGTGAAACCGCCTAAAGGCTGCTCGCCGGCAAAGACAGAGAAATCCTCTTCCGTCTCAACGACGATGGATCCGTCCTCGCTGGGCCAGGCGGCGTGGCTGTTGACCTCACCGTCCAATGACCCTTCCTCCGGAGCCAAAGCGATGGATACAACGGTGGGGTCCGTCGGATCGCTGATGTCCATCAGCACCAAGCCTGCATCCCAGTTGCTTAGGTAGGCTCTTGTGCCATCAGCATTGACCGTGATGTCATGGAGGAACTTGTTGCGCGAGGCTCCAAACCCGTCGAAAAGATCCAAAAGGGCCTCCAAAGTTCGGCTTCCCGTCGGATCATCAGCCAGGGTCAGGTCTCCGACGCCTGGGTCGAAGATCTCCTCCGCCCCCCAGGCCGACACCATGATCGGATCCGTGGGATCCGTGATCTCAAAGATCATGAAGTTGTCGAACGCGGTCTCGGCGACCACCGCCACAAAATCCTGCTCACCCTGCGTGAACAAGAAGAGGTTGTGGACCCCGACATCCTCGAGGACTCCCGGAGCGAAGAAGAACGGGGTGATCTCCGCCAATTCGTCAATGCGAACTGAGGCCAGGTGCTGAGGATCTTGCGGATCTTCGACGTCATAAATTTCGAAGCCGCCAGGGCCTCCAGCGCACGACTCATTCGAATGCACAAGGATGTCGCCGCTGTTCATACTCGCGACCTTGACGTCGTTGGAGCGGCTTCCCTCAGGTGAGGGGATAAAGCCTGCCATGGACACCTTGTTGGGGTTGTGTACATCCCAAATATGGATGCCAGCGCCGGGCTCGCCGCCGCAGGGACTTTGGAATGTGCCGGTGTAGGCATAGCCACCCAGTGACCAGACATCCGTAGTGGCATCCGGCACGAGCCGCTCACCGCGACCAACCGCTGCCAGATTCTTGATCACATCCGCAAATGGGCCGTCACTGACGACATCGGAGGTCTCATTATCGTGTTCAAGCAAGCTCGATGCAGGATCGGGGCGGGTGAAATCTCCCTTCCCGTGATCCCCATCGGGAACTCCGTCATCCGGCCCGTGGTCGGCGGCCGCAGGCGTTGCCAGCACCAGTGCAACGATGAGCAACAGGGTAAAGACAACAGATTTCCTTTTCATCATTCTCCCTCTCTTGTGAGGTTCAACCACGAAGTCAGATTTCAATGAGATCAGCTCGTGCGATTCTCACCTCCCTTCCAACGCCTCCCAGTCGGGCGCGGCGAATGAGGGACAGACACATGAGCACAAATTGATCGCTGGCTGCAGAGGCGCTCCTCCCCCGTCCCGGCATCTGTATTCGGAAGGAGCGATTCCGGGTCAGATCATGATTGAGATTGTGGTCCTCTTTATCGCACGCCGCTCTCACTCCGCACTCACCGGCATGGACTTCGATCCGCCTCTTTCCTGGACCGCCTCAGGCGGAATCCGCCGTTTACCTCTTTACGAACCCTCTGCTGAATGGGGACAGCGGGGCGGGGGCCACCTATAGGGACCATAGTACTACAAGCCTGGATTGAAATGAGGCGGCCTTGATGCTAGGTTAGGCGGGCCGGAACACTCTTTCCCCCATCGTAACTCCAGGCTTTGTAAACGGATCAAGAGAAGGCTCAACACATCCGGTTCTTCTACGGAATGGGATCACCCGAACTGACAGGAACAGGCATGCTGTTCCCGGTCGGAAAGTATGCCCGACTTACCCGTTCAGCAACCCTTAGCCGTCAGGCTGATCCTCTCCAGATGTCATGCAGGCAGACCATATCCCGCAGAACTCGTGGGCTTACAGGGCCTTATGGCTCCGCGGTCTCGTTGCGCCCAGACCGAGGTTCTCACCGGGGCAGCGGAGGTGTTCCGAAATTCGTGAGCATTCTGAAATGGACTTTCCTGTGCACAACCCTTGCGCTCTTGACCGCGGCCTGCAGCCCCGGCGCCGAGCTTCCCCAGGCCGAGCCTTCAGCTGTAGATCCCACGCCCGCGAACTCCGCAGAAGAACCGACCGTTACCAAACCTGCAAGCGTGAATCGCCCTGGCTCCAGGCCCACAGAATTTGAACCGAGCGAGACCCCCACCCGGCAGGTGCAGTGGGGATCGGCCTCGTCGATCGAACTCAACCAGGCGGTAGAGATGGTTCCGGGCGATGTGGTCTCCATCGCCGGCACTGAGGTCGAGATCCTGCTGGTCGAGGCGCATGGACCCGGACCCGACTGCCACGATTGCCCGAACTCGGCGCTGCTGCTGGTCCGTTCGAACGGCGAAACCCAGAAGCTCAAGTACACATTCAGCGGCAACATGCTGCGGGAACTGCTCATCAAGGCCAAGCGAAAGGAGGCATTTGGCCATGTGCTGATCGCTGAGAGAATCGACGACGGTAGCTTCACCCTGCGGGTGGAGCCGGATCTACCTCAGCAATGAGGAGGAACTCGATGTCCAAAATATCAACGGGCTTGGGCCGTATAGCGTATGCGGCCCTTCTTTGTATCTGCGCCCTTATCATCCTGGGGGTCTTCGCCGCCGAAGCCAGCCCGGCCTACCCCGTGGTCCAAACCTTTGAACAGCCGGACGGGACCCTCATCGCGCTCCGGCTGTGGGGCGATGAATTCGCCCATGGCTGGGAAACGCTTTCGGGTTACACCGTCATCAAGGACTCCGATACCGGATACTGGGTCTACGCGGTTCGAGACGAATCGGGGCACCTCGTACCCTCCAGCGTCGTGCCTGGTCGTGGTGCGCCCCCCGAGGAACGGCACTTGCGCCCGAGCGATGAAGTGATCGACGCCGCGCGGGTGGAAGAGGGGGCCCCACCCCATGGCGACTTCCCCCACCACTCGGCGCCGGATTGGGCGGGATCCGACACCGACGTGCTCTTCATCATGGTCGAATTCTCCGACGTGAAGTGCACGTTCGACTCGAACGACATGCAGGACAATCTCTTTGGCGGCAACGCCTCGGGCCCTGGAGATCTGGACGACTACTTCGTCGAAATCTCCGATGACGCTTTGGAGTTGGATGGCGCCGTGTTGGGGTGCTATGAGCTGTCTGACACGAAAGGCCACTATGACAGCGCCACCGACGGCGACGATGAGCTCGTCGAGGAGGCGATCGGCCTCGCCGACCCCGACGTCGACTTCTCCAACTTCGACAACGATACCGACGGGACAGTGGACGCCCTGGGCATCATCTACGCCGGCGGCGGACCCCACGACGGCTGCGACACGGACGACGGGGCCTCTGGCTCCAGCGGCGATGAGCTGTGGCCGCATTCGACCAGCCTGCCCGGGAGCGGGGTATCCGCCGACGGCATAAAGGTGGACCCCTACATCATCCAGTCCGAAGTAACCTTCGCGATCGCCGATCCCACCACCTGCGACCAGATCCAGACCATCGGACTGTTTGCCCACGAGTTCGGCCACTCGCTCGGACTGCCCGACCTGTACGACACCGACGGCAGCTCGGAGGGCGTCGGCTTCTGGAGCACGATGGGCT
>CAZFCJ010000025.1:9914-37551 GCA_964517315.1 uncultured Anaerolineaceae bacterium | reverse complement strand
GCAGCCCCCAAACCGCCAAGGCGAGCATACCGGGCGCGATCAGGATGGACGAAAGGAGGAAGTACCAATAGCGTCTATGAATGATGTTGAACATACTTCTGGGCTCCTAAATTCCGAACCACCCGGGGCGTTCCTTCACGTCCACCCGGCCCAGCGTCGAACTAAGCAGGAGCCGTGTAACCGTAATGGCGCTGAACAAACTCACAATCACGCCGATGGCGAGTGTCAGGGCGAACCCCTGTACGATGCTGGCGCCAAAAGTGCTGCCGAACCAGAACAAGATCGCGCACGTGAGAAGCGTGGAAAGGTTCGAATCTCGGATCGACGGCCACGCCCGAGAAAACCCGAGTTCGATCGCCACTCTCAACATCTTACCGGCGCGCAACTCTTCCTTCATCCGTTCGAATATCAGGATGTTGGCATCTACCGCCACACCGATCGATAGGACGAACCCCGCGATTCCAGGCAGCGTCAGGGTGACGGGCACGACCTTGAACATCGCGAAGGTCACGATGGCGTAGACGATGAGCGCTATGTCTGCGAGCAGTCCGGGCAACCGATAGTGCAGGGCCATGAACGTCATCACGATCAGCAGGCCGACGACCCCGGCGACTGTGCTCTTATCCAGTGAATCCTGGCCCAAGGTCGGTCCGACCCGCCTGATTTCGACCACTTCGAGCGGTACGGGCAGCGAACCGTAGCGAAGCTGGACCGCGAGCTGGTTCGCTTCATCAAGTGTGAAGTTGCCGGTGATCGACCCCCGTCCCCCGGTGATCGGCTGCTGGATGCGCGGCACAGAGAGCACCCGCTTGTCCAGAACAATCGCCAGATATCCACCCACGTTGTTGCTGGTGTACTGGCCGAATGTCTGTGAGCCCTCCGGGGTGAGTTCGAACTGGACCAGGTACTCCCCGCTGACCTGGTCGCGCCCCACTTGCGCGGACTCGAGCGCGGCGCCCGTCATCACGGTGTGGAAGATCGGCGCGCCGGGCGTGGCCTGGCCGGTTGGCTCAGCTGTCGTCTCTGCTTCGGCGGCCCCGGGGATGTCGGTCGCGGTCTCGGTCGCGGCAGAAGTCGGCGTGGGATCCATGCCGAAGTCCGTGCGGATGGACTCGCCCTCCAGCGCCGCCACCGCAACGGGGTCGGCAGAATCAACCTCGACGAACTCCAACAGCCCGGTCTCCTGGATGGTGTCGATCGCCTGTTCCGGGTCCTCAATGCCGGGGAGCTCGACCAGGATGCGGCGGGAGCCTGCGATCTGAACGACCGGCTCGGTGACGCCCAGGGCGTTGACTCGGTTCTCAACGATGTTGCGAGCGGTCTGCATTTGTTCGTCGGTGATGTCGGCGTCTTCGGGGAGGTCGGCTTGGAGCAGCACCCTCAGTCCCCCCTGCAGGTCCAATCCGCGGACGACTCGGAATTCGCGGTCGATGGGGCCGATGTGCAGTCCGGGGTTGTCCGGAAGAACCACATAGACCGCGCCGGCAATGATCAACAGCACGGCGAGGATCAACCAAGGGCTGTGACGTTCGAGCATGAAATCCATGTCCTCCGCTGTTAGAAAAGACCTAGCCCTCCGTGGCGCCCTTTGGCGGGAGGGCTAGCAGGCGGATTATACTGTCTCGTCCGGGGGCTGTCCACCGGAGAGGAACCAGAGCGCTTTCTCCAGCACCTCATGCTGGCTGAGCTCATCCGTTGTGAGGAAAAGATCGCAGTTCTGGCGGGCGTGGGAGAGTCGGCGCTGCTCCTCCTGATAATCGGCCGGCGTCCAAGAGAGATCCTTTCTCTCCGTGCAAACCTCGAAAGAGGCATCGAGGAAGATCAGTGTCTCCGGCGGATGGATTTGCTGCCACATATCGGGGACGTGGGAGTGTTCCTGTACGACCTGACGGGCGTTCCAGCCGCGCTCCCGCAGGGCGCGGGCCAGCGTCGATTTGCCCGCTGCGCAGGGACCGACGATGGCGATGCTCCCTCCGGATTTACCTTCTGGCTTCACGCGCCCGCTCCCGATTCCTTACAGCGGAAGTCGCACCTGCATTCGGCGAACCTCCTCCGCGGGTCCGGTGACGGAGGCCACGAGAATGCTGATGTCGTCGGTGGGGCGTCCGTCATCGAGGCCCAACGCCTCGTCCATTAACGCGTCAGCCCAGCCGACGGGATCGAGTGGATGATTCTCCAGCAGATCTTGCACCGCACCCGTTACGTTCATGGGGGACCCTTTACGTTCGCCGGCGTGTCTGAGTCCGTCGGTGTACACGACCGCGGTCAATCCGACCTTGAGCGGGACCTCCTGGATCTCGGGCCGTATACCGCGGTGGATCCCGACCGCGCTGACGTCCCCTTCGATCATATCGATCTCCCCGTCTCGCACAAGGACCACTGGGACCGGGTTGTTGCGGGTAATCACCAGAGTCTGCGTATGCAGATCAAGCGATAAAATGTTAAGTGTGGCTAGGACCTTGCCCGAGCGGTAAGTGTATAAATAGTCCGAGGCGGCACGAGCCGCGGCTCCGTCCCGCACTCCCTCGGCGAGCAGCGAGATCGCTTTGCGGGCCACGACGTTGGAGATCGCTTTCGCCGAGCGGCCGCTGCGCTGACCGTCCGCCAGTACGAACGAGAGGCCGCCCATGGGCCGTTCGACCATCTCCAGTGTGTCTCCGCTCTCGGAGGTGGCGTACTTGCCGATTTTTGTGACCGCGATGTGGGCTTCCATGCCGACGATTCTAATGCTGACAGGGGTGGCTGTCCAACTTGTAAGCCAACGGCAAGGTGTGTCTATGGGCGATTAGACTAGAGTTGTAGCGTATACCACAGCGGATCAGAACCCCAGATCCGGCTGAGGAGGATGTGCATTTGATCGAGCCCCAAGGGTCTTCCATTAACCTGCGTGAGATCATCGAAGAGGCGATTAATTTCGCCAGCGATCATTTGGTGGGCAAGCGGGTTTATACCGTCGCCGAATATCCGGCCCATCTGCCGGCGATCACCGGCGATCGGAATCACCTTGTCACGGTCACCGCCTGTCTGCTCCAGCAGGCCGGCCACTTCACCGACCGGGGCGAGGTAAAGGTGCGAGCGGAGCTCCTGACGGCTGCCGACGTGCGTCTCGAATCCGACGCCGAAGCCACTGCGGAGCAGCCCCCCGCCGAGCTTGTGGACGGGGGACCGTGGGTCCTGCTGAGCGTAGCATTCCGTGTCGTCGACCCGGATGCCGATCAAGTGCAGTCGCTGTTCCCGGAGCGAATCGAAGATCTCGGCTGGATCGTTCAGGAGTGCGGGCACCTGCTGGCCCAGCACGGTGATCGCTTTTGGGTGAGCCATGAGAATCAGCACGATTTTCGATTTAACCTGGCCCTGCCGATCTGGGCGGCCTACGGCGTTTCAGCCGATGTCTCCTCGCTCCGTCGTGCGGTTGAGAGCCATCTGGGTATCGAGGCGGATGAAACGCAATCCCTGCTGCTCATGGTCGAAGACGAAGAAGTGCGGAGGGTTCTCAGTGAGGACCTGGAAAAAGCCGGCTACCAGGTCTTGACTGCCTCGGGCGGAGGGGAGGTCCTGTCATTGGCGCGCCAGGAGGAGCCGCACCTTGTCCTGCTTGATCTGTTGGCGCGCTCGCCGACCGCGTTCGAGGTGGCCGGGCTGCTCAAGCACGACCGCCGGACGCGGGGGTTGCCGGTCCTGTTCCTGACCTCCGTGGACGATCCCCAGGGTGGCGTGAGCATGGGAACGGTCGGGTTCCTGCCCCGGCAGACCGACACCGGCGCGGTGATCTCGGCCGTCAATGCGGTCCTCACGGCGGGGCTGAAACCGCTTTCACGGGTGCTGGTCGTCGAGCAGGATGACCGGTTGCGGGATCAGATGGTGATTACGATTCAGTCTCAAGGCTATCGAGTGAGCGAGGCCACACGAGCCGAGGAGGCGATGGCGCTGTCGGAGCGGGCAACCCCGGATGTGGCCCTGGTCAACGCTGAATTGGCTCAGGAGCGCGACTACTGGCTACTTCGTGGGCTGCGCAACACGGCGCCCCAGGCGGAGATCTACGTCATGGCCGACGTGATGGACAAAGAACAGGCGCAGGCTGCGCTCCGCCGCGGCGCGTCCGGCTACAGCGAGACCGGGCAACTGCCCGACCTGCTGGCCCGCATGCGCGAGCGCAACAAAGGCGAGGGCTAGAAGGCGCCCCGGAAGTCGCAGGATCTATCCACCGCCGACCGTGGGTCGCCGCCCAAATCTCAATCGACCGGGACCTTGAATTCAAGGTCCCGGTCGATTGTTTTCCGCCGGTTTAGGGCACGAGCGGCCGTGCCCCCGCTAATGCGCGGCTGCTGATCGGTGCATTGAAACGGAGGCCGAACGGGCGGTGCTGAAAATCGAGGCGAGGACTCAGGTCACGAGAACAGGCGTGCCTCGAGCGATGTGGAGCATCTGGTCCGCCTCCATTCGCGGTAGGGTCCAGCGGAAGAGCCAGCGCGCTTCCTCGATCTGCATGTTGATGCAGCCGTGACTCATCGGGGTACCGTAGTTACTGTGCCAGTAGGTGCCGTGAAATGCGACCCCGGTGAAGTGGAAATAAGAAACCCACGGTACGCCCGGCAGCTCGTAGGCGTCCAAACTCGCCGCCAGGCTGCCTTCGCCCATGTGCCGCACCGGCATCTTTTTATCGACATAGAAATCGCCCGTCGGCGTGATCGTCGGGATCCCGTTCTCCCGAGGTCGGGGATCGGGAATGCCCGACGAAATGCGCGCTTGGAAAACCAACTCCTCTCCTTCGAACGCGAGCAGTTCCTGACGAGCCAGTGAGATTTCGACGCGTTTCTCATGCAGCGGAACATCCGGCGAGATTGGGGTCACTTCCTCCGGCGTCACCCGGCGCAAGTGCTCTGCGCGGGCGAAGTAGCGAATGTTGAGCAAGTCGTCGACCAGTCGGTACCAGATGCGACCATCGGCGCCGCGCACGGCTGCTTCGACCCACGCCGTCGACTTATAGTAAAGCCGGTACAGCGGTGAGGACGTAGGATCCGGTTCTCGGTAGCTGCGGGTGAAGGGCACGGACACCTCGAAAAGTTCGTCCTCCTGCCCGAACTCCATCCGGGGCGTCTGCGGGTGCCATTTGACGATTTGAACGTACCCCGAGTGCACGTAGCCGTCCGCCAGGCGGTGCCACTCAGGATTGTAGTTCGGACCTTCGTCGGACTGAAAGCTCGACAGGATGTTCACCAGCGAGTCGCGCGGAATGCGGGCCAGCCGCTGGGAGCGGAATGATGGCGCCTCGAAGAGGTGAATCCAATCCGTGGTGATTCGGCCGAGGGTGAATCCCTCGCTCGATCTGCCGTCGGGGGGGCGCAGGAAGGCCAGCGCGCCCGTCGAAAGCGCGCCGAGCGCGAGGAAGTCCCTGCGGCTGAGCCTTTGTCGTTCCATTACACCTTAAGTTTACACTCGAACGTCGCCTTGCGGTTCCGGGGGCCGCCAATGAGCTGCTTAGCCGCTTTCCGTCTCGCGAATATCGACGATCTCATCGACGATGGGTTCCAGAATTTCACGCAAGTCATCCGTTTCCAAACCCTCAGCTTTGAAGGTGACCAATCCCGTTTCCGTACTGTCCCCCAGGCCGGTGCTCATTGAGATAAAGTTTCCGCCTCTCTCGTAGACCGCGGTGGTGATTTCGGCGAGCTCACCCGGGATGTTGGGCACCAAACAGGTCACCCGAACGCCTCTGTAACGAGCGCCGAGCATCTCCAAGAAGATACGGAATAAGTCGGTTTCGGTGATGATGCCGACGACCTCCCCGTTGCGAGCGACCGGCATGCCTCCGAACTTATTGTCGGCCATGATCCTGGCCGCCACTTCAACCGGCGTATCGTCGGTCACGGTCTGGACCTCTTTCGTCATGACCTCACCGACCTGAATTTGGGTTAACAGGTAGTTGAGCTCCCATATGCTGAGCGACGTCGCGTCGGAGGGGGAGGCGTGGAGAAGATCACGTTCGGAGACGATGCCGAGCAGCTTTCCCCGCTGGTTGACAACTGGAAGGCGCCGTATCTTTTCCCGTCTCATGAGGGCCATGGCCTCCTGTAATGGCAGGTCCGGATGTACGGTGATAACGGGGTGGGACATTCGTTCGCCGACGAGCATTCCAGGCCTCCTTTTTGCTGGGGGAAAGCAAGATGCGCTGGGGGCTCCAGAGCTGCTTCTATTTTACCCTCGGCTGGAGGGCTGGCCGGCCCGTCGACCGGGCTCGCCTGCGTGATATAATCGACCTGATGCCGGTCGACCAACGCTATCTTCAGCTACTCGGACTGCGGATCGGCGATCGAGAAAGCGGCCCACCAGAGGGAACCCCGATCATCATGATCCACGGCTGGGCCGCCTCCAGCCGGATATGGCTGGAAACCATCGAACGGCTGCAGTCCCGCTTCCGCTGCCTCGCTCTGGATCTTCCGGGGTACGGCCTTTCCGAAAACCCACCGATCGAATGGCACACCGTTGAGAATTACGTAGAAATCTTGTGGATTCCGGACGCTCATGAAGTCGCAGAACGGGCGAAGCGCAATCTGCGTGATCTCACTCGCGAGTTTGCCCTCGGCAGCATGGGCTCCTTGATGGAGCATTCTATGCCGGATCAGGTGGCACAGCTCAGCGTACCTAGGTTGACCCTCGGCGGCCAACGAGACTGCCTCGTCCCGGCCGATAAGCTCGAATCCTTGGCGGGTGAGATGCCCAACGCCCGCGCTGCCATCCTCGAGTCGGCCCATCACCCCTTTCATGATTCCCCTCAAACCTATTTAGGAGAGACTGAGGCATTTCTCGATTCACTGGGAGGATCTTAGGTGCGGACATTCCTCGCCATCGAGATCCCAGGGCACCTCGAGCAGCGCTTGGGGCGCGAGATCGTTTTGATGAAGGATCAACTTCCTGATGGAAGTGTACGTTGGCTGGATCCTGATTCCATCCACCTGACCATGAAGTTCCTGGGGGATGTATCGCCCGCCAAGCTGGACGCGGTTCGATCCACGGCTCACCAATTGAGCGCGGCCAGCGAGACGATGCGGCTGGAATTGGGTGATTTCGGCGTTTTCCCCAACATGGACCGCCCCCGGGTGCTCTGGATTGGCGTCCGTGAAGGCACTGGGAGGCTCCAGCGACTGAAGACCGAGTTGGAGCGAGGCATGGAGGAATTGGGCTTCGAGCCCGAGCGGCGGGATTTCACCCCTCATCTCACCGTCGGTCGGGTGCAACGGGATATCGATCGCGGCCTGCAGAAGGAATTGGGCGGGGCGCTGCATCGCGTACAGGTGGATGACCTGGGGCAGACGAACGTCGAAGAGCTGACGTTGTTCAAGAGCGATCTCCAGCCGGCGGGAGCCGTTTATACGGTGCTCGATCGTTTCCGTTTGGGGGGCGAATAAGTGGTGAAGACCGGGGGCTGGACCATTAGTGTTATCGGCGCCTCGGTGTGCTCGGAGCAGGAGGCGGAGTGGGCCGAGGAAGTGGGAGCTCATATCGGCCGCCGAGGTCATATCCTGCTGTGTGGCGGCCGCGGCGGTGTGATGGCGGCAGCCTGCAAGGGCGCGCGCCGCGAAGGCGGGTGGACCGTCGGCGTGCTGCCGGGGTCGGACCGGAGCGGCGCCAACCCGCATCTCGATGTCGCATTGCCCACCGGATTGGGCGAAGCGCGGAACCTGATCGTGGCCCGAGGTGGGGACGCGGTGATCGCCGTCGGCGGCTCTTACGGGACGTTGAGCGAGATCGCCTTGGCACTGAAAGGCGGCCGGCCGGTCGTCGGGCTTGGCACCTGGTCGGCCACTGCCGGGTCCGGAACCGAGGCCGAGGTGATCGCAGCGACCTCACCCGAGGAGGCGGTCGATCTTGCTTGTGCCAAGCTGAACCCACGCGGTGTGAAATGACGGGCGTGCAAGATCCCGGCCTCGAGAAGGCGCGCAAGATCCTGGAAACCCTGGAGGAGAAAAAAGGCGAGGATATTCTCCTCTTGGATCTCATTGGGATCTGTTCGTTTACCGACTACTTTGTTATCTGTACCGGTGCCAGCGTACGGACGTTGGGAGCGCTCGCTGAGGAGGTCGGTACGCGGATGAAGGATGAGTTTGATGGCTTGGTCGCCGGCACTGAAGGGGAGCCCGAGAGCGGCTGGATCCTGCTCGACTACGGCGATGTGGTATTGCATCTCTTCACCGCTCCCGTCAGGGACTTCTATGCCCTGGAGGAATTGTGGGAGGAGGGCAAGGTACTCGTCCGCGTGAAATAGCCACCGTACGATCCCCCACCTGCATCACCTCGACCTACCCCTGTCGTCAAAAGTTTTCCGAGTGCACACCGGCGCCCGAGAGGCCTCCGGCCGATGGCCATGATCCGGGAGGAGCCGGTGTTGTCGTGGATCGGGCTGGCCGGCCGTCGCGGTTCGAATCCGCTCATCGCTTGACGACCCATCCTCTTTCGAGCCTGGTGTAACCGTGGGTAAGACCCCTATACCAAGGGTTCACCAATAGTCCCGGACGCGTCGCCGAGATCCCAGTGGACCGCTATGCTGTATCCGATCGGTTCCCATTCGGCAGCTTCCCATGCCTCCATGATTCAGGAATGGCTGCCACCGCGGGGGCGGCACGCGGGGGCGCGGGAAGCCCCGCTCTTGTTTTTCCTTCGGCATTTGTCGCTCGTCGAAGCCCAAGGAGGCAGCCGCGGTACCAACGTACTACTCCCCCCACATCTGGGCCTTTGTTGACTTGAACCCCAACACCATGCTAGAGTGGATTGGTGCATTGTGAGCTGAGCGCGCCTGCCGGATCTTGGGCCGCTCAGGAGGGAGGAACCAGGAGGGGGAAAGCGTCGGCGTACCCATGCAGGGATACTGGCCGGCGCAATTCGTTTGCCCCGCGCGGAGCCGTCGCTCCTCTCAACCAGCGGGACTTCTACTGATCAATTTCATTGCTGCCTAGCTCGCGCAAGCCCTGGTCACCCCACAACTGATCGCGCAAGTCGCTACCTCCTGCCTGCCGCAGTCACGACTTCGGCGGTGAAGATATCCACGCGCGCTCTACGCGCCGACGGTCGGCGGCGGAGGAGCTCAAATCGAGAAAACGCGGGAACAGGGCCTCGCGAGATTGGGGGCGTCCATCGTGAGCGACGGGACCTCTTTGGAAGTCCGGCTGTTCGGAAAATTTTCCGTCAGATACGGGGGCCGGGAACTGGAAGGTTTTGAGTCACGGCCCGTCCAGCAACTGTTCAGCTATCTTTTGATCCATCGACGTCACCACCACAACCGCGAGGGACTCGCCGGATTTCTGTGGGACGCGAGCTCCACGGCCAAATCCAAAAAATACCTGCGTCAGGCGCTCTGGCAGCTTCAGAGTGCACTTGATGTTGAGGGACTCCCTTCCAGCCCTTTGGATAGCGATCTCGAGTGGATCTACCTCAAACCCGACAGCGACCTGTTTTTGGATGTTGACGCCTTCGAAGCCGCGTTTAGAGACACCCGCGGCAGCCACGGCCGTCAGCTGTCGCCCACGCTTATAGACGGGCTGGAATCCTGCCTTTCTCTTTACAGGGGGGAGCTGCTCGAGGGCTGGTACCGGGACTGGTGCATATTTGAACGAGAGCGCTTCCAGAATATGTACCTGGCCATTCTGGACAAACTGGCGGACGCCTACGAGGCCCGTGGTGAATACGAAACCGGCCAGTCGTACGCGATTCGCATCCTGCGCTACGATCGCGCCCGGGAGCGAACGCACCGCCGGCTCATGCGGCTCCACTATCTGGCCGGGGATCGCACGGCCGCCCTGCGACAGTACGCCCGCTGTGTGGCGGCGTTAGAAGAAGAGTTGGGCGTCGCTCCGGCCAAGCGTACACGAGAATTGGTCGAGCGGATTCGCAGGGACGAACCGCTTCCGACCTTCGCCTCGCAGAATGGCCGTGATCAGACTGAGGGGCCCACCTCATCCGAGGCGTTCGTTCGGCTTCAGCGCCTCAAGAAGCTCCTGGTCGAGGTCCGTAAGCACACCGAGCAGGACCTGGCCACCATTGAGCGCGCCCTGATGGGCGAAAGCTGACCCCTTGCTCCAGAAGTGAACCTCCTCCTCTAAATCAATCGGGATCTTCATCCGCCGCGCGCGCTCCGACCGAGGAAGGTCGGAGCTCTTTCTGTGGAATCACGTGCGGCTCGGCGAAGACCCTTGGACCGGAACTCGCGCTTGCCTCGCCCATGTACCTCGGCAGGGTTCGGCATCAAGGTGGGGAACCACCTTCTGAGTCGGGTTCATGGGAGCATGCTTCCAATCGCACGCATTTCCCGCCTCTCTCCCAAAGACGCCTTGACAGACGGCGGTCAGACGTCTGGAGGATGGTGGGTTGACAAAGTGATTGTAAGCGGACACATCCATGGGGATTCTGGAAGGGATGAGCCGAGCCCGGCGGAAAATGTGGAGCCACTGGAGACGACGACTCACTCCTTCGTTGTGAAGATTTGGCTCGAGGAAAGCGGCGATGAATCGCGCTCGGCCGCTTGGAGAGGCCATATCACCCATGTCCCCAGCGGAAGACGTCGCTACCTGGAAGAGCTCGGCGCCATTGGCGCCTTCATCGCGCCGTATCTGGTGCGCATGGGGGTGCACTTTGGTTGGGAGTGGCAGTTCTGGTTGATGACCACGGGTCGGGCTCGGTCGCCTTCGGACGGCAAGTGAGGCCGGGGGCGGCGGAGTGTGAACCCCGGTCGAGGGAAAGCGATTAGCAACGCGGCCCGGGGAGAAAGGTCCCGGCACTCACAGACCGATCCGACTTGACCATGAGCGACAGCGTCGACCGCAAGACCAAAGGGAAGGAGGGAGATTATCGATAGACCCGTCGATCTCGACCGGAGGGAGGCGGATCCCTCGGATCCGCCGCATGACCGAAGGAGGTCAACCATGTTGGAAATCGCACGAAACATCCCGCTCGCCCGCAGATTGAGGGATCAGCGGGGACAGGATCTGGCGGAATACGGCATGCTGATCGGGCTCATCGCCCTTGCGGTGGTGGCCGCTGTCACACTGCTCGGTGGGAATCTGAGCCTTGTGTTCACCAACATCGCAGGAGCCGTTGGGCCCTGGGTACCGTAGCCGGAACGTCGGCGGCGATGATCGGTGGGGGGGAAGGCCACTGAGACGCGGCGAGTGGCTTCCCCCTCGCCGCCGATCGAGCCGGCCAGCCCGACCCTCACGCTGGTTGCTCGACGCGGAGACCGATCCCAAATATGGCGAAATCGAGATCGCGGAAAGCCTTCTGGCCTCGGCCATACGGCCAAGAGCTCATAGAAATCGCACTGCTGATCCCTCTTCTATTGCTGATCGCTTTCGGGGTCTTGGACATGGGGCGGGTCTTTCATGCGGCGATCACCATGACCAACGCGGCTCGAGAGGGCGCGCGTTATGGAACTCTCAATCCGACCGACGGCGCCGGCATCATCGCCGCCACGCTGAATGAGGCCCAAAGCTCCGGAGTCGACTTGACCGCGAGCACGGTCGCGGTCTCCTGCCCGACTGGCTGCACGAGCGGCGGATCGATGCTGGTGACGATTGAGTACGACTTCCAAATGATCATGGCGTTGGCGCTCCCGAGCACGACGCTCACCCTGGTGCGCTCGGCTGAGATGATGATCCCATGAACCCTCGGCGCGGAGGGCAGCGGGGCCAGGAGCTGGTCGAGTACGCATTGGCCTTCCCGCTGTTCTTACTGCTCGTGATGAGCATCGTGGACCTGGGTAGAGCGACTTATTACTACAGCTCGCTGCACTATCTGGCGCGCGAAGGCGCACGTTATGCCATCGTTTACCCCGCGGACCTGGGCGGTACGGAGACCGCTGTGCGGTCGAGGGCCGTGGGGTTGGATCCGACGATCCTGACGGTTTCGACGGATTTTCCGACCGATGACAGCGTGCAGGTGACCGTCACCTATGAGTTTGCGGCGATCACGCCGGTTGTGGGCGCGCTGCTCGGCTCCAACGTGTTGTCGATTGGCAGCCGGTCCACGATGAGCATCGAAGGATAGAGCGATGAATCGCTTACCGAAGCAATCCGAGCGCAGATCGAGGCGAGGGCCTTCCACCTGGAGATCGAGGTGGAGCAAGAAGGTCGGTCTCAAGCGGGGCTCTCCGGGGCAGAGCCTGGTGCTGGTCGGATTGATGCTGGTCGCATTGATCGGGATGCTGGCGCTGGTCATGGACGGGGGATTCGCCTATATGCGCCGCCGAGCCGCCCAGGTTGCGGCGGATGCCGGCGCGCTGGCGGGGGCGCGCGAATTGTGTGTGACCGGGGATCCGGCGCTCGCCGTTGACGCCGCGATTGACTACACGGTGAACCGCAACGACGCGCTCGAAGTCGACGTGACGATCAGCGACGGTGTGGTGACGGTGGTCGCGCGAAATCCATTTGCCACCTTCTTTGGACGGGTATTCGGGGTGACCACCGTCACGACCGGCGCGGTGGCCGAGGCGGAGTGTCTCGTACCCGGAGGCGGGGCAGAGATTCTTCCCATCGCATGGAGCTGCCCACCGGATGAGACGGTCATCATCGACGGCCAAGAGAGCTGCGACGTGATTTATGAGAAACCCTACATCATCATGAATTCGAAGAAGATCGATGAGGACGGGGCGTACTGCATTTCCGAGGGGGGTACGGTCGACTGCGACATCGACGATGATGGTTACGACGACCTCATCGCCGGCGGCGACCGCAGCTGGCTGGACTTAAACGGTGACGGCGCGGATTTGGGAACCGGGAGCTCGGAACTCGTCTACTGGATCGAAAATGGATATCCGGGAACGGTATCCATCCATACCTGGTTCGGCGGCCAGCCCGGCGTGTCCACCAACGTTTTCATGGCCGTCTACGACATCGTCGGAGAACCCCAACTGCTCCCCGTGTACAACGCGGTTCACACCGGGGTCCCCCCAATTCCTTGGGACCACCCGGACGATCAAGTGGTGATCAGCTCCGGAAATACAACCTACTACCACGTGATCTCCTTCTCCATTTTTGTGCCCACGTGCGTACACGCCAAGGGAGGCGACTCGTGCCCGCTCTACGATGCCTTTCGCGCCGATGGCACACTCGATCCGAACGACAAGACCATCGAAGGCTATTTCATCGAGGGCACGCTGGACGGGCTGACGGGCAAGGGCGGCGAAGTGTACGCCGGTGCGTACACGATCTATCTGACCCGCTGATGAGGTTTCGAGGCTGTTCGGGAGGTGCACGGTGAGTCGCAGAACAGGGATCCTGGTCGCTGTCGGCGGTATCGGTGTGGTTCTGGTCGGCGTGTTGCTGATTACCAGCATCCTGCGTCGGGGCGCCTCTCCCCAGGCGTTTCCAACGCCGGTTCCACCGCGAACTGAACCGGTGGTCGTCGCCAATCAGGACATTTCGGTCCAAGCGGTGCTGCGTCCGGAGGATCTAAGGCTGATTGAAGTGCCGCTCGAAGCCGCTCCCGTGAGCGCGGTGTCCAACATCGAGGACGCCGCGGGAAGGATCACGAAGATCCCGCTTGTCTCCGGGGAGACCTTGATGCGCCATCACCTCGCCGATCCCACCAATGTGCAGCGCGACCTGGCTTTCACTTTGAGCCCCGAACAAGTGCTGATGGCTTTTCCGGCCACCGATCTGATGAGCCAGATCAATGTGCTGCAGCCCGGCGACAGCGTGGATATCCTGGTCTCCGTGGAGCAGGAGATGCTGCCGGGCGACGCGGGGGGCGCTGCGCTGGTTTCGGCTGAGGAGGCTGAGGAAGTCGAGGCGTTGTTTACCTTCAACGCGCTTCAACAGGTGCAAATCTCGGCCGTCGTCGTCGAGATTACGCCGAACCGCCGCTCGGGGTCGTCGACCGCCAGCGCCTCGCGATCGGTCGTCAGCAGCGGGGACGCCACTCCGCAGCCCACGCCCACCCCGGATCCTTCCGAGGTCGAGGCCCGGGCGGTCCTGATCGCGCTGGATCCTCAGGACGCGTTGGTGCTCAAGCACCTCAAGGACGCGGGTGCGATCGTCGACATCGTGCTGCGGTCCCCGGGGTCGCCCGAGTTCTTCGATCTGAGGCCCGTCACCTCGGACTACCTGATCGATCGTTACGAACTGGTGATCTCCCGCTAAGTGTGAGCGGGGCACCGATTGGACATGGACGAAGGCGCAGGACGGAGGTTTCGATATGGCCGAAAGTAGCCACCCGACGCTCGTAATGGCGATCGCCGGGCCGGGTCCTGCCCAAAAGCAGATCAACACGGCCCTCAGCAATCAATCTGAATTCCATCTGGTCAAGACTCTGGAGAGCGCCGAGCGGCTGGCTCAGGAGGTAAGGGCCGCCGAACCGGACATCATTCTGATCGACGAGAACGTTAACGGTCAGGCCAGCCTGGATATCATCGATGAGCTGGGGCTCCAGTTCCCCGGCACGGCGCCGGTGGCCATTCTCTCCGGTGACGATCCGCTGCGGGCTCAACAGGTGACGTTGGCCGGGGCCCGTGCGTTCCTCATCCAACCGTTCACTCAAGTCAATCTGCTGAGTACACTGCGGCGCGTCGTCGAGCTGGAAGAGCGCCACCGCCAGAGCCTGCAGCTGCCTGCGTCCGAAAGGAAGACTGAAAACGAGGCGCTGCAGATGATTACCCTCTTCAGCCCGCGCGGCGGGGTGGGGTGTTCGACCATCGCGACCAACCTGGCGATCGCATTGCGGGAGAACTTTGCGGAGCGGGTCCTGCTCTTTGAAGGGAAACTGCTGTTCGGACATCTGGGATTGATCTTGAACCTGCGGCCCCACAACACGCTGGCCGATCTGATCCCCCACGCCGGCGCAGTGGACGAAACGTTGGTGCACGAGGTCGTTACCCGCCATGTCTCGGGCATCGACGTGCTCGTCGCTCCACCGGACGTGCAGACCGCGCAGGGGATAAGGCCGGACGATCTGTTTGGCGTGCTCAACGGCGTCAAGCGCCTGTACGACTTCATCGTGATCGACGCCGGGAGCCATCTGTCCGAGAACACCGTGACGCTGATGGATGCCGCCGATCGGGTGCTCGTGGTCACGACCCCTGAGCTGGCGGCTTTGCATGACGCAAGCCGATTTGTACCCGTCAGCCGATCGCTCGGCTATCCACCGGGGAAGGTTCGAATCGTCCTGAATCGCGTCGGCATGGAGGGGGCTGTGCGCAGCCGGGACATCGAGCAGGCGCTACACCATGAGCTTTTCACCTACATCCCTGAAGGCGGAGCGAGCGCGGTTCGCAGCCTCAATCGAGGCATTCCACTGATCATCAAACATCCGCGCAGCAAGGCGAGCAAGGCGATCGAGCGCCTGGCCGGCGCTCTGGCGGACGGTCGTAGGCCGCAGTCCGCTCCGTCGAAGAACCAGAGCGTACCCGCCGCCCAGAAGCTCGTCGCCCGGTTGGGCGTGCAGACAAAGTGAGCTGATATGGGCCCTAGTTGCCGGAGGATCGGATGGGTTCAGGACTGACGACCATCCTGGTTGCCACGACCGTAGTCGTCATCGCCAGCGCCGCCGCAGTGCTGGGGGTGACCCGGGCCATACTGGGCGGGGAACAGATGAGTCAACGCCTGCAGAACTACGCGGCGCTTCCGGTGAACACCCCGCGGCGGGATTCCATACGGCGCCTGTCTCGCCTCTCGCGGCTGAGATTGCGACTGAACTCCCTGCTTGCGTCCCTCAGTTCCGAGCAGATCAACATGGAACTGATGCGGGCGAATTGGGATATCACCGTCGCTGAATACCTGCTGTTGCGCATTGGCGGCACGCTGGTGGCATTTGGCTTGAGCTGGCTTCTCTTCGGGTCTCCGATCCCCGGAATCGGTCTGGCGCTTATCGTGTATTTGACCCCGGCCGTAATTCTGCGCTGGCGGGTCAGCCGGCGTCAAATCCAGTTTGAGAAGCAACTGGTTGACGTCTTGGTGTTGCTCAACGGAGCGGTGCGCGCCGGTTTCAGCCTGCTTCAGGCCACGGAGATTGTCATCGAGGAGATGAAGCCACCCGCTTCGGAGGAATTCAGTCGAGTGCGTCGTGAGGTGCAGCTTGGCCTGTCATTTCCGAGGGCGCTGCGGAACATGACCGCTCGTGTCGACAACCCGGACCTGGAGTTGCTCGTGACCGCCATCGAGATTCAGCATCAGGTGGGAGGAAACCTGGCCACCATGCTGACCGCGGTGACCGAGACCATTCGAGAGCGCATGCGTTTGTTCGGTGAGGTGCGGGTGCTGACCACTCAACAGCGCTACACGAGTTACCTGCTGTCCGTGCTTCCGTTCTTCGTCGGTGGCATGTTGTTTCTGATGAACCCGGCCTATATGATGAGGCTATTTGAGCCCCGAATGATCTGCATCCCGATCGGATCGCTGGCCGGTATTATCGTGGGCCACATCATTATCCAACGAATAGCTAAGATCGATGTTTGAGCTCGGATCGGTTTCCCAGTGGAGTTCGCACGAAAAGGCAGAGGCACAGGGCGCACCCCATGCACTCGACGGCATCGGCTGCCCCGAAGATTATGACCTGCGCTGGCGGCCTGAGGCTGAAGAAATCCTGATGACGAAGTCGGCCCGCGGTCAGACGGTCCATAGAGGCTCACCATCATGGCGCTGCTGACATCTTCTCTGGTGGGGCTGGCGTTGGTCGTCGGTGGGTTCGTGTTCTTCGTGCTGGGTGTACGGTCCGCGGCGTACAGTGAAATCTCGCGTCGCCTGAAGGACTTCGTCATCAGCGATATAGGACAGATCCGAGGAGAGGCAGCGCGGCCGAAGAGGCGTGAACCGACCGGTTCGTTTACCGGTCGAGTGATCATTCCCTGGATACGCGGCCTCGGGCGCCTGCTCGGCCGGCTAACGCCGTCCCGGATGTACGAGGACATGGCCCACACCCTTACCTTGGCAGGTAATCCATTGGGATTGGGGCCGCGAGAATTCTACGGACTGCAGCTGCTTTTCTCCGTGCTGGGGCTCTGGCTGGCCTTCGTCCTGCTGCGTGGGGCGCTGGATTCCCCCGACCCCGGCTTCGTCCGGCCAGGGATAGGCTCGCCCGGTGCTCCCGTCGCATCCAACACGAGTAGGCCCGCTCTGGACTTCCCCAGGTTGATCGGCAGCGGACTGGCGCTCTACATCTTCAATTACCTGCCCAAGACCTGGCTGAAGAATCGGGTCCGGTCGCGGCAAGAGATGATTCGCAAGGGCCTTCCCGACGCCCTGGACATGTTGAGCGTGTGCGCCGATGCGGGTCTCGGATTCGATCAGGGGCTGCAGCGCGTCAGCGAGCACTGGGATACCCCTTTGGCCAAAGAATTCGCCCGCGTTGTCGCTGAGATGGGCATGGGAGTCCCCCGGCGGGAGGCGTTACGCAATCTAGCCGACCGCGTGGATGTGCCTGAGCTTTCGAGTTTCGTCGCCGTGATCATGCAATCGGATCACCTGGGTATGAGCGTCACCGAGACCCTGCACGCCCAGGCCAAACAGATGCGCGTCGAACGACGCTTTCGTGCGCAAGAGCAAGCGCGCAAGATGCCCTTGAAGATGCTGTTCCCGCTGTTGCTGCTGATCTTTCCAGCGATGTTTGCCGTGATCTTGGGCCCGCTCGTGCCCGTGTTGGGTGAACTATTCATGACTCTGAGGTTGAGCACACAGTGAACGGCCACAGAGAGGAGCCTGGTTTGAAAAAGCGGCTTGGAGCCGAGATATCGGGTGAGATGGACAGCCCGTATAGAGAAGATCCTTTATACAAGCTCGCGCTGCAGCATTTACAGGAGGGCCAATGGGAGGCCGGGCTCACGGAGCTGGAGTGGTTGGTCGAACGCTATCCCTTGAACCACGAGATCCGCTCCCTGCGCCAGGATTTGCTCCTGCGTGCGAGAATCGATCTCGATGAACGGCTCGCGCACGAGGTAGAGAAGCGCGGGCGGATGAAGAAGTTCGCCCTGGCTACACTGGCGGTCGTTCTCCTGGCAGGCGCCCTGGTGTGGGCGGGCCGCAGTTACTCACTTTGGCTTCAGCAGCAGCTCTTGGGCGCAAGAGAGCGAGTCGCCCAGGAAATCCAGATCGTCGAGCTGTCAGTCAAGGTGCGTGATGCAGAAGCTCTTCTGCGGGCAGACCGGCCGCTCGAGGCTCAGGAGCTGCTCAATGAGGTCGCTGATGCCGCGCCTGACTTGCCGGGATTGAACGAACCGATGGCGCAGCTTGAGACGGCGCTCCAGGTTGAATCTGCTTATCAAGCGGGGCTCGACGCGCTCGAGCGGCAGGATTGGGAGGCCGCGGAAAGCGCATTCCAGCATGTTTTGACTCTGGACAAGGCTTACAAGGACGCCCATCTTCAGCTCGAGAAAGCGCGCGGCCGCAAAGCGCTGGACGGCGAACTCGCGGTGGCTGACGAAGCCTATGCATCAGGGGAGTGGGATGAGGCCGCGGTCCTGTACGAACGCATCCAGTCGCAAGATCCGCTCTACCGGCCTGAGCTTGTGGAAGAGCGACTGTTCACCAGCTACGTCAATGCCGGCCGCGCCGTTCTCGTGGGTCGGGCCGACTCCTTGGAAGCGCTGAGGACGGCGAATACGTATTTCCGGCGCGCCCTTAGCCTTCGCCCCCAGGATCCGGACATCAAACTGGAGCGCGAACTCGCCGGTCTGTACTTGGACGCCCAGGCGGATTTCAGCTCCGGGCGTTGGGGTGAGGTCATCGCCGCGCTCGAAGTGGTTCACTCAAAAGACCCCGACTACGCCGACGGCACGGCGCGCCAAACCTTGTTCGAGGCCTATATGGCCAGGGGGGAAGCGCTTCGATCAAGCGGGGACTACGAAACCGCGCTCGTCCACTATCAGAAGGCGTTGTCGCTGGCCGAGCAAGCGCGAGATGCGAGCCTGCGGCTCTTTGAAGCGCATCTGAAGATCGCCGAAACCCATGTCGCTAACGGCGATTTTGAACCGGCGATCCTGCACTTCCGCCAGGCGGTCGATACCGGCGGCCTTCAGCAGCGGGCCCAGCAAGAGCCGAACCTGGAAGCGGCGCTGAAGGAGGCCGACGCCCAGGCGCAGAACGGCAACCTCGGGGTCGCCGCGGACCGTTACCGACAGGCGATAAGTCTGGCGGAGGAAACGAAACCAACCGAAATCCACACGGTTGAAGAGGGTGAATATCTGACCCTCATTGCAAGCCGCTATGGTTCGACGGTCAAAGCAATTGTCGACGCGAACGAGATCGCGAATCCAAACCGGATCTACCCTGGCCAGGAGCTGATCATCCCGGTTCTGCCCTGAACGTGATCGGCGTTTCTTTGGGAAGGTGCTTATGTTTTCAAACCGACCTGCTCTCCTCCGACAACCCGACGCCTCGGCGGATGTAAACGCCAAGAGCGCCCTTAACCTCGGCAAGTCGGCCGAGACCGTCCCGGAGGAGGTCTACCGCATCCGGGATCAGGTCCAAGCCAAGCTCTTGGCTGAGACGGAGGGCGAAGCCGACGTCAGTCTCGAGCCGCAAATGAAGCAGATGATTGAGGCTTTCTTTAACCAGGTGTTGGCCGAGCACAAGCTGCTTTATACGCGCGCCGAGCGAGCCCAGCTCCTGGAATGGGTGATGTCCGATATCCTGGGTTTTGGACCGCTGGAACCGCTGCTGGCCGACGAGGCGATCACAGAAGTCATGGTCAATTCGCATGACCGCGTTTATGTTGAGCGCCGGGGGAAGATCGAGGTCTCCAACGTCAGTTTCGAGGATGACCAGCATGTCATGCGAATCATCGACCGCATTGTGTCGCCCCTGGGCAGGCGGGTGGATGAGTCATCCCCCATGGTGGATGCTCGACTTCCGAACGGTTACCGGGTCAACGCCACGATTCCGCCCCTGTCTCTCGACGGTCCATCCTTGACGATCCGCAAGTTCGCCCAAACCCCTTACACGGTTCAAGACCTTATCGCCAATGGGACGTTGACGCGCCACTTTGTCACGTTCGTCCGAGCATGCGTCGAAGCCCGCATCAATATGATCATCTCCGGGGGAACGGGAACCGGCAAGACGACCCTGCTGAACGTGGTGTCCGCCTTCATTCCCGGACATGAGCGCATCATCACCATCGAGGACACGGCAGAGCTTCAGCTAGGTCAGGAGCATGTGGTCCGTCTCGAGTACAAGCCGCCCAATGTCGAGGGAAAGGGCGAGGTGACCATCCGCCGGCTGGTGATCAACGCGCTGCGGATGCGCCCGGACCGAATCATCGTCGGCGAAGCGCGCGGCGGCGAGGCCCTGGACATGCTGCAGGCCATGAACACCGGCCATGATGGTTCGCTGACCACGATCCACTCCAACAGCCCTCGGGACACGCTGCGGCGCGTTGAGACTATGGTGCTCATGGCGGGGATGGAGCTTCCGCTGAATGCCATTCGCGAGCAGATCGCGTCGGCGGTCGATCTGGTCGTCCACGTCGGCCGGCTGCGCGACGGTTCGCGTAAGGTGGTCAAAGTCGCGGAGGTTCAGGGTATGGAGGGGGAGAGCATCGTGATGCAGGACTTGTTCGTCTTCGAGCAGACTGGAATTCAGAACGGTCGGGTCGTCGGTCAGCTCAAGTCCACCGGGCTGCGCCCGAAATTTGCCGATAAATTCGCCCTTAACAACATCAACTTGCCTCCCGAGATCTTCGGCGCCGCGGCACGGCCCTGAGGCGCCACTCGGTAGCACCCCGGTCACGATGTACACGCATTGGATCTCACGATTCGTTTCTGTTCTTTCTTCCTATGACATCGGCATGCAAGGAGTCGGTCACCGAGCAGCCCATCAGATCTGCTTCTGATGCTCGCATCTGACCGGGGTTTGAGCTGGGCGCGGGCGTGAAGACCCGGGACATCCCGATCGCTCAGAAGGGGATCGGCTGCGCCGGGCGAAGAGCAAGACGAATTCCGGATGGTCCGAGTGGGCATGCCCATGATGTCACTGGAATAAGCGGCGGCTATCGTCGGTTTCTTTCAGCCGGATGGGGGATTAAGCTCGCGCCCAGGCGGCGACTCAATTGGGATGAGCAAGCTCGCGGGGAGGCGTGCACCTCCCCGCGAGCTCGTACAGCCTCCTTTCAACTTCTTCGGGGGCCTGCTGGGGCCTCAGGCAGATTCCCTAGGGTTGTGCTCCGCGGCAGAGGAACCTAACGACATCCTGACCTTCAATGGCCCGTCCGTCGTTAAAATTCCCATCCATGGTGAGGAGCAAGCACGCGTCGTGCTCTAAGGGGAACCCTGCCGCCTCGAGAGCCGCCAGGACTTCCTGTTTGTCGAATTTGAGAGTGAGGTCCAAGAAGCCATCGGGCCCTTGCGTCGTACAGTCGTTGTCACAGTCTTGCTTTCCCAGGAAGGGTTCATGCGGCGTTGCCACATCTTCGAAGTCCCAGCGAAGCGCGCTGACACCTTCCAGTTGGATGGACGCGGCATCGATGGTCGTGACATCGAGATCCTCGGTGCCAACGATCGCGGCCGGCAGAACACCTCCGCCTTTGCAGTTCAGCGGATTGGGGCACGATTGAGGCTTGATGTCGAAGGCAACGGGGATCGCGACGACGGTGATCCAGATGTCCTGTTGCCCAACCAGCTCGCCTTCGATCGGAAACTCGTTGGCAACGAAGCTCACCGTGCAGTGATAATCGCCCGGTGCAGTCGTGTTGGGGACTTCGATCTGCTCGTTGAAGACCACCATCGTGTTGCCGGCGACATCTTCGTGGACCTCCGGCGTGAGCGTGACGTTGAGCCCCGGATCACACACGGCTTCATGCCATACGTCGGTGGTTAGCTCCTCGAGCCCGGCGAGAATCGCCTCCACGATTGTCTCTCCTGAGGCGCCCGTGGCGTGAACCGAGCCACCTGTACCGGACGCCAGCGCGTCGACGCATGCGATCGTTCCCGGTCCTCCTGGGGTTAAGCCGATCACCGTGATGCCCGCGGAGTTGAGAAGTCCCGCGGTCACGGCAGGGCTCGTCGTGCCGGCATCTCCGGGCCAACCGCCCGTGTCGCCCGTCACGTGACAGTCGGCGTCGGTCGCAAGCAGAACTACGCGTTGAGAACCTGAGCGCCAAGTGGGCTGCTGCCCCGCCGGGGTGTCGTTTGGATCGACCGAATCCCCGTCACCGTTGCTGTCGATGGCTGCGTGTCCAGGCGTTGCCAGGTAGTGAAGAGCTTCCAGTTGGGCCTCTGGGCTATCGGCGCCGCCTCCAGCGGTAAGCAAAGGGACGCCTGCGACGAACCCGCCTCCACCCGGTGTCACATTTGCGAGCCTCCGGTAGACCCAGTCTCCGGACGAGCCCCAAGTTGACTGGTCAAAATCGCGGAAGCCGATGACACAGGTGGCATAGTCCGATCCCGTGGCGTCCAATGCACTGATAAGAGGCCCCCCGGGGCCTGCCAATGCCTGAAGAATGGCGATATCATCAGCGAAGCTGCCCGTCTCGTCCTCCACGAGACAGATGTCGATGACCGGTGGAATGTCGGGGGTCGTCACTTGCTTCTCCACCTCGATCGACTCCCCTGGATGAAGGGTTTGGATCACCATGGGCGGGTCGACCGGGCCGTCGCCGAAGGCGGTACCCGGAGCGAACAGCAAGGCCAAGACGACAACCAGCCCTCCGGCGTGACTTAATATTCGTTTCATGGTATCCCTCCTCTGTGGCTGTTCTTTCCAGGCGCGAGCCAGCTCGGACGTTGCGCCTGGTGGCCTTCTAGAAAATTGGCATGAATGACCTCCTTCCGAGTTACCCAGGATTCACCCGGTGGCACAAGTAGGCTCCATGCGTTAGAATCAGCAAAGCACGGAGAGCCCCACGCTTGACGTGCACTGCCCCGGCGGGCCACTACCCCGCCGGGGCGTCCTTTAATCCAGTGGAATCACACTGTCATATTCTGCTTGCTGGTGGGTTCGGGTGAAGCGTTGGTGCGGTCAAGGATTGGAGCTGACGTCAGGCTCTACCGCTATCTTGCATCTCGGAGCACGGATCTGATCCGTCAGCCGTTTCCCTCCTGCCTTGTCTCCTCTCGGACGCGACTGTGAGAGAGGAAACACAAGATGCCACCCTGTCTGACATTGAAATCAGGCGGATGGCATCTTCACTCGTCCCCCCCTAGCCCGGTTCGCGGGTGCAATCCACTGGCCAAAGGACGTATCCCTATTTCCATGATACTGATCGCTTAACGCCGTGTCAATACTTTGGAGCCGAATGGCGGGGATTGCTCGGGCTCGAACGCATGTATTGGGGCCGTTGAGACGATGAAAGTGGGGCTGGCGCCGGGCAGGGGTTCCTTTCCGACCGAAGAAGGGTGGTTGGCGAATCAAGCTTCTGGTCGTACGAACTCGACCTCCTCGCCCACGGAAATTCGATCCAAAAATGCAGGCGAGGTTTCCAGAACATATCTTGCCGGCTCCGGAGAGGCGTAGTATGGATGCCAGGGCCTGGCGAGCTGTGCGCTGGTCACTTTGCCGTCGCTGTTGATCCAAACGGCGGCGATCGGGAAGAAAACGAAGAACATATGGATCGAGGTCTGCACGACGCTGTCCTCCGAATGAACGATGATCAGCGCTTCCCCAGGCTCCAAGCGTCGGCGAAATTGAAGACCCCGCAGCTTGCACAGGTAGCCGTGGCACCATTTCGCCGATGCAATTAGAACGCGCCCATCGGACCGACGAACGACGTTCACCTTCTCCTCAGCGGTCATGGTCGTTCATCCGTTTCAAGGCTGTTCGGAGAGCATTCCTCATGCCGTCGCACCTGCTCACCGGAAGGGTCACATCCTGCAGGGGAAGGCGGACTCGCCCGCGGTCTTCACAGTGCGCTCCGGGGGCGAAGATCGGGAAGAGCGGGGGGCTGCGCAGGCCATTCGGTGGGTATCTCGTTCCGATCCGGGCTGCTTAGGTGGCTCAAATCGCGGCGCCAGCGCTGGGCGGATGAACGCCTGATGGTCGGAGGCATTCGTCGTGATGAGACATCCCGGGCCGGAGGTCAGGATCGGATTTCGTCCCACCAAGCCGCGAGCCGGGTCGAGGCAGTGCCCTTGTACACTTGGTCGGCGATCGGGGTGACGGGGGTGTCCTCCAGGTTGAATTCCACGACCTGCGCCCCCTCGTGTTTGGCCAAGCGCGGCATGCTGGCTGCCGGTTCGACGACTGCTGAGGTTCCGATCACGAGCAGCGTGTTGGCCTTTGTCACCGCCTCGTAGGCGCTCCGCAGAACCTTCTTCTCCAGCGATTCCTTGAACCAGACCACGTCCGGTCGTGCCAGGCCTCCGCACTGGGGGCACTTTGGAAGCGCCTCATCGAGTGGGACCCCTCGGCTCTCCCAGCGCTCATCACATCGGGTGCACTTGAACCGCCAAAGTGAGCCATGCAACTCGATCACCGCTTCGCTCCCGGCCTTTTGGTGCAGCCCGTCGATGTTCTGTGTGACCAAGGTGAAGTCCTCGACCCGGTCCTCCATTTCCGCCAGCAGCAAATGGGCCGTGTTGGGCTGACAGTCGTGGACCAGCTCGCGCCGCCAGGCGTAGAACCTCCAGACCAGTTCGGGATCGCGCTCGAAGGCGTCCGGAGTAGCCAGGTCTTCGGCGCGGTAGCTTTCCCACAGCCCTCCGTCGCCGCGGAATGTGGGGACGCCGCTTTCCGCCGATACACCGGCCCCGGTCAGTGCCACGAGGGGGGTCACGTTTTCAGGAAAAGACATGGACGGTGAACCGACCCCCGCTGCCTGTTATTCGAAAACCCACCGGTCCACATCCCGGGTCCAATCAATCAGCTCGTCCTGGTCAAACCATAAAGCGACTTCGGCTTCGGCCGTCTCGACGGCGTCGGAGGCGTGGGTTAAGTTGCGGCCGACCTCGAGTCCGAAATCGTGCCGCACTGAACCGGGAGCGGCTTCAGTCGGTTGGGTGGAGCCCATGGTCTGTCGGACGGCGGCGATCGCGGACGGCCCCTCCCACACCATGGCCATGACGGGCGCGGAGGTTATGTAGTCGATCAAGCCGTCGTAAAAAGGCTTGCCTTTATGGACGGCGTAGTGTTCCTCGGCCAGTTCGCGGGAGACCGGCATGAATTTGGCGGCTATGAGGCGCAGACCACGTCGCTCCAGTCGGCTGGTGACCTCTCCGATCAACCCTCTCTGGACGGCGTCGGGCTTAACCAATACGAGTGTCCGTTCCAACATCGCCTCCTATACATGAAGTGAACTCGGGGGGCCCCGAGCTCAGTTGTTCCCTTAATTGATGGTGCCGGCCGCGTCAGACCGAGTCCACCCCCTTGCGGTAGGCTTGGATCGACTCGTCGAGGCGACCCGCTTTCATATAGGCATCTCCAAGCGACTGCCAGAGCGCGGGGGTTCCATCTTCTTCAGCGGCATGGGTCAAATCTTCTATGACGGTGTTGAGCTTCGCCTTGCGCTTGATGAGCACGCTGTACTGCGCGGTCGCCTGTCGCAGGTCTCCGCTGGCGAGGGCCTGGCGCGCGCTCTCCAGCAATTCGTCCTTGCTCATACCCCGTTCATAAGCCTTGGCGGCCGCCTTCGCTCGCTCGAGGCGAACGTAGGCGTCGCCCAGCGTCCGCCACAGGTCGGGCGCGTCGGCGCCGTTCTCGAGAGCGCCTTCCAGGTCGTCGATGACCTGTTCGATCGATTCGTCGTCCTCGATCAGGCTTCGGTACTCGCCGGCGGCCCGCGAATGATCGCCGCTGGCCAGGGCCTGACGGGCCGTCTCGAGCGCGGGTACGGCCTCCTCCGCTGGCTTCCTCTCGGGAGCGGCGGGTTCGGCGGGAGCCTCGGGTTCCACCTCGGTTCCGGCCGCTGCAGGCTCACTCGGCGGGGCCTCCACCTTCGTCGGTTCGCCAGGCGGCGCCGGTTCGGGCTCCGGTGGCGGCCCGGGCGCGGCGGGCTCGGGCGGTGCCGGTTCAGGCTCGGGCTCGTGGGCCGCCTCGGGGACGGCCGGTTCGGGCTCCGGTGGCGGTTTGGGCGCGGCGGGCTCGGCTGGTTCAGGCTCGGGTTCCTGGGCCGCTTCGGGCGCCGCGGTTTCAGGCGGCGGTTCTGGAGCTGCGGGTTCCGGTTCGGCTTGCGGCTTCGGTTCCTCCTCGGGCTCCTGTGCGGCGTCCACCTCACGGGCGTACTCCGCAATCCAGGCCGGGACTTCTTCTTCCTCGGATGGTTCCCGTTCGGCTTGTGGCTCGGGAGCCGGGCTCGGCTCCGGCGTGACCTCAGCCTCCGCGGCCGGCCGCTGCGGCTCGGGCCGGGAAGGTTGTTCCTCGCGGGCAGGAGGCTCCGGTGAAGCCGCTTCGGATTCGGCCGGCTCGGCCCGCCGAGGTTCTTCCCGCTCCGAGCGTCGCTCCACCTGTTGGGTGATCTCCTCGTCGGACGGGCGCTCGCCAGATGCTTGCGGCGTCGGAAGTTCTTGCGAGAGATCGGGAGCGGGCTCTTCAGAATCAATCGTCACGTCGGCATCGATACCCCGCGACTCCGCGAGCTGTTCGAGCCATTCAAGGCCCTCTTCCTCGGCTTCCGGGGGTGCGGCCTCGCGTTTCTCGGCGCCGCGCTGTGCCGCGGGTTGCTCTTTCTCTGGCGCCTGCTCTTGAGCTTCATCTTGCCGGCCGGCCAATTCGTCGAGCCACTGGAAGACGTCGTCTTCCTGAAGATCGTCGAATTCCGAAGGCTCCAGGTCGGATTCTGGCGTCGATGGTTCCTCAGCGGAGTGGAGACGTTCGGCCTCGTCCAGACTCCGCAGCCAGCCGAGATCTTCCTCCTCTGCTTCTTCCTCGGCTTCGAAATCGGACATCGCCGGACGGGCTTCCGGCTCGACCTCATCTTCTTCCGCCGTAATCTCATCGAACCAATCCGCCGGGACTTCCTGCTCCATCTCCGGTTCAGCCGGGGTTTCAGCCAGGGTCTCGGATAGACCTTCCAGCCAGGTCCCAGCCAAATCCTCCACGTCGCTGGTGGCAGGCTCCTCGGCCTCCTCCTCAAGGCCCTCCATCCAACCCGGGATCTCTTCTTCGGCGGGTGCTTCTTCCACAGGCTGTTCCTCTACGTCGGCCTCCCCCAATTGAGACAGCCATTCGGTCTCCTCTTCACCGAGTTCTGCGGCCTCAGCCGCGGCACCGAGTTCGGCGAGCCAGTCTTCGGCTTGCTCATCTTCGGGGCCTACGGGCGGAGCCTCCTGTGGAGCAGGTTCCGGAGCCAAAGGTTCCTCGGCGGCCGCAGCTTCCTCAGGCGTGTCGGCGCCAAAGTCTTGCAGCCATGCGGGTGGGGCTTCTTCCTCGCTCTCGGAGACCTGCCGATCGGGGGAGGGCGCTTCCACTCTTTCCGAGGAAAGCTCATCGGTTTCGGCAGTGTGGGAGACCGGCTCGTCAGCGGCCGGCGCTGGGGCCGCTTCCGCTTCGTCTTCGTCGGTCAGACCCTCCAGCCACGAAGGAATGTCGGCATCAGGGAGTGACTCTTCGGCCTCGGGCTGCTCGGATTCCTCCGCTTCAGCCCGTTGGCGGAACTGCGCAAGTTCTTCCTCATCCTCCACGCCGGCGTCGGCAGCCGCCTGCGCGACGCCCCGGAGCCATGAGGGAATCGCTTCCTCATCGTCTTCGCTCTCGGCCTCCGGTTCTGGGGCCTCGGCCTCCGCCGTCAAATCCAGCTC
>CAZFCJ010000025.1:0-9814 GCA_964517315.1 uncultured Anaerolineaceae bacterium | reverse complement strand
AGTCCGGCTCGTCTTCGACCTCGGCTTCGGGCTCCGGTTCGGCCATCCAATCCGGCTCCTCTTCGACCTCGGCCTCGGGTTCCGGTTCGGCCGGCTCCTCTGCTGGGTCAGCCGCCTCTTCAACATCGCGCTCATCGCGGTCCCCAAGCCAGGCCATGATGGTAGAGGTTGCGCCTGGCTCACCTTCGTCAACCCAACCCGGTACCTCGTTCACAATCTCGGCGTCTTCAAGCGAAGGCCGGACGGATTCTTCACCCGCGTCTTCGGCGCTTTCGGCCGGTGCGTCACCGGCTGCTTCGGCCTCACCCTGAGTCAACATCGAGACCAATTCTTCTTCGTCGGGGCCCTCCTCTTCACTCTCTAGCTCCTCGGTAGACGGCGCCATTCCTTGAAGCCAATCCGGCATATCGGCGGGCGCGAGCTCCTCGTCCTCGGCATCACCCTCCTGCATGGTTGGCTCCGGGGCGGGCAGCTCGCCGCTTTCAAGCGCATCCAGCTCCTCGGAGCTGAACGATACGGGCTGTTCCTGCGCCTCCCCGGGGGAAGCTTCCCAGCCGGCCTCGCTCATCCATTCAGGGATCTCGGCCGGCTCTTCGGCCTCAGGGCGCGACTTCGGCTCCCGTGGCTCCTCGCTCGGTTCGGGTTCAGGCATTGGCGCCTCGTCCTCCGAGTCCGGCTCGAAGGCCATCTCGAAATCGGGCGCCTCGGCGTCGGCTCCAGGTTCGATCTCGTCCAACCACGAAGGCAAAGCCGCCGATGGTTCTTCTTCGGCCTCAGCCTCCTCTTCGGCGTCCAGTCCAAGTGCAGTGGCCCACTCGCTGTCGGCGGCTTCACCCGCGGGCAGCGGCTGACCGGGCTGCCAAGAGAGACGTTCGATGCGAATGGTGTCGGCCTCGACCCGAGTCGGCTCGGCCATGGGAGTCTCGATGTACGCCATATACGGATCGAGTTGCGCCAGGCGTCGGTGATACGCAGCAGCCTCCTCGCCCTTTTCTTGCTCCTGGAATACGGCGGCCATAATCCGTACGGCCTGCTGGCAGTACGGCAGCTTCTCGAGAATTCGACTGCTGACCTCAGCAGCCTCCAGCCGGTTGTCCGTCTGCCAATACATCTGAGCGAGAAGCACCTGCAGATCGGGCCGATCCGGATCCTCCTGGAGCGCTGAGCGAAGCTCGGAGATCGACTGCGGGTACAGCTCACCGTGCGCGTACATGCGGGCCAAGGCGCCGCGGGTCAGTCTGACTTTGTGGGGTTCAAAGCCCTCTCGGCGGCCGATCAGGCGTTTGAGCTCCTGCTGGATCGCGGGGTTGGCCGGGTTGGTCTCGAAGGCCCGCTCCATATGCCAGATGGAGGAATCAAGGTTTCCCTCATCCTCACGGACGATCGACATGCCGATATGAGAGACAAAATCATCGGGGACCGCGGACAGCACGCGCTGGAAGATATCGGCCGCGTCTCCGTAGCGCTTGGCCTCCAAATAGGCTTTGCCGAGCAGGCGGTAGCATTCGATGCACTTCGGATATGTCTGCAGGATATGTCGACAGTGGGCAATCGCCTCGTCGAGCTTCTCGCGCTCGATGAGGTTGTCGATATCCCGCAGGTACGCTCGCAAAGTTGTATCAGCCATAACGTTAAGTTAAAAGTATGCCCCAAGAGGGACCATAGTGCAAGACGATTCGGCTAATTCTTTCCTTTAAGGTCCGATTCCGGGCCTCAAAGCTTCAATATTTGGCCCCGGTTAACCATGCAGTTGCCTGATATAGTCCATCAGTTCTGAAATGTCCGTCTCTTCGCGCCGCTGGGGCTGCATATCATCGACTTCAGGCTCCAGGCCGAGCAACCCCCTCACCATCACGTGGAGGGCACGAGCGAGCGCCTGCGCCACATACCCCCCTTCCTGGACATAGGCCACTTTACCCTCACAATGTTCCTGCGCGATTGAGCGAAAGAGGTCTCCCAGCTTGTAGTACGTTTGCGTTGTCAGCCGCAGCCCGGCCAACGGGTCGCTCCAATGGCCATCAAAGCCGCCGGACAGCAACAGGAGATCCGGCCGAAAGCGGTCTGCCAGTCGGGGTAAGAGCACCTTCGCCAAGCCCATGTACCCTTCATGGCCGACACCGGGCGGAAGCGGCACATTGACGGTCGAATAGAGACCATCCCCGGCGCCGCGCTCGCTCAGCGAACCGGTGCCGGGGAAAATACCGCTCTGGTGGATCGAAACGAAAAGCACGCTGCCGTCATCGTAGAAGATGTCTTGGGTCCCGTTGCCGTGATGGACGTCAAAGTCCACGATCATGACCCGCTGAAGCCCCTGGCTTTGGGCGAAACGGGCGGCCAAAGCGACGTTGTTGAGGAGACAGAAGCCGAGAGCTTGGCCAGCGGTAGCGTGGTGGCCCGGTGGGCGGGCGATGGAGACGCCAAGAGGTCTTGACGCGGAAAGGCAGGCTTCGGCCACGGCGACCGCCGCGCCCGCCGCGCGCCGGGCAGCACGAAAGGATTTGGACGTGAAGTACGTATCGCCGTGATCCAGGAGCCCGCTGCCCTGTTTCATGACCCTCCGCAAATGGGTAAGGTAATCGGCATCGTGAACGGTCGTCAGGATTTCGTTGTGCAGCGTCACCGGCTGGACCTTGGTGAGCTGAACCGGTAGATCGAGTGGCCTGTGGGCAGGCAGGAATCGAAATCTAGACGGGCCCTCGGGGTGGCCGATGATCGTGTGTTCCGGAGACGGGACGAATGCGTAATGGACGGTAGTCACGGTGCGTTGTGAACCATCGCTCGCGGTCACTCCTTCTTGACGTCTTGGCTTCAATCCGGGCGGCCGGCCGCGGAAGAGAGATAGGCCTCAATCGCGGCGGCTTGATCAATATCCCCGGCCCGGCGCTGCAGCGAACGCAGGGTTTGCAGGGAGCGGGCCATGTCGCGGGTCAAGCGGGGGTCGATCACGCCGGGCACGACGTCGGTTGGAAGCAGGGCTCGCCGGTACACGATCGTATAGTACCGCTGCGAATCGTTGCGAGTATCCAGGGCGGACCAACCGCGCTGCAGCAGTTGCTCGGCTTGCTCACCCCTACCTTGTGCGGCGGCGACCTGGCCGGCGGCGAGCAGTACGCGGGGGCCCGCGCTTTCGCCAAGCAGCGCGATCTGGGCCTGGCGCCACGCAGTCTGCTCCTGGCCAAGCGCTTGCAGTGCCAACGACAGGCCGGCCCGGGCTCGGTCGTTGCGAGCAGAGGCAGCCAGCGCGGCTTCAAACGCCCCTCGGGCTCGCTCGCCGTCACCGGCGTTGTATAGCTGCCATCCTTCGATCGTGAGCCGCTCCACCTCGTTTTCGAAGGCGTAATCCGTCCCGCTCCGGACCAGCTCGCCGCGGAACCCGGTCGCCGCGAAGAAGACGCTGTCGGCCAGTTCGGGGTGTTGTTCGAGCAGCGTTCGGTACAGCCGCTCGGCAAGGCCGAGCTCGCCGCTGGACTCGGCCATCCAACCGTAGTTGGCCAACACCCTCGGATCGTACGGCGCCCGCTCCTCCGCCTGAGCCAGCGCTCCCATCGCCGCGGGACGGTTGCCGGTTTGCCACTGCAACACGCCCAGATTGAGCCAATGGGTGGGCCAGTAGGGATCGGCGTCCACCGCGCGTCGCTGGTGGGCCAGCGCGCGCGTCGCCGCGCCGTCTACAGGCCTGAGACTGACTGCCAGCGCGCATTGGGTCGAGGCCAGCGCATAGCCCGGATACGCCGCAGCCGCGTCACAAATCAACCGCTCGCCCCTGGGAGTATCCCCCACCGCCATCGCTTGAACGCCACGTTCTAACGCGCCGATCCCCCGCAGTGAAAGCAATTGGGCGGCGGCGAATGCCGCAAGTAAGACACCAACCAGCCATGCTGGCACGCGAATTGTGGCTGCCTTCGATCGAGGAACCATCTGCGTCAGCAGCATGAGGACGGCCAGGGCGTAGATCGGGGCCTCGAACAAGACATCAGCCTGGTTGTGAACCGCAGCCGTCATCAGCGCGCCGGCGACGCCAGCCGCCTGCACGCGTTCGCCGCCCTCCAGATCCCGCCAGCGCCGCAATGCGGCGCGCACAAACAAGGGAAAGCCCGCGGCAATCAGCCCCAGCCCAATCAAGCCGCCTTCATCCAACAGCAGGAGAATGAGGTTATGGGGATGAATGAAGTAGACCCCGGAAGCGAGGCGGTCCACCATGACGACCAGGACATGCGCCGCGCCCGGCCCGCTACCAAGGAGGGGGGCGAGGCGGAAGGCCGCCAACCCCGCGTTCCAGACGTTCGTGCGTGCGCTGGCCAGCGGCTGGTGCGGCGTGTTGGTTGCTTGAAACCAAAGCACGGCCACGATCCCCACTGCCACAAGAGCCAAAACGACAAGCAGGGGCCAGCGGGCTCGCAACTTACGGCGTACGGTTGTCAAGTCCGGCAACCATCGATCGGAATCCAGGCGCAGGCTGCTCAAAAGCAGCAGGGTTGTGGTCAAGCCGGCCGCTGCCGAAATCCACCCCGCGCGCGAGGAGGAGAAATACTCCACGAAGAAGAAGGCGACCATGAGGCCGGCCCAACCCAATTTGCGGTAACGGCTTTGGGCGCCGACAAGCCGAACGAGCACCAGCGGCAACAGCAAACCAACGAACCCCGCTTCGATGTTGGCGTGGCCCAAGAGCGTGCCGGGCAGGCGGTACGCGAACGGCGCAGAGGCGCCCGATCCGGCCACGAGCGGGAGCCAGTCTGAGAACCAGTTCAGGATGAGCACCGCGTTGACGACGGCAAATAGGCCGCCGAGGCCGAGCAAAGCGAGTTCGGCCGGCCCGTAGGAACTGAGGTCCCCGTGTAAATTGAAAAGCAACAGGATGAGCAGTCCGAACAGAGCGAAGTCAAGCGTGATCTCCAGGGCGTGACTGGTGATAGGTGAGGCGGGGAAACGGAGCAGCATCCATCCAAGATAGGCGAAGTAGGGCAAGAAGCTAAAGGGCAGGGCAACCCCGTCTCGCCCCCGGCGGGCGACCAACCAGAGCGAAATGAGCGCGACGTAGAAAGCCAGCGCGAAGTACTGGACGAAGGCGTCACCGTCGTTCAGCCAAGTCGTGGTTGGGATCAGCAGGAACAGGAACCAGAAGAGAACCCGGACTGCAGGGCGCTCGCTGGCGGCGCGAAGCGAGTTCAGCCGATCCGTCATCTTCTTCCCCCATGGGGGACTCGGGTTAGAAAGGACGGAGCGTCAATGCTCGCGCAGTGGGTCCGGTGGCGGGATGCCCATAGCGGTGGTCCGCAGCGAGCGCGCCCGGATCGGCGCCGGCTGTTGCTCATATCAAGGGCAAATCAAGCGATCGACCACGGCCTGCTCCGAGGTGAAGACCACTTCGGCGCAGCGCGGCCGAAACGTTTCCAGGTAGAAGTATGCCGCGCGCGTGTGGTTGCCTTTCGGATCATGGCGCAGGAAGAAGTTGAGCGAATCGATGTTGCCGAGCAGGTGGGTAACCCCGCGCGATTGAAGGTCCGCGGCGATGGCATCAATCGAGCCGGCTCGATCGATAATCTGAGTCCATTGGGATTGTTCTGCATCGGGTATGCAGCGCTCATCGCAGTAGAAGCTCTGTCCATCCCACAACATGAGCACCCGGACGTCCGCCGGTAGTTCGGATTGAATGAACTGCTGCGCCGGGTAGACGGCCGAGTTTCTCCGCAAAAAACTTTCCTTGGACTCCAGGCCGGCCAGGGCCGCCCCTGGCCGGACCATCCACCAGAACAAGCCCTGAAGCAGGAATGTCATGACCAGTGCGGTGCCGAGCATGCTCATCGGAAGCACAAATCCGATCGTCCTCCAGCGCTCACTGGCCATCCAGCGCCCCAACACCTGGGCGCTGAGTACAGCCAGGGCGGGGAAGAGCGGCAGCAGGAACCGGGTTTGTTGCGATCCGGCTCCCCAGAGCATGAACCGCAGGAGGACCGCTGCGCCCAGCCAGCGCACGCCTTTCGTTGGCCGGGTCAATGGAATGAGCGCGATCAAAGGGAACAGCAGGGAAGGGAACTCGATGCCCGACATGAATGTGGTGTACAGGCCGCGCCGCGTATACAGCCATATGGGTGCCAAGACCAGGCTGACGAGCTTGTTTTCGGCCCCGAAGCTGCGCAGATAGGTCATCAAGTAGCCGAGACGCTCCGGATCCCATTGCGGACCGCCCCAGATGAATGGGTACGTCGGGTTGCCAACCCGGGCCAAATTGAACAGGTACCAGGGAGCACCGATCAGCGCGGCGAGCAGCGCGAATTCAAGTACGCCGCGCCGGCTGCGCTGTCGATGCATCAGTGCCGCGGCGAGGGCGATCGCGCCTGCCGTCAACGCGCCGGCCAAGGCCAGGTACTTTGTCGTCAGGTTCAAGCCAGTGAACACCGCCGCCAGGCGCAGCCAGCCCGCCTTCCGAGCGGACGCCCAGACCACGATGGCGTATATGGCGAGCGACTCGAACAAGGCCCAGCCGGAATCGATATTGGCGATGCTGCCCCAAACGGGCAGGATTGGGATCGCTGCGATCACGATAGCGGCGATCTCGGCTTCTCGCTCCCCCAACAACCGACGCGCTAAGCAGTAGGCTCCCAGCATCAGCAGCGCGGTCAGTAACCAGTGAACGACGCGCGCGAACGTGGCGCTCCCGAACGCAAGGCCGATCGCATAGAGCAGCTCGATGCCCATGGGTCCATTGGCCTGCCAGATGTCCGGCAGCAGCAGCAGTCGACCGGCCTCAAGATATCGCTGCGGCGCCTCCAGATGGTACATCAAGGCGTCGAATGACCAGGGCGGGGTCAGGGCGTGCAGCAAGCTGGAGCCCAGCGCGGCAGCGATCATCCCATAGGCCAGTTTCCCCATCGGACTCGCCCCCCGAAAGCGGCAGATCACCCGCCGCGTGACACTCGGAATGCGAGGCAGCGCATTCGCCCAGTGACGGCGGCCCGCCAGCAGGGTTAGCCCGATCAGACCGACGATCGGCAGCGGACGGAACAGCCCGACCACACCCATACCGAACAGAAGGACCCCCAATCCGCCCAGACCGGTGGCGCAAGAGAAGAGCACGTACTCCGGGCACCGGTACGAGAGTCCTAATTGCAGCCGTTTCAATAGAAGCGCGCCTAAGCCGTACGCGGCGAGCGTGACAAAAGCTGCGAGCGCGAGCGTGAAAAAATGGTCCCACAGCGCGACCGGGCCGAGCGCCGTCATGGACCGCTCTGGCCAGACGGTGCGCGCGCCAATAAGAGCCAGGAATGCGACCGCGACGATGACCATGAGTGAGCGGTGGGGAGGACCCTGCTTGGACTCAGCCATCGCAGCGCAGGTACCATCCATGCAGACCGGTGGCGGGCAGGGGGGCCCGGTCAGCGACGGCGCAGCTTGCGGGGGGTGTCGGCCGCCAGTTGGTGCGGCGCGGATCGGCCACGGCCTGGCTGAAGGCATGCGTGGCGGTGTACGGCTGGCGCAAGACCCATAGACAATCCCGCTGGCAGGCGGCGGGCTCAATGGCCCCGCCAAGCTGCTGGTCAAGGCCGTAGTACTCCAAGGGAAGCTGCGCCTCGGGCTCGGAAAGGTAAACGGAGGCGGCCGGGGCCGCGTCCAGCCAGGCGGTCAGCGAGCGCCAGTCCTCCTTCGCGTAGCCGCCGTGCACGTGTACCGCAAGCGCCCCGGCCAGCGCGGCGGCGGCCGGCACGGCCGCCAGCAGGCCGCTCGTCGGTAGCGGCAAGCTGGCGCCGACCAAACGCTGCAGCTCGAGGCCGCCCGCCGCGACCAGCACGGTCATGAACGGCAGCAGAACGGCGAAGTAGCGATCGACGTAGAGCGGACGGTACTGCGACAGGGCCCACACCCCGAGCAGCGGAAGCGGGACGCCGAGCAGCCCGATGAGCCAGCCTTTCCGCAGCCCGGCGAGGCCGAGCACCGCGAACGTCACGCCGAACAGCAGGGCGCCTGGACTGATCGACCCGCCGTACCCCGAAACCAGATTCCACAGCGTAGCGGGCAAATCCAAGAGCGCCGGCTCGCTGATCCAACCGATGCCGAAGGACGGCTGCGGTAGCCGCAGGAACCACCAGATCCAGGCCAACAGCGGCAGCAGGGCGGCCAGCAGTACCAGGCTCCAGCTGCGGAAGAGGCCCGGCCGCCGCCGCAGCTCAAGGGCCGCCAGCAGGCCGCTGACGGCGACGAACAGCAGGAAGAAGTAGTGGGTTAGCAGGCCGAGCAGAACCACGGACGTCGCCGCGACAAACCCGGCAGTGTGCAGCTCACCTCGCCGCTGGGCTCGGAAAAAGATCAGCAGTGCGAGCAGCGCCAGTGTGGCGGCCAATGCGTAGGGCCGGGCGTCGCGCGCGAACCAGAGCAGCAACGGGTGGTAGCCCCAAAAGGCCCCGGCTGCGAGCGCGCCGGGCCGGCCGCCAATCCGCGCACCGAGCTGGAGGGCGACGAACGTGCCGATGACGTGGGCCAGCAGTGACGGTAGCCGAAGCGCGGCTTCCGCCGCGCCGAACAGCTCCGTAAAGAACTTCGTATAGACATAGAAGAACGGTGGGTTGACGCCGTCGATTCGCACGGCCTGCGCCATGTCGGGCCAGTCCATGGTCACGAAAAACCAGGAATAGGCCTCGTCGACCCATAAGCTGGGGCCCGCTAGGTCGAACGCCCCGGCCGCAAGCGCGCCGAGCGGGAGCGCGAGCGAAATCAGCCAGCGCTCTCGCCGGCCCCAGGTGGGGGTTTGATGGTGTGGGATTCCGTACAAAGCCCTCTGCGCCTCCGATGACAGCGATGGCGCGGATTGTACCGGGATCCGGTCGCCGGCGAAAGCAAAGCGGCTGCTCCCAGGAGCAGCCGCTGGCTACGGGAAACGGCAATTAGGCACGCGCCGAGACCTTGACCTCCGGCGCGGGGCGTTTGCTCTGCCACACTGCCCACCCCAGGGTGGCCAGCAGCAGGACCACGACGATCCAGCCGATCACGCCCAGCACTTCGTATCGGACCACGATCGGAGCGATGATCACTGAGACCAGGTTCACGACCTTGATCATCGGGTTCAGTGCCGGCCCGGCGGTGTCCTTCATGGGATCTCCCACCGTGTCGCCGACGATGCTCGCTTTATGGCGCTCCGAGCCCTTGCCCAGGTTCTGTTCGGGGTCGCTGGGCTCGTCCTCGATCACCTTCTTAGCGTTGTCCCAGGCGCCGCCCGCGTTGTTCATGAACACCGCCAGCAGCTGGCCTGAGAGGATTGCACCGGCCAGGAAACCGCCCAGCGCCTCCACGCGGAGCATAAGGCCGATCACAACCGGGGTCACAACGCCCAGCAAAGCCAGCGAAACGAGTTCTTTCTGCGCGGCGGTCGTCGAGATCTCGACCGCCTGGCGGTAGTCGGGCTCGACCCTGCCCTCCAGGACGCCCAGGCCGAACTGACGCCGGACCTCCTCCACGATCAAGCCCGCGGCGCGACTTACGGCGTTAATGGCGAAAGATGAGAAGAGCCAGGGCAGGGCCCCGCCGATCAGGAGTCCTACGAAGACCTGGGGTAGGTCGATGCGGATGCCGATGGACTGCATCTGCTGTTCAATGGGGATGCCCAGAGAGGCCTGGGCCCGGCTGACATCCACGATGAACGATCCGAACAGCGCTACGGCGGCGATCACCGCCGAGCCAATGGCCACGCCTTTCGTGATGGCTTTTGTGGTGTTACCGACGGCATCGAGGTCGGCCATGATTTGCTGGGCATTTTGGGTTTCCTCGTCTTCCTGCCCTACCCAGGCCATTTCGCCGATGCCGGCCGCGTTGTCGGCGATCGGCC
>CAZFCJ010000024.1:0-38332 GCA_964517315.1 uncultured Anaerolineaceae bacterium | reverse complement strand
GGATCGCGCGCCACACCCGCTCGGGCGTCAGCGGCAGTTCGTCCACCTCGATCCCGACGTCCGCCAGCGCATTGACGATCGCAGCCGGGACGCCGGCCAGGGCGCCTTCGCCCACTCCCTTGGCCCCGAACGGGCCCGGACCATCCTCGTTTTCCACAATGATCGAACTGTACTCCACCGGCAAGTCCCGGATGGTGGGAATGTGATAGTCCAGAAGCGAGTTGTTGATGATCTGCCCCTCCTCGAAGATCATCTCCTCGAAGAGCGCGTTGCCCAGGCCTTGGGTCGTGGCGCCCATCTCCTGGGCCTTCACAAGGTGGGGATTGATCGCACGGCCCACATCGGCCACGCTGACCAGCTTGCGAACTTTCAACTCTCCTGTCGTGCGATCCACCCCGACTTCAGCTCCACCTATGCAGACCTCCCAGAAGACGGGGCCCTCCGCGTAGGAGCCCCGGCCTTCCTCCGGCCCCACGACACCGCGGCCGATGAACTCGCCACCGGCAAGGCCGAAGTGACGGACGAACAGCTCAGTGTATTTGAGCTCGCGATCCCCTGCCGCCACCGCGCCCTCGCGCAATTCAAGCGACGACTTGGAGACGCCCAACTCTTGCGCCGCGGCCTGCAGGATCTGGTCCCGCACCTCCTGCGCCGCCTTCTGAACCGCGGTCCCCGCCAAAGTCGTCGATCTGCTGGCACCGGTCGAGCGGTCATACGGGCTGGACTGGGTGTCGGCTCCCGGAACCTTGATCTCCTGGATCGAAACGCCCAACTCCTGGGCCACGATCTGACTGAACACGGTCCGGGCGCCCTGCCCCAACTCGGTGGTGCTGACCAGCACTGTGACCATCCCGTCGGCTTCCATCCGTATCAGCGCGCTCGACACCGGGTGGGCCCCGGCCGCCAGCAGTCCGACGGCCAGCCCGCGACCCACATCCGCCGGCTTGTCCGTATTCCACTCCAGAGCCTCGGCGACCTTCTTGATGTCCCCCACCAAATCCGCGTCGAGCGGCTTGCCACCGGGGCGAACTTCCTCGCCCGGGCGCAGCAGGTTCTGCTCTCGGATCCTGACCCGGTCCACCCCCGCCCGACGGGCGATCTCATCGATCTGGCTCTCGCCGATCCAGGCGAGGTGGGTGGTGCCGAAGGCGCGGTATGAACCGGCAGGCGACCGGTTGGTGTACACCCCGTTGGCTTCCACGTCATAGGCCTGCCAGCGGTAGGGGCCCGGCGCGGCGTCGGCCGCGGTGGCCACGACCCTCGGCCCATTGTCCGCGTAGGCGCCGGTGTCCAGCCAGATTCGGACCTCGCGGCCCAGCAGCGTGCCGTCCCGCGCGGCGGCGGTGCGCATCCAGCAGCGCATGTTGTGGCGGCGGGAGGTCACCATCGATTCGTCCACCCGGTTGGCGATCCGCACCGGGCGTCCGGCCTTGCGGGCCAACGCCAGCGTAACGGGCTCCATACGTGTGTAGGATTTGCTGCCAAAGCCTCCGCCCAGGTAGGAGACCAGCATGCGCACCCGGCTGGCTGGAAGCCCGAACATATCCGCCAGTTCGGCGCGCACGAGATAGGGGTGCTGGCAGTTTGACCACACCGTGGCCCCTTCTCCCTCCCAACGGGCGACCGTGGTGTGCGGCTCCATGGCGTACTGGTAGACGGCCGGGAAGAGGTATTCACCTTCGACCACGACCGCGGCCTCGTCACGAACCGCGTCCACATCGCCCTTGGAGAACGAGTGGACGTAGCAGAGGTTCCCCTGCGGCTCCAGATCCGACAGACCATGGAACAGACCCAAGCGCAGTTTGCTTGTGTCATGAATCTCGGGCGCGCCCTCGGCGAGGGCCTGATCCATCGTCGTCGCCGAGGGCAGCTCCTCATACTCAACTTCGATCAGGTCAAGCGCTTCGGCCGCCGTCGGCTCGTCCTCAGCCGCCACCGCCGCCACATGGTCGCCGACGAAGCGCACCCGATCGATCGCCACCAGCGGCCGGTCCCGGACGGCGTGGCCGTAGTAGGGGTCGATATCCTGGACGTCGGCGCCGGTCAGGACGGCGACGACACCGGGCAGCTGCTCCGCCGCCTCGGTCCGGATGGCCGCGATCCGGGCGTGCGGATACGGGCTGCGCAGCACCCTGCCGTACAGCATGCCGGCGATTTCGAGGTCGCCGGCGTACGCCGCCTGTCCGGTCACTTTCTCGCGCGCGTCGACGCGCTTGACATTCTCACCGACTTTGCCCGAGTCGATCGTCTTATGCGTCATCAGCGCGTGTCACCATCGTCTCCCGAAGCGGCGACCGCCTGTACGGCATCCAGGATGTAATAGTAGCCCGTACAGCGGCACAGATTGCCCTCGAGATACTCCTTGATTTGCTCTCGCGAAGGGAAGGGATTCTCGTCGAGGAGTGCTTTCGCACTGAGGATGAATCCCGGCGTGCAGAACCCGCACTGTAAGGCGGAATGGTCGACGAATGATCGCTGCAGTGGATGCAGCTCGTCGCCGTCGGCGAGCCCTTCGATCGTCAGCAGCTCCGCTCCGTCCAGCTCATAGGCCAGCGTGCAGCACGAGCTGACCGGCAAGCCGTCCAGCAAAACGGTGCACGAGCCGCAAACCTGAACGTCGCAGGAGCGCTTGGCGCCTTTCAACCCCAAACGATCGCGCAGGAAATCCAGCAGTATCTCACGCGGTTCGATCAACGCCTCGATCGGACGTCCGTTGACCCGCGCCTCGATTCGCATACGGTTCGGCGCGTCAATCATGCCTCCGGCCTTTCGGCTCGCCTCCAGGCCTGATCCAGCGCCCGTTGGCCCAGGACGCGCACCAGGTGCTTCTTGTACTCCGACGATCCATAGAGGTCATCGATCGGATCGACCTCGTCTGAGGCGATGGCCGAGGCTTCGGCGAACAGCTCGCCGCCAGCCGGCCGGCCTTCGAGCAGCGCCTCCGCCTGGCGGCAACGGATCGGCCGCGGCCCGACGCTGCCCACCGCAAACCTCGCCCACTCCACCACCCCCTCGTCCAGCGCCAGGATGGCCGCCACGGTAGCTGTCGGCCGTTCATGGATGCCGAACTTCTGGTAGCCGCCGCCGGCGCCTGCGGGCAGGAGGGGCAGGCGGATCTGAGTGAGAACTTCGTTGTGTTCCAGGCTGGTCGAGAACAAGCCCAAGAAGAAGTCATCGACCGGTACCCGGCGCTGCCCTTGCGCGGAGGCCAGTTCCAGGTCCGCGCCCCAAGCCAGCAGCAGCGTGGCCGGATCGCTGTGGGGCTCGGCGAAACACAGGTTTCCGCCCACTGTGCCCGCGGCGCGCACGCGCACGTTGGCGACCATTGACTCCACCTCGGCCAGCAGTGGTGCCCGCTCTTGCACCACCTGCGACTTCTCGAGCATGCGATGCGTGGTCAGCGGGCCAAATGACAGGACGTTGTGGTCCTCGTCAAGTTCCACATCGGCCAGGCCGGGGACGGTCTTGAGATCAATCAAATGCGGGTAATGCACCAAGTCCTCTTTGAGGAGCAACAACAGCTCGGTTCCTCCGGCGTAGAGCGCCGCCTCCTCACCCCAATCGTCGAGCCACTGACTGGCCTGCTCCACCGAATGGGGTTGATGGATTTCAAACGGCCGCATGCGCTTCCTGTCCTTCAGCCATCATCTGGGAGCCCTTCTGCCAGCCCTTGCCGGCGGGCCTCGCGACGCAAGTAGCGCCAATAGTCCTGGATCAGGCCATCGTTGTACTTGGCCGGAAAGAGCTCTTCTGCCATCTGCGGGCTCATCGGCCGCAACGGCCCCAGCGACGAGGCGCGCCTTTGAAACCGCAGGGCCCGCTCCAGGGTCAGCGCGCTCAGGACCGCCCAGGGCACGTCTTTGCCCACCACCAGGACTCCGTGGTTCCGCAGCAGAACGGCTCGCTTGTCGCCCAGGGATTCTGCGACGGACCGTCCCTGCTCGGCGCCAGTGATTAACCCGGCCGAATCATCGAAGTAGCCCAGGCCATCATGGAAGAGCACCGAATCGTGGGTCAACAGCTCCAGCCTGCCATCCGTGGCGCCCAACGCCGTGGCGTAGGGCGGATGGGTGTGAACGACCGCGCCCACGTCGGATCGTTCCCGGTAAACCTCCCCGTGAAGCACCGCCTCCAGATGGACCTGCCCTTCGCCCTCCAGCTTGTGGCCGGCGAGATCCACACAGAGGACATCCTCCGGTGTGACCTCCCCCAATGCGATCTCGCGGCGTTTGATGAGCATCTGGTCGTCTGAAGTCAGAGCGCTCAGGTGTCCGAGCGTCATATCGCCGTGGCCGTTCATGGCCAAGATCCGGCTCCCCCAGGCGACCTGGGACCGTAAGGAAAGTTCGTCCGTCATGCTTGCATGATCACGTCGGTCGGTATTGCGCCCCTTACTGCCGGCGGCTCGCTACTTGCGTTCGGTCGGCGGATAGTCGGGATGGGGAAACGTAAACACCATCACCAAATCTTCGTCGCCTGTGTTGGCGACCGCATGCCAGGTGCGGGCGGGGATATACAGCGCCTGGTCCGCCTCACAGGCGACCTCCCCGTCCTCGAGGCGGAGCTCGCCTCGGCCCTTGATCACGAACGCCAATTCCTCCACCGCGTGCGACACCATGTCGGTCACGGTTCCCGGTCGAAACACAGAATATCCGAGCGAACTCTCCGCCTCTGGGCTGGTGCCGCCGGTGACCATCATCCGGCTCCAGCTCCCACGCGGCAGCTCTATCTTTGCCACGTCCTCAAACCCTATCGTCTGCACGGGCTGATTCACAGCACCCATTGTCCGTCCTTGAGGATGAAGCGTCCGTTGTCCAGAATTTGCAGCGAGGCGTTCAGGCAGACTCCGTCCAGATGGAGTTCGCTGACGTTCTTGCCGCCCGGGTACGCGTTGTGGTTGTCGCCGAGGGCGAAGTGGACGGTGCCCAGCCGGCCTTTTTCGGACGGCGATCCATAGGGCGAGTTTTCGCTCGTTCCAAAAGCGAACTCGCCGACAACATCGGCGTTTTCGACCCCTTCCAGCACCGAGCGCAGTTTCTCCGCCTCGGCGCCCCCCTCGATGGACACTGCACGCCCACCTTGCATCGTCCAGGTAATGGTCTCCTCGACCTGGCCTTCCAGTCCGATGCCCAACATGACCCCGTCGACCACGATCACGCCTTGAGTCTGGTCCTCGACGGCGGCGAATGCGACTTCGGCCCATAGGGGGACGGGTCCCATCATTTGTCCGCGCTTCTTGATCGGCGTGACCTCCAGCGCCGGTCTGCCCTCGATGGACACTTCGACATCCGTACCTGCTTTCGAGGTCACCCGGACCCTGGTGCCCTCCTTCAGGGCCTCAATGGCACCCCGGGCGCGCTGGGTGGCCTCCTCGATGTCCGTTTGGGTCAGGTTCCATTGGCCCATCCCCTCTTCCACCGAGGCGATCTTGGCGTTGTTGGCGCAAGTTTCCTTGACTGCCGACACGTGGGCGAATCGGTTGGCCCATTCCAGATCGGTGACGATGATGACCTCGTCGGAATGGACCATCGCGTTGTGTAAGTTCGCCGGCGGCGCCATCGGAAAGCGTGTATCCGCCACTCCCCGGCGTACCTGGTGCTCATTGTTGGCGATCACCGGAAACGCACCGCGCTCCACGGCCACCCGAGCGATCGCATCGGCCTGATTCAGGTGGGCGTCGTCGGTGATGATCGTGACCACATCATCGGCCTCGACGGACATGCAGGTGTCGACGACAAGTTGGGCGTCCTTTTCCAGCTGCTCCGTTCCCTCCGTCATAGTGACCTCCCTCGAGGCGAGTGCTCCTTCAACTTGGATCCACTGGTATCTCCATCCAACCCAGAGCCCATTGACCGCAATAAGGGGCATCTGCCTTGGAACCATCGGGCCGATCGATCGTCAGGACCCGATTCCTTAGCATGGAGCATCTAGGCCCTTTCGTGTTCGGCGAATTCCGGAAGCACGTCGCGGGCAAAGCGCTCGACCTGACCGAACTGATCCAGCGCGCCAAAACGGCAAATGAAATCATCCACACCGGCCTCGGCAAACGTGTGGAGCCACTCCATGATGTCGTCTGGTGTGCCCACAGGACCCCACTCGCCCAGGTCCATGGCCTGGCTCAGCTCAGGGTAGTATTGGCCGATATACTCGCCAATGCTTGCCTGCGCCTGTTCGCGGTTGTCGGCGATGTTCATCGTGACCTGATAGGACATGCGGAACTCGTCGGGATCACGTCCCTCCTGTCGGGCGGCTTCAAGAATTTGCTCGCGCTGTTCGCGGAATTCGTCGGGATGCCGCGCCCGGCAGCATGTCATCCAACCATCGCCGTATCTGGCGATCCGCCGGGCCGCCCGGCTTATCACCTTTGCCACTCTGCCCTCCGCTTTCTTCCCCAGGACCAGGCGCGGATTGCTCACGATCCACATCGGCGGGGGCGTCTGGAGCGGCTGCAGCGGCGCCATCTCGGTTCCAGAATAGAAGCTGACGTCGTCATAGGTGAAGAAATCGCCGTGGAAGTCCGTCTCCCCCTCGGTCCAAAGATCGCGCAGGACCTCCAGGCCTTCCTCAAACAGCCGCGCCCTGCGGCTGAAATCCAAGCCCAGCGCCTTGTACTCGCGCTTGACGCCCTCCTCAGGGTTGCCCATGCAGGCCCCCAAGATCGTTCGCCCTCCCGACATCTGATCAAGCGTGGACCATTCGAGCGCCAGGTAGAGCGGGTTCCGCGTGGCGCTCACGAGGCAGGCCGTGCCCAGCTTAACTGTTTCCGTGCGCTGCGATATCGCTGCGAGCAGCAGCAGCGGTTCGTGACGCGGCTTTGAAAAAAGACTGTCGCCCACCCACACGGAGTCGAAGCCGACATCCTCCACGAGTTCAGAGAGATCCAACAGGTCGCCGAGGCTGTAGTCGGGGGCCAGCAACGGCTCCCGGTTGTTGAGATTAACCCCGAATCTCAGGGGGTGTTTCCCCATGGATGGTCTCCTCCCTCCTTCGATCGGAACCAGCCCATGCCTGCGCCCAGCGGAGCGCCTCAGCGGTCCTGAACGGCCAGTTCAAGCTCCCCCTCTTCCTCCGACGACTCCAGGATGCGCTGCGGCACCTGAATATGCTCCCGCAGGAGCCTGGCGGCTTGCTGCGCGTCTTGGTTTCGGACCGCTTCGATGATGGCCTCGTGCTCTTCGCAGGAGCGCATAAGCCCTCCACGCAGGTTCATCGACCGTAGCCGGTAGCGGCGCATCTGATCCATCAGCGGGTAGAATATATCCTGCAGGATCAAGTTCCCCGATCGATCGACGAACAAAGTGTGGAACTCGCTGTTGCTGCGAAAGAAGCGCTCCACATCCTCGCCCTCGGCCGCCCGGAGCATTTCAGCGTGCAGATCGGTCAGCTTCTCGATGTCGGCCGCCTCCAGCCTCGCGGTTGCCAGCTGGATTGCAAGGACCTCAAGCGCCTCCCTCACCCTGTAGGCGTCAAGAAACTCCTCTTTGGTGAGTGAGCTCACCGAGGCGCCCCGCCGGGGCTCGAGGTTCACGAGACCTTCGGAGGCCAGCTTGCGCAGCGCCTCGCGCACCGGCCCCCGGCTGACGTCCAGGGCTCGGGCGATGCTGGCCTCCTGCAGCGACTGCCCCGGTGGCAGGCGATTGGTCAGGATGTCCTCGCGCAAACTCTCGTAGACCTTGTCGGTCAAAGTCTTCTTATCGAACCCCGACCCGGGAACGTACTCAGCGCCCCCCTTTCCCGCCTCCTGTGCCATCGTCGACTCCCGTTTCGGTTGACTGTAGACAGTTGACAGAAAGATTATAGATCGGACCCCGGCCCGGGGTCAACTTCGCATCCGGTCCCGAAGGCTGGCGCCATCTTGATGGAGCCAGTCACTCGCCGGCGCCGTTGCGGACCCCCGCCCCCTGCAGGATCAGATCACTCAATCTGCCAGCGTCCTCGATCTCCTCGCGGCGAAAGAAGTCGATGATCTCGCCCCGATCCATGACGCCAATATGCTCGGCCACATTCAACGCCAAGGGCAGCTTCTGTTCGACCAACAATATGGTCAGTCCCACCTCCTGCATCTGCGGGATGGCCCCCTCGATCGCCTCCACCAGCAGCGGCGCCAGTCCCTCCGTCGGTTCGTCCATCAGCAGGATTTCGGGGTTGACGACCAGCGCCCTGGCGATCGACAGCATCGAGCGTTCGCCGCCCGAAAGGGTCTCCGCGTAGGCGTGAAATCGATCCGCCAGCGCGGGGAACAGCTCGAGGACCCGGTCCAGCCCGAACGGCCCCTTTCGCATTGGCTCCACAAGGTTCAGATGTTCCTCGACCGTCAGCCCCGAGAACAATCGGCGGCCTTGGGGCACCAGCGCTAGGCCGTAATCCCGCCGGCGATGGGCTGGCAGGCCCAGCAGTTCCACTCCACCGACCGTGACCTCACCACTGCTCGCCGGCACAAGCCCCATGATCGCGTGGATCATGGTTGACTTTCCCACTCCGTTGCGCCCCACCACGGCGGTCACGCTCTGGGACTCAACCTGCAGGCTCGCGCCGTGCAGCACGTGGCTTGCCCCGTAGTGCACGTGCAGGTCGGATACCGCCAGAGCGATCTGGTCATGCACTTCCAAGATAGGCCTCCTGGACCTCGGGCTGCTGTCTCACTTCCTCGGCCGGGCCGTCCGCGATCACCTTGCCGTAGTGGAGCACCGTGAGGTCCTTGGCGACGCGGAAAACGACCTCCAAATCGTGCTCGATGATGACCAGGGTCAGTTCTTCGGGCAGGCTGTTGATCAGTTCCAGCAGACCTCTGGATTCGGCGGACGAAAGTCCCGCCGTCGGTTCATCCAGAAGCAGAATCTTTGGGTCCAGCGAAAGCGCGATCGCGATCTCCAGCTGGCGCTGCTCTCCATATCCCAGCTCCGCCACCCGAGTGTCCGCCAGGTGGTCGAGCTGTAGCTCCTCCAGCTTCGCCAACGCTATCGCCCTGGCACGCTTGTCGGTGCGCGCCTTAAGCCAAGGATTGCGGTGCAGGCCGACCCTGACCATGACGCCCAGCAGGACATTCTCAAGCGCCGTGAGCTCGGGCAACAGATTCGTAATTTGAAACGTCCTCGCCAGTCCCAGATGCACCCGTCGGTGAGGCTCAAGCTTCGTCACCTCCTGGCCGCCCAGCCAGATGCTCCCCGACTCCGGGACCTCGAAGCCCGAGATGGCGTTGAAGAGCGTCGTCTTCCCGGCGCCGTTGGGCCCCAGGATCCCGTGGCGCCCGCCCCGGTGCACCTCGAAGCTCACCGCGTCGAGCGCGGTGAGCCCGCCAAAGCGGACCGTCACATCCTGCGCCCTGAGAACCGGTCCGTCGCCCATCAACGCCTTTGTTCCATCCCACACCCGTCCGACCGCCCGGCGATTCTTCTCCGCAGCAGGTTCGGAAGCGAAGCCAGGCCGCCCGGCAGCGCGACCACGGTCAGCACGTACAGCGCGCCCAGAACCATCGGCCAGCGCTCCGTCTCCCCGACCAAAAGCGTCCGGGTGATGTGAATTCCACCGCCCGCCGCGAACGGGCCCCACAGAGAGCCCGCGCCCCCGATCACCACCGAGAGCAGCAATTGTGCGGACAGCTGCCAATGCAGCGAGCCCGGACCGATAAAGCGGTTGAAAAACGCGCTCAGGCATCCGAACACCGCCCCCGCTCCCGCCGAGGCGACAAAGGCGAAAACCCGCCGTTTGTGAATATCGTAGCCCAGGGAAAGCATGCGGCTGTCGCTCTCCCGGATCCCAAGCAAACTCAGACCCACAGGACTGTTCGCGATCCTCCGCAGGACGAGCGTCATCAGGACGACCACGAGAAGGACGAACCAGTAGAAACTTGGCGTGGCGTCCAGGTTCCAGCCCAACGCGCCCAGCGACGGACGGACCACCCCCGGGATCCCGTTCTCGCCGCCGGTGAAGGACGTCCAACGAATGGCGACTCCCCACACGACCTGGCCGAAGGCCAGCATGATGGTCAAGAAGGTCAGGCCGCGAAACCTTACCGCCAAGGGCGCGAATAGGATCGCCGCCAGCAGCGACAGGCTGATTCCCACCCCGGCCGCCAACCATGGATCAAGCCCCCAGTGCGTGACCGAAAGCGCCGTGCCGTAGCCGGCGAGGCCGAAAAAGGCGGCATGGCCGAGAGAGGGCAGACCAGCAAAACCCACCAGCAGATCGAGGCCGATGGCGGCGCCGCCGAAGATCAAGGCCTGAGTCATCAGCCCGACCAAGTATTCGTTGGCCACGAAGGGCATCGCGGCCAGCGCTACTCCACCCAGGACGACCGCAAGGTCGCGTCTCACTCGACCATCACCCGGCCGAAAAGCCCCGTCGGGCGCACCAGCAGGATGAGAATCACCGGCGCGAACAAAGTGAAGTAGCTGATCTCCGGGAACGTGGCCCGGCCCACGGAGTCGACCAAACCCACCAGGAAACTGCCCACGAACGCGCCGTTCAGGCTCCCGATTCCGCCCACCACCATCACCACAACCGCCAGCAGCAGCACATCGAAATCGAGACCGATCGAGGCCCCCAAAACCGGGCCGCCCAAAACCCCCGCGCCCCCGGCCAACAGCGACCCCACGGCGAAAACCGCGGCGAAAACCACGTCGACCCGAATGCCCATGGCCTGCGCCATGTTCCGATCGGCGACACATGCCCTGACGACGGCTCCCAAGCGCGAGCGCTCCCAGAAGACCCACAGCGCCACCCCGCCCAACAGCGCCAGGCCGATCAGAAATAAGCGGTACATCGGGTAGGTGACGCCGAACACGGAGACCGACGTGGCCAGCGCCTCCGGCGCCGCCAGCCGACGCGGGGTTCCGCCCCAGATCGCGAGATAGAGATTGTTGAGTATGAATGCCAGCCCCAGGGTCAGGAGCACCTGGTTGAAGGGGCTGCCGAGCAGCGTGCGGGTGAACGTCTGCTGGATGAGCAGCCCCAAGAGCCCGGCCGCCAGCGCGCCCGCGAGGACGGCCAACATGAAGCTGCCGGTCAGCTGCTGAACCGACCATCCGACATAAGCGCCCAGTAGGAACAAGGCGCCATGAGTCAGATTGAGGATCCGCATTAATCCGAATACCACGGACATGCCGACCGCCACAAAGAAGAGCAGCGATCCCGTGGTCAGGCCATTAAGGATTTGAAACAGCCAGAACTGGAGCAAGTCGCACTTCCTCGGTCAGTCGCGCGGCGCGCACCTTTCCCACAGAAAGCATAGCTGAGACGAGCGCGGACATAAGCCCGCTTGCCCTGCAGCGCAAGCGGGCTCATGGTCCCATCCACTTCAAGCTGTCGGTTGCCGGTGAGGCCCTCCGGGCCGCCCGACCGTCATGCGAAGCGGGAAGCCTAGGGAATCCAGTCGAGGGAGACGTCCTCGATGGTGTCTATGACCTCGTGGGTGACGCCACCGTCGTCGGTCTCCACCACCTGGGTGATGTAGACGTTACGCACCGACTGTCCATTCTCGCCGAAGCGGAACGGTCCGGCCGGGCCGTTGAATTCAAGGCCGGCCAGGGCGTCGAGGAACGCTTGTGGATCCTCCATGTCGCCGCCCACCGATTCGATGGCGCGAGCGGCGACCTCGGCTCCCAGGTAACCCTCGGCCTCATACACACCGGGCTGCCCCCCGATCTCCGCATCGTAGATCTCCAGGAAAGCCTGATTCTCCGCGTTGTCCAGGACGGGGACGTACTGCGTCCCTTGCACAAGGCCCAGAGCATTCTGGCCCATACCCTCCAAAACACCGGCTGTGAAGTAGCCGGAGGCAGCGATCTGCACTTCCGGCGTGATGCCGAACTCGCGCAGCTGCTGCATAAAGCCGATCGCACCGGGGCCGGCGAAGAAGGCGTAGATGACGTCAATTTCGGCCGGGTTGACCTGACTGATGAACGGCCCGTAGTCCGTGGTGCCGAGCGGTGGGGCCTGTTCAGTCACGATGGTGCCTCCCGCGGCGGTGAAGGTGTCCGCGAACGCTCCGGCTCGCTCCTCGCCGACCAGGAAGTCCCACGCGAAGGTGGCTCCGTTGGTCAGACCCAACTCGGAGGCCACATACCATCCGAGTGGCCGGTCCTGCTGTCCGTTCGCCATCGCCGTGCGGGACACATAGGGGCTACGATCGGGGCCGGTCACGGCCTGCGCCCCGGCGACCACAATGAGCAGAGGAACCTGCTCGTCATCGGCGAATTGAGCCAGCGGAACGGCGACCGCCGAGTTGACCAGGCCCATCAGGAAATCGACCTGCTCTTGATCCACCAGCCGGCGAGCCTGCTCCAGCGCTTGCTGGGGGTCGCCCGCGGTGTCGGCATACACCAGCTCCACCTCAACACCCTCGATGGGGTTGTTGTCGAAATAGAGCTGAATGCCGGCGTTGGCCTGCTCACCGGAGAAAGCCAGAGTTCCGGAGGTCGGGTTGAGCACCCCGATTTTTACCGTCTGAACCGGCAGCTCCGTCGGCTCCTCCATCGGCGCTTCCGTGGGCTCCGGCGGCTCGGTCGGCTCCACCGGCTCCGTTGGAGCGGGCGTGTCCGTCGGCGCGGGGGTCGCGGGCGCGCAGGCCGCCAGCACCAGCGCCGCGGCCACAAACACCGCGAACAGCGCGTAGCCCCAGCCGAATCCCCGGCGCTTTTCAAAACGAGCGTCCGCGTTCATCTCAGCATCTCCTCCCGTCTGAGTTCACTAACCCTATCCGACCGGTGATGGAAGCGGACTTCGACGTGCCTCACAGTCGCTCGCCAGCATCCCCGTCGATGATCAGCTCGACGCCAAGCGGCGTCTTCTGGCTCATCTCAAGGCCGCTTGGGTTCCCGAGCGCTCTCCACCGGACATTCGCCATGCATATTGAGAAGAGGGTTGCCGTCAGCACCTGGAAACGGACAGTCGATTAGGATGGCTGCCTCGCGGCGAGTCGAAGCCGTTTTGTCTACTGTTGACAGTTTACAACATTATACGGAGGCCGCCGAGCCGAGTCAAATGCCACGGAAGATTGATCCAGAGCTGCGGGAGTAAACTTCTGAGGATCGGGGATCCCGGGGGAGGGTGCCCAGCGCGGAAGGCTCAGATTTGATCCGTGCTGTCCATAACTTTTGAACGCACGTATTCCTCAACCTGCTCCGCAGTTTCCATCTCCAGGACCTCCCGGGCGAGCAGCTGCATCTCGCCGGCGTTCAAGGAACGGATATGCTGCTTGGCGAGCGCGATCCGAGAAGGAGCCATGCTGAATTCGTCCAATCCCAACCCCAGCAGGATCGGGATCGTCAGCGGATCGCCCGCCATCTCGCCGCACAGGCCGACCCATCGTCGATGACGATGCGCGTCGTCGATCACCCGTCCAATCAACCTCAACAGCGGTGGGTGCAAACCGGTGGCGAGAGAGGCGACCCCAGGGTTGGTTCTGTCGGCCGCCATCACGTACTGACCGAGGTCGTTCGAGCCGATGGAAAAGAAATCGGCGAGACCCGCCAGGTGGTCCACCATCATCGCCGCTGCGGGCACCTCGACCATGACCCCCACCTCGGGTTGGCCCACTTTTTGCCCTTCCTCGACTTCCAGTTCGGCCCGACAGGAGTCCAAGAGCGTGCGCGCTCGGCGAAGCTCAGCCACCGTCGCCACCATCGGAAACATGATCTTTAGCGAACGGCCCTCCGCCGCCCGCAATGCCGCTCTCAGCTGGGTCCTGAGCAAATCTTCGTGCCGGAGCGCGTAGCGGATGCCCCTCACCCCCAAGAACGGGTTTTCTTCTTCCGGAAACTCGAGATAGGGCAGCTCCTTGTCGCCTCCAAGATCCAACGTCCGCAGGATCACACTGCGGTCTTCGAACACGTCGAGGATGGAACGATACGCCCGAAACTGTTCCTCTTCATCCGGGAGCTCCGACCTCCCCAAAAAGAGAAACTCCGTCCGCAGGAGCCCGACCCCTTCCGCGCCCGCATCCTTCGCCCGTCTGGCCTCCTTCACATCCCCGATGTTGGCGGCGACCTCCTTACGCACGCCGTCCGCGGTCACGGCCCCTTCGTGAGCGCGCTCCTGCGCCTGCACCAAGAGACTTTGATATCGGTCCCTCTCCCTTTCGTACCGCTCCAGCGTCCCCGGATCCGGGTCGACGATCAGTTTGCCTGCACTGCCGTCTAGAATTAACGTCTCGCCTTCTTCGATCGACAAGATTTCTCGACCCGTCGCCACGACCGCCGGGAGTCCCATACCCCTCGCCAAGATGGCCGCGTGCGATGTGCGGGTTCCCCTCACCAAGCAAAACCCCAGGACCAAGCTCTCAGCCATGAGCGCAGTGTCGGACGGCGTCAGGTCATCCGCCAGGATGATGGAGGGCTCATTGAGGTCAGCGGCGACGGATCGGTCCACTCCCTGCAAGTTGGCGAGGACGCGGTTCTTCACGTCGCGCAAATCCGCAGCCCGCGCCCGAATGACCTCGCTCTCCACCCGTTCCAGACGTTCGGCGTATTCTTCGGCGGCGTCGTGAAGCGCGGCCTCCGCGTTGGAACCGCGGCCCTCAATCAGTTCCCGTACCGCGCCCAACAGTTCAGGATCCCTGAGCATCGAAACGTGCGCCCGGAAGATTTCGGCGTGCTTCTCGTCAGACGCGGCCTTGACGCGCTCGAAGAGGTCAGCCAGCTGGTCTTGGGCCCCCTCGATCGCTCGCTCCAGCCGTCGCCACTCCGCTTCGGGGTCCTCGACTTCGCGTCTCGGCACCCGGAGCTCACGGACCTCGTAGACGAAACTCGGACCGATCCGTATCCCAGGCGAGGCGGCGATTCCGGCGTGTGTCTTCATGTCTCCTCCGCATCCAGTTCATCGCCGAAATCCTCTTCAACGAGCTGCGTGAGAGTCTCAATGGCCTCCTGCGCATCGCCCCCCTCAGCACGGATTATGACCTCATCACCTTGTTCAACCCCAAGGCTAAGGATGTTGAGGATGCTCTTGGCGTTCACTTTCTCACCGGAGAATGTGACGGAGATATCGCATTTGAAGCGCTGTGCGGTTTCCACAAATTTCGAGGCGGGTCTGGCGTGCAGACCTGCAGGATGGTGGATCGTCAGTCTTGTCTCCAATGCAATCGCTCCCTCCCCCCAACCGGCGGCACCGTCTCGGGACCACCGGGCCGGATCCGCGCGCCAACTTTCCACCCGCCGCTCGCCAGGAACGCCGATTGCCTCGGATCCATTCACCAGCAAGCTGGCCTGCGCCAGTCCGGCTCCCGAACGCCGCCTGGCGCACGGCGAGCACCTAGGATCTTACCGATGGGAAATTGGCCCGAAGTCCACAGCTCCGTTCCGGTAAGATTAGGTGACGGTGGCAGGTTCAATCGGACGGCTCGCCCCGCGAGCCTCCGGGCGAAAGAATGACATACCGGGCTTCGAGCTTCGATCGATACCAATCGGCTCCTCCCGAAGCGCCCTGGGCGCTGCACGCCTTGCCATAAGGCTGCGCAATTTCGGTCCAGCTCATCATACCCTCGCCTGTCAAGGGTGAGGACTGCGCAGCGGCCTTTTGTCCGCGCCGGGGCTCACCACATACAGAGGCCATGGAGTCAGAGCGCCCGGTTTTCGACACGAAAACACCACACGAGGTTGGCCAGGGTTGTCGGTCCTCATCAGTAACGGCGTCTTGCTCACGGAGGGTTCGGTCCTCAGGGGGTATCAAATTGTCGTAAACGACGGCCGGATCCAAGCCATCCTGCCCCCGGAAAGAAAGGAGACCGTCGATGAGGTGATCGACGCCGACGGCATGTTCGTAACCCCCGGGTTGATCGACGTCCACATCCATGGTTCGAACGGGCACGACACCATGGACGCTTCCGATGAGGCGCTCGCCGCCATAGGGCGGTTCCTAGCCAGCCGAGGTGTGACCTCTTACCTGCCGACCACGGTCTCCGCATCGTCCTCCGCCATTCAATCCACCCTCGAAAGCGTGCAGGCGTTTGCGAGATCCCATGATGGCGCCGCCCCGCTCGGGGCCCATCTGGAAGGGCCCTACCTGAACCCGGACCATAAAGGCGCCCAGTCTGGACGTTACCTGCGCGATCCTGCCCCGGAAGAGTACGAACCCTGGCTGGAATCCTCCATCGTTCGCCTGATCACGCTTGCGCCGGAGCGCGACGGCGTCGAAGACCTCCTCCGAGCGGGGATCCAAGCGGGGGTACGCTTCGCCGTCGGACACAGCGGAGCATCCTACGAGCAGGTGTTGCACGCCGTCGGATTGGGCGTCACCCAGAGCACGCACACATTCAACGCCATGTTGGGCCTCCACCACCGCCGGCCGGGCACGGTGGGGGCGGTTCTGACCGACGAGCGTGTTTACGCTCAGGTCATCGCCGACGGCGTCCACCTGCATCCGGCGACGGTCGACTTCTTGATCCGCTGCAAAGGCCTCGACCGTACCATCCTGATCACGGATGCGATGCGGGCAGCCGGGCTGGGCGACGGCGTGTATCGGCTGGGCCGGCAAACCGTGGAGGTGAGAGGCGGCGAGGCGCGCTTGCCGTCGGGCAGCTTGGCCGGCAGCACCTTGACGCTGGACGCCGCCGTTCGCAACAGCATGAAGTACGCGAATCTTACCTTCGCCGAGGCGGTGCATATGGCCACCTATACGCCCGCGCTCGCCATGGGCTGGTTGGGGAAGAAAGGGACATTGAGAGCCGGCGCGGATGCCGATATCGCGCTCTTCGACTCTGACCACCGCGTTCGAATGACGATGGTCGGTGGAGACGTGGTGTTCGATAAGCGCTGAACCACCCGACTTTCTGCTCAGGAACTGACCTATCGCCAACATTGGGAACGGCCGGTCGATGGACCGAACACCTGAGGCCGGAAAGCCGGCAGCCGCTGTCCGTCGCCGCCTGATTTGCTGCCACCCGGACAGATAGAACACGCTGAAGTGACAATTAGCGCACGGGTCGGGGGCTTTTGGCGACGTTGGGGCTCTCGCGGCCACGCAATTCTGCCCCTCACCCCGGCCGCGTTCGAGCAAGACACGGTACCTGCCGCCCTCGGCGAAAGCCCAATCCCCGTGTGAATAAGCCAGGAGTTCAGAGCCCGGTGCTCAGTGCTCCAAGCTGTTCGCTTGCCCCGCGCGCTCAAAGAGAAGGGACACGACCGCGGTAGCGTTCGAGTAGCGCCCGATTACGAGCCTCCCCATCCTCAACGTTGGCGCTCACCCAGAGCGGCAGTTCCACGCCCCGCTCTGATGCGCGATCGGCGAGCTGGGCCAGCAGCACGGACCACAGAAACACCCCACTGAGGGAGGAAAGCGGCGCGGTGCTCATCTCGCCGGCCGGATACGCGGCGTCACCGTATGGGACCCGGGTATTGAGAATTTCGTCGGCGGCTTGATCCAGCTTGACCTCAGCCCTCTGCGGTGCACGGCGCAAGTGGGGCAACGACACAACGGCCACGACCAGGGCCCCGCGTTTACGGAGCCCCTGCGCCAGTTCAACCGGCACCGGATTGACGCCCGAGTTGGAGAAGATGAAGGCCATATCCGCAGGGGAAGGCCTGGCTTGCTCAAGGAGTTCGCCGGCCAACCCCGCTGTGCGCTCGAGCAACGTGCTTGCTCGACCGCCGTCGAGCGGAAGCAGGGCCGGATGGTAGAGGGGATAGACACACGCCAGGCCGCCAGCCCGGTAGAACGTTTCAAGGACCAGCGCCAGTGAGTGGCCGGTGCCGGCTGTGTAGATCAGACCATCCTGCTCGACGACCCGCAACATGTGCCCAACGACGGAATCCAGCGTTTCCCTGTTGGCTCCGAGCACACCTTCCAGGTGTTGCAGAACCTCCTCGGTGAAGTCATTCATGGTCTCAGCCGCCGGCCCCCGTCAGGCCTCGGAGCAGCTCCACCGCGCCGTCATCATCCTCAACCGACCGCATGCGCTCGGCCAAGTCGCCGCGCAACCCGCCGGCCAAAGCTTTGAGCAGCCCGAGGTGCTGCTCCTTATCCGGCGATCCAAACGCGAACACCAGGTCCACTGGGTCATTATCGGGGTGATTGAACGGCACCGGGGCGGCCAGTCTCGCCACAGCAAGAGCCAAACGCTTGACGCCATCCTCGGGGCGAGCATGGGCGAGGGCAATGCCGGGAGCGACCACCATATAAGGTCCATGCTCCTCGATCATTTCGACGCAGCGATCGGCATACCTTTCGCTGACCGCCCCCGCCTCGACAAGCGGGCGGCAGGCGGATTTCACCGCCTGCCGCCAGTTGTCGGCCATAACATCCAGGTTGGCCTGAAGGGTCGGTGTCATCCGTCGAGCCATCCCTGCTCCCGCAGCGGCTCGACGAGCTTGTCCCGCAAGGCCTGAGAGTCGGTGAAGTCGGAGATGGCCACCACCACCGGTGCCGCGCCCTGAAACTCCTCTGTGTGCATTCCCTGGCCGATGATCACATCCGCGTTGATGCTGCGGGCCGAAGAGACGTCTGTGGCCTCGACCTTGGCCGGAACGCCGAGGGCACGGAAGGCCTCCTCGGCAGTCATGCGCAAGATCAAGCTGGAGCCCATGCCGACACCACAGACCGTTATCACCGTTAGGGGCTCCCCATTACCTTTGCCGCCCATCGCAGATACCTACTTCATTTCAGGGGACTAGGCTGGGCTCTGCCCCGGCGCCATATCGTCGTCCGGGCGGCGAAATGGCTGTTCCCCGATTTCTTCTTCCGGCATCGGGACGGCTCTTTTGAGCAACACCAACCAGATGACGGCCAGCGCCATGAGAATGGCGGTTACCACCCAGATCATCGTCGCTGGGTCACCCCCGCGGAATGGGGCCGAGACGCCCATGATTAGCCAGGTGAGGATGTACCAGTCCGGATCCGCGAGGGTGGCGAGCTCGGGAGCGGTGTTGGACAGTTGAGCCCAGGTGATCGCCTGACCGAAGGCCAGGAAGATGCCGTTGATCACACCGCCCACTGCAGCGCCACGCCAGCCTGCGACCGCGTTGCCGAAGACGCCCGCTCCGCCTCCGGGGAAGAACAGCATGATCATCGGAGGCACAAGCACAAACCAACCGATGGCCGCGAACACGCCCATAAGGATCAGGAACACGATCGTGCTGGAGATGAAACCGACCATGACCGCCGTGGGCGCGAAGGGGAAGACCGTTGGCACGTCAAGCGCCGGTCGCGCGCCCGGGATCACCCGGTCGCTGATGCCCTTGAAGGCGGGTACGATTTCGGCCAAGAACATACGCACACCGAAGAGCAGAATGGCGATGCCGGCCGCGAAGCGCAGGGCGGCAACCATACCCCAAACCCAGGGGTGGACGTTCTGGTTGTAGTTCGCGGCCTGCTCGGCAAGGATGGACGGATCGGCGAATGCCATCGCAACAAGCATGATCACGCCGATCACCAGGGCCGTGGAAACGTTGACGTCTTTGAAGAAGCCCAGCTGTTTGGGCAGGTCCAGACGCTCCGTATCATGCTCCTCGCGCGATCCCGCTCCGCTGCCAAGCTTACCCGCCAGGTAGGCGGCGGCGGAACTGGTGTGGCCGTAACCCCAGTTGTCCGAGCCGATGACCTTGCGCATGAGCGGGGCGATGTACAGCGGCTGGATCGTCCAGTAGGCGGCGACGATCAGCGCTCCCGCCAGCACCAGCGTCCACTGGCTCAGGTCACCGAAGACCTCAACCAAAGCCGCGGTCACGATCACACTGATCCAGAACATCAGGTGACCGGTCAGGTAGACGTAGCGCGTTCGCAGGAAGCGAACGACCAGCACGTGCACGAAGAACGCCACGGTGATCACGAGCGCGATGGTCCCCCCGTGGGAGCCGAGGAAATCACCAAGTGTGTTCGCCGCCTCGGGCGGGGCTAAGCCCACCGCGCTGGACACAATAGTCTGGAAGGAAACTAAGCCACCCACGAACACATCCACCCCGATGAATAGGATGTAGACGCCGATGGTTGCCCTCAGCGCGCCGGCGATGAGGTCCTCGATGGGCTTCCGCTGCAGCAACAAGCCGACCAGCGTAATCAAGCCGATCAGAACCGCCACTTCATTAAAGAGATTATTAGCCAGAAACTGTAGGATACTCTGTAGAGCTTGCATTTCCGTCCTCCTCAGAACACATCGGCCTCACTATGCAAGTCCCCCGAGAGGCCGCCTACGGCGCATCCACAATGAACTGCGGGCCACCTCCTCCCTCCAACGTGCTTTCTGCTCGGTCTCAGGCCATTCAGGGTCAACGAGTGATCGTGATCTTCTTCAACCCCCGCGGCTGGTCGGGATCATGCCCGCTCGCCACAGCCAGGTGCAGGGCCAACATCTGACCCGGAACGACACACACCAAGGGTGAGAGCCATTCGGGCACGGCCACGGGAAGTTTAAGTGGCACAGCTGCCAACTGAAGGGCCTCCGGCTCATCCGACACCATCAGCAGGGATGCCCCTTTGTCCCGCAGGTCGCGACTGAATGACAGCAAATTGTCGAACGTGGCTCCTGAAGGAGCTAGCACAATGGCCGGATAGCCCGATTTCACCAGCGCGATGGGTCCATGCAGGAAGTCCGCAGGCGAGTATGGTTCTACGGCCAAGTAGCAGGTTTCCTTGAGCTTGAGGGCGACCTCGAACGCGGTGCTGTAGTTGTAGCCGCGACCCAGCACGACGCCGTGATCGGCCTTGACGTAATGGCCGACCGCGGCCTCGATCTCCTCCTCGAGTTCCAACGTGGCTGCGATACCCGAGGGGATGCGAGTTAGCTCCTGATAAAGCTCCCCCTCTTGCAGCCAAGCCGCGGCCAGCATCGCCAGCGCAGCAAGCTGAGCGGTGTAGGTCTTGGTCGCCGCCACCGCCTTCTCTTCTCCGGCATGCAAGGCGATCACATAATCCGAGGCCTGAGCCAAGGGTGAGTCGGTCCGGTTGGTGACGGCCAGCGTAGGGACCCCTTGCCGGCGCCCCTCTCGTAGAACCGAGACGACGTCCTCGGATTGACCCGATTGGGATATCCCGATCACGAGCGCACCCCGGAGGTTGGGCGGCTGATTGTAGAGCGTGAACAATGAGGGGGTGGCCAAGGCGACCTGAAGGCCGAGCAGGCTGCCGAAAAGATACTTGGCGTAGCGTGCCGCGTTGTCTGAACTTCCTCGAGCGGTGATGACGATATAGCTGACCTCGTGGGTGCGGAGCTCAGCCGCGATGTCCTGGACTCTTCGTCTTTCCTGGCTTAACAGATGTTCGATGACTGCCGGTTGCTGCTGGATCTCGTCGCGCATCGTCGGCATATTGCGAACCTTGACAGTAGTCGAGGTCCACATATTATATCAGTCGATCCAACACGAAGGATAGTGTTACCGTCTCTCCTTCGGACTTAGCCCTTTGCGCCACGGTCCGGCGACATACACCGGCACCATGCCCGTGTAGAGCAGATCGCGATGGACGCCACGCTTACCCCGCCCCACGCGCAGCTTCACTCGTCGGCCGTCGACCTCGATCGGGGTGGGCTGATGAGGCCCATCTTCAGGCGGATAATAAAGCGGGACTCGTCCGGATTTACTGGATTGATTCTCTGCTATGAGCCTGAACCGAAACGATCGGCCTCGCTGAGGGGCCTCCTTCCACCAGCCCATCCAACCCGTCAATCGCGATTTCCAAGGGCAGGTGATGGGCAGAGGGAAAGAGCGTTCAGTCTCTTCAGCCCGGCCGATCGCGGGGGATGTCCCGGAAGAAATCCAGCACTCTTCTGATCGCACCGTCGGTAATCCAGTAGTGCGTCACCAGCCGCATCCGGCGCCGTCCTCTCATCGAAAGCTGGATCCCATGTGATCTTGCACGTTCGAGAATCCCCTCAAGGAGTGGCTGCCACGCCTCGGGCAGCTCGACGTAGACCATGTTCGTCTCAGGTACGGGATTCATGACGCTCAGTTGCTCGATCTCTTGGAGACCCCGAGCCAGCCTCCTGGCCCGTTCGTGGTCCTCCACCAACCGCTGTGGCATAGATCGCAGGGCGACCAAGCCCGCTGCGGCCAACACGCCGACCTGGCGCATTCCCCCTCCAACCATCTTCCGCACCCTGACGGCGCGTCGAATAAAATCCCGCGTGCCGCAGAGAACCGAGCCGACGGGGGCGCATAATCCCTTGGAGAGACAGAATGTCACGGAATCAGCACCCTCCGTCAGCTCCGACGGCTTCACACCGAGTGCCGCCGCTGCGTTGAAAATCCTCGCCCCGTCCAAGTGCACCGGCAAGTTCATGTGGTGCGCCATCTTTGTAAGCTCATCCATGTAAGGCGGTCGCAATACCGCGCCAAAGCACGCGGCATGAGTGTTTTCGACGCTGATCAAGCCGGTCCGTGGATGGTGTGGATCGTCGCCACGCACGGCCTGCGACACGGCGGGGATCGGGAGCTCTCCATTTGACTGATTCGCAACGGTGCGAGGGTGAACACCGCCAAGCGCGGAAGGCCCACCGCCTTCAAGAGTGAACAAATGGTCCTGATCGCCAAGGATGAGCTCATCCCCCCGCCCGCAATGTGCGAGCACTGCGACCAAGTTACCCATCGTCCCAGAGGCGACGAATAGGCCAGCCTCCTTCCCCATGAGCTCGGCCGCAAGTTCTTGAAGACGATTAACCGTCGGGTCCTCCCCATACACGTCATCACCCACGTCCGCTTCGGCCATGGCCTCGCGCATGCCCTCCGTCGGCCAGGTCACCGTATCCGAACGTAGGTCAATCCATTTCATCAAACTCGCCACCTATCGGCTCGCCTTGTATGGAGCTAGTTGCCCCGCAGCCGGGCTCCCGACCATGAACAATCTTCCGCCGGGGCCTTGCAGCTTCTGCTCCAGAGCGGGCCGGTCTGAACAGCGGAGTGTTGCAGTGCTCTTGGGAGCAATCCGCCAAAGCCTGCCGGCAGTCACCCCGATCCTTAGAAGGTGTCCGCTCTCACACGACGAACACTTCCTCAGGATATTCACCCAAATACCGGTCCCGCCTGTCCACGATCACGGTGAGCACGTTTTCACCTGGCTGCATCCGTTCCGCAATCCTTGAAGCGATCAATACATTGGCGCCGGAGGACATCCCGCAGTAGATTCCCTCCTCCTGGCACAGCCGATTTGCCATGTTTCGAGCCTCTTCCTCGTTGACCTGAAAGAACTCATCTGGATACCCCCTCTCGATCATCACTTCAATGATCGACTTCTCCGTCTGCCATTTTGTAAGGCCCATCCATTCGATCAATTGCCGACGGACTTGGGAAGCCTCGAACTCACCTCTCTTGGCATGTGGCTTTTCCATTTTGACGTAGGACTCACTGCCGTGGGGCACGATCCCGAACGTCAACGGCTTCTGGCCCCTTTCCTCCAGCGCCAACGCCACTCCCAGGAGGGTCGCTCCCGACCCAACGGCGCACCCCCACGCGTGGATCTCGCCGTCCAACTGCTCGACCGCCTCGTAGCCGATGTCCTTCTGGCCAATGTAGTTGTATTCGTTGTAGATTTGGTCCACCCAAACGGTGTTCTCATCCTTCTCCTCGAGCTCAGCCATATGACATTTGCCGGCGATCACCCAGGCGAGCTCTTTATCCTCCGCTGGAACCTGTTCCAAGAGCTCTTCTGACATGAAATCTGTGGGGGGCCGGCACTCGGAGACATCGGGGCCATAAGCGCCCGTGATTTTCAGCCGGGCGCTGTCCCCCCGCAGCAGCGGCGCGTAGGTACACAGCTTGGCTCGATATCCCTTGACGCCGCAGACAAACGCCAACGCCGGCGCGGTGTTGCCCGCCGAGGCATCGCACACCACCCCACCCGGCTTCAACTTCTTGCCGTTCCACGTTTTCCCCTCTTCCGCGGCCTCCACCATCGCCAGCGCCATTCGGTCCTTATAGCTCCCGCTCGGATTCATGTTCTCGACTTTGACGAAGAGGTTCGCCTGCAGGTCCCTTCCGATCTTGTTCAGTTTGACGAGCGGCGTGTTTCCAATGAGCTCCAGCATGCTATCCGTGTATCCCATACTTTCCTCTCTTAGGGCCTTTTCCTATCTCTACTGACCTGGCGCAGGACGAGTCCGTCGGCTCCCTGGAAATCAGATCCCGGGCTTGGAAAGAAGGACAACGCGACCGACGGAGGATGCAGAGTCTGATGTCCAAATCTCCCATTTGACCCCAGCGGTCCGCTGCGGCTCCGGGCTCCCCGTGATGCCCTAAGCGCGAAGCGTGGAGTCGGGCGAGCGGGAGTTTTTACATCCTTCAATGCCTGACCCTACCAGGGTGCCGGCACTTGACGAACAGGAGGCGGGAGACTCGGACGGTCAATTCATCGGGGAGAGCGGGCGGAGCGCGGCGACGGACAGATCCTCACCGGGTCACCGGTCCATGCCTTTTGCAGCAGGGGTGCCGGCGGCGTCTGGGGGCATAACCTGGCGCCAAACCGCTCACCCAGACGATCCCCCTCAGTTGTGCTTGGTCGGACCCAGGATCGAGACGCCTTCCTGCTTTTCGATCCCCCTCACGAACACATACTTGTGTTCCTGTCCGTCGGCCTCCTTGCGCTCCAGCCCTGGCTCGACGACGGGCTCCACCTTGGCAACGATTAAATACAGCCCCTCACCGCCCAAAGCAGTGTCGCAGCTCTCCCCGAACTCCTCCAAGCTGCGGACGGTTTTCGCGTTGTCAATGCCGCAGGCTCGCGCGATCCCTTCCAAGTCCGTGTTACGAGCCGTGTGCGTGGGAGGTCCGCCAATGGAAAGATAGCTCTCATTGTCCCAAACGATAATCAGCAGGTTTTTCGGCTGTTCGTTTCCCACCGTCGCCAGGATCCCGAGGTTCAGCAGCAGTCCTCCGTCCGTGTCCATGGCAACGATCTGCCGGTGGGGGAGGCCCAAAGCGAGGCCCAGTCCGACCGGAGAGACCGTTCCCAAGTGCTGGTGGAATAGGCTCTGGACCCGCATGTGGGGGGCCGCGTTGTACCACTCGTCCACGGACCCTCCCAAGGACACCACCACCAGCTCTTCCTGCAGTTTTTCTCCGAGCAGCTGCATGCATGCATAACGCTTCATCGGAGGACCCCTCCCCCCATCACCACAGCGGTGTGGTAGTTGGAGGCATAGGCATGCTCGAAGGCTTCGACCATCGCCGCCTCCACTTCCTCGTCCTGACGCACGATCCGATACGGGATGCGCAGGGACTTCAGGACCGGTTCCATTGTGATCCCATGTGGGATGCCCCACCAATTGGGCTCGCCGAATTCGCCCCGATAGCTCATGATCATGACCACCGGAATGCCGTGGCCCAATCCGAGACGAGCGAGGGACTCCGAAGCCACCCGCAGTCCTGAGTTCTCCATAATCATCACCGACCGCTTACCAGAAGCGAACACACCGCCGCAGATTCCGACCCCCTCTCCCTCATTCGTCACACATACCGAACGAAAATCAGGATCCTCAACGACCGCTTCGTAGAGCTCTTTCAAATGCGAATCGGGGAGGTAGCACACGATGCTCACTCCTGCCTGTTTCAGCCCTCGAACCGCCGACGAAACCACAGACTCACGCATATCAACTCCATCTCGATGCCGGGGCGATATGCATCTTCCGAGATACATCGCCCCACCTCTTTTTTCCCATCCACCCACTGCAACCAGGGGGGACTGGCCTCCCCACTTAGTGCACCAAACGCCTCAGGAATGCATCTTCCGGTAGGGCGTCATCACATCCTCCTGGAACCAGTGGACCTGCTCGATGTATTCGGATACGGATTCGACGCAGAAGGTCATACACGCCAAATGGTCGACCCCGATCCCGTCGAGGAACTCAATCTTCTCCAGCAATTGGTCGGGGGTTCCGACGAGGTTGTTTACCATCGCCACCGCGGGATCACGCCCTGTGTACTCCAGGGACTTCCGATGCTGAACCATGCCCGAATTCATGTACCGCTGTTCCGCTTCCTCCTCCGTCCTTCCCAGCAGGCAGGTCAGCTGCGGCGCCACGATCATGGAGGCCGGATCCCGGCCGGCCTCCTCCGCTCTCGACCGCAGGATCCCTGTCCACTCCTTGAGTTCCTCGAAGGGCCGCCAACCCGGGATCCATCCCTGGCCGAGAGCGACGGCGCGGTCGATGGTCCGCAGCTGATGTCCCCCTACGAGCAGGGGGAAGGGGCGACGTACGGGCTTCGGGTACAGAGTCAGCTCCCGCGTCTGAAAAAACTGGCCCTCGAAGGTTACAGAGTCCTCTTCAAACAGTGACTTCAAGAGCTCCAGAGCCTCCTCAAGGATGGAGCCCCGGTTCCTTCCAAAGACGTCCGGGCGCGCCGCCGCGAATTCCTCTCGGTAGGCGCCAATCCCCACACCCAGGAGCACTCGCCCGCCGCTGAGGCGGTCGAGCGTCGCCACCTGCTTGGCAACCATGACGGGCTCCCGCATGGGCAGCACGAGCACCGCGGTTCCCAGTTCGATGCGGCTCGTCGCGGAAGCCGCGGCACTCAAGACCGTCAGTATTTCGTAGAAATTCGGGGGCGTATCGAACTTCTCCTTAACATAGTCCTGCGGTGCGTAGTGATCGTTGCCCCAGATCGAGTCGTAGCCCAACCGTTCGGCAATCTGAGCCATCAGGATGAAATCTTCGGGGGAGAAGAAGGGGATCGGATTGATCAGACCCTCCATCCCGGTGGGGAGACCGATTCCGAATTTCATGGCTGAGTCCGGAGGCTGGCATGCCGACATGGCGCCAGCCCGGCGATTGGATCGCCCATCTCAGCCAGCATCACGTGATTTTGTGCTTTGGCATTCAGAACCGCGGGATTTTTGACGCCGGCCGCTCTCTTGTCCGGCAAAATGCCCTCCTTCCAGAATTCAACCTGTACCCTTTAGTCACGCCGTTGCGCCCGCTCCCCCGCGAACCGAATTGAAATCATCGCCATTCATCACAAGCTGATCCGACTCGAGGGAAACAGCCGGGCAAAAGGCCCGGGGCTTCCAGCGCCCGATCGCGTTTTGCATTAAGTCCTCACCAGACCCGCGCCCACCCGGAACGGCTTTGCGCACCGCAACCGGTTCGGCCCGCAGGAGCCAATCCTGGTCCCCGCCCCCTCCGTCGTTCATACAGCGCCCGCCAACTCGGCCGATCGTCAAGTGAGAATCTCCAGGTCTCTCCCGCTCAAAGTGAGACGCTTGGGCTCGCCCTCGGTGACCAGCACCATGTCCTCGACCTGGAGTCCACCAAAACCAATTTCGTAGTAAGGGGTCTCCACACACAGCACCATCCCGGCCTTCAACACGGTGCGGTCCTCTGGCGCCAGCAGGGGAGGATCGTAGCCGTCCCCATGGAGCCCGATTCCATGTCCGATGTGGGTGCGCTCGTAGTGCGGTAAACCCGCCCTCTTGACCGACTGGACCGCGATCTCGAAAAGATCTCCGGCTTCGATCCCAGGGCGGAGCGAGGCGAGAGCGGCTTCCTGCCCGGCTTGAAGCGCGCCATGGTACCGACGGACCTTCTCCTCCGCCTCCCGAAAAGTGTAGCAACGAGCCATGTCCGAGGCGTAGCCGTCTTGTATTGCGCCGACGTCAAAACGGATCACCTGCCCGACCGCCAATTGATCTTCCGGGGAGTTGGCGTTGCCGAAAGCCGCCGATCTACCGAATGAGACGTTGTCGAGCCGCAGTCGGGCTCCTTTGGAGGCCACTGCGAGCTGGAAGGCTCGCGCCACCTGAACTTGCGATACGCCCTCGGCGACCTCCTCGAGTGCGGCCTCGATTGCCTCCTCCGTCAGCCTGGCCACTTCGGAGAGTCGCCGGATCTCCTCTTCGGTCTTAAGCATTCTCAGCCTTCTGAAGGCCGATGGGTCCGACCGCACCTCGAGGGAGGGAAGCTGATCGGCCAGGCCCGCCAACTCGCCGGCCTCGACATCCGTCAACAGCGTCCCGGAGGCCACACCTCGCTGCCGCAGGACCCAAGCCGCACACTCATCACGCTTCAGATCCCGATGAGCTGTCTCGTGCAGCCGAGCGATCAGGTTCTCACGTTCATTGAGCTCTTGGTCGGAGTTCAGATATCGGAAGAACTCCCCGTACACATGGACCTCCGTCGTCTCACCAATCTCCTCCAGGACGAAATCCAGATTCGGAGAGGGGACGATGAGAATCGGGGCCGTCAGCGATTCTCGCAGGACCAGCCCCAGGCTCCCGTTCGCCTTTGGGAATCTTGTCAAGTACCGAACGTTGGTAGGAGTAGCAGCGAGCAGGCCGTCCGCGCCACTTCGGTCCAGCAGGGTTCCGATTTCTGTGGCGTCGTAGAGCAACACTCAGTCCCTCTCACTAGCCTCGGCGAGCATCGACCTCACTCTGGGGACGACTTCGGAGGCCACGGTCTGAACGGCGGCCTGGAGGGACTGTCCGACTGCCGGAAGAATCCAGAACCCGACCTCCCGGACTCGGGTGGCGGCGACAACCGATGCCACCCTCTCAGCGACGGCCTCTGGAGTCCCACTCCAGGAAAGGCGCGCAACAAACTCATCCGGCACCTCACCGGCCACCTCATCAATTAGGCGGTAGTCACGTTTCGCCAGTCTCGCTTCGATCGACTCCGGGACGGTCAGGCCCATCCTTTCCACGAAACGGCGATCGGGATAGCTCGCCCACAACAGCTTGGCGATCATGCCCCTGGCGCCCTCATAGGCTTGCGCCGGATCGGCATGTACGCAAGTGTCCACCCTGGACATGAGCCGAAGGTCCTCCAAAGATCTGCCACTCCTGACCGCGCCGTTCTCGACGAGGGCCAAGGCCTCTCCTATCGTCCGTTCATCCGCATAGGTCGCAATGATCACACCGTCGGCCACTTCTCCCGCGACCTCCAGGGTTCGATCGCCCCGAGTGGCGATCCAGAGATCCACCGCGCCGACCGGAGCGAACTGAATCCGCGCTTCATAGGCCTGAATGACCTCGCCCTCGTAGGTCACCGTCTCTCCCATGAGAACAGGACGCATGATCGACAGGGCTTCTTTCAAGGCGATGGCTGACCGATTCCGCTGAACCCCCATCATCTTGAACCCCGACCCCCCCGCGCCCATCGCCAGCGTGGCACGGCCGCCCGAAAGCTCAACCATCGTGGCAAGGGCTTGTGCGGTGATGAGAGGGTGGACGGAGAACGGATCGGCGATCGCCCCACCAATGCCCATTCGCTCGCTCGACAGCGCGGCCACCGCCATCCGGATCCACATCTCCCGATAGAAGCGTTCGTTGGAATGCCAGAGGCAGGAGAAGCCCGCATCCTCGCACATGTGCGTGATGCTGGACCAATTCGTAACCGCCACGTCGGCGATCGTCGGAGACGGCAGACCCACGTGGAACACCAGGGGCTCGGTCGATCCCTCGGCCACTGATGGAGTCAAGATCGGCAACCCACGCTCAACATTGAACACGCCTTACCCACAGTTAGAGCCGCTTCTTTTCACTGTCAGCGCGGTGAGACCTCTCGGATCGACGAGGCAAGAACCCTCCTTTCAAGAGTTCATCCCGTTCTCGGCTTGCTCCAGAAACCGCCTATCAGGCTGCCTGCACCAATTCGCGACCCATGGTTTCCTGCGCGCGCCAGGCAAACGCCCGCCTCTCTAACTCCCTGAACACAAACCTTTCCACCAGGACCATCACGACTGTGAAGGTGAGAGTCCACCCAATCACACGTTGGGGTTGGTTGAAGGTGAAGAAGAAATGAATGCGCTCGCCAATCCCGATGTTCGAGGAGAGCGCCTCGACGAGGACCACGATCTTCCAGCTCATGGCAAAGGCGAACCTCGCTCCAGACATTAAAGAGGGCCCGAGCTCGGGCAAAATCAGGTGCCTCAGTCGCTCAAAGCGAGAAAACCGATAGGCAGTGGCCATTTGAGCCAACCGCTTGTCCCGGGACTTGGCCCCCTCGTAGATGATCACAACAACGTAGGGTGTGACCACCACCCAGAGGGCGATCATCGTGGTCGTCTCTCCAAGTCCGAAGATCAAGATGGAGAAGAATATGGAAAGCGGCGCGGGCAGCGCAAGCCCGATGAACACGACCGGACCACCCGCCGTCTCAATCGGCCAGTTATATGCCATTGCGATCCCCAGCGCTAAAGCCATCAGCCAGGCGCCGCTTGCGGCGAGCGCCACCCTCCGGAGCGAAACCGACATGTCAAAATAGAACTCGGCCGATGTCACAGCTTCAACGAACGCGGCCCCGACCCGGACGGGAGTCGGCAGAAACACGATCACCCTTCCGGCCAGCAACCACCAGATGCCCAGCCCGACGACGGCTGACACGACGAACGGATTGCCTAGCACCGCTCGTACGCCTTCCCTGTCCTTGATGGCTAGGATGTCGCGCCTCATGCGTATGAACATGTCGCTCTTTCTACTCCTGGACCGAAGTCATCTCGTAATAGCCCCAATGGTCGAGAACCGAGGCGACGATGTCCCCCTCGATCTCGGTGAGCTGCGGATCCTCATATTCACGGGGCCGAGCTACGTCAATCGAGACCCGGTCCAAGATCTTCCCGGGACCTTTGGTCATGATGTAGATCGTGTCCGCCAGGAAGACAGCTTCCCGGACCGAGTGGGTCACGAAAATAATCGTCTGCCCGGTCTTCTTCCAAAGGTCCAAGAGCTCCCTTCGTAAGAACCGGGCAGTCACTTCATCCAGAGTGCTGAAGGGCTCATCCATGAGCACCGAAGTAGGTTCGATAGCCAGGGCGCGGGCGATGGCCGCACGCTGACGCTGTCCCCCGGACAGGTTGCCTGGCCACGTATCGGCGAAGTCCTCGATCCCACACATCCGAAGGTAGCGACTGACCAGATCGTCCCATCTGGCCTTGGAGATATCCGCCGATTTGAGAGCGAGTTCGATGTTTCGCCGCACGGACCTCCAAGGCAGGAGCCTGGCATCTTGAAACACATATCCTAGGCGAGGGAGTTCATCGGACACCATCTGGCCACCGTCAAAGATCACATCTCCGCCGATGGCCACCCACCCTTTCGAGGGAACCACCAAACCGCTTAGGATGTTGAGAAGCGTCGACTTTCCACAACCGCTTGGCCCGAGGATGCACACGAATTCTGACCGCTTGGCCGAGAGGGTCGCCCCTTCAAGCGCCAGCACTTCGCTCTCCGGATAAGCGAAGAAGAGTTCTTTGATCTCGATGAAATGATCACCGGTCATCCCGCCCACTTCGCCCCCGACCTTTCCAACGTTTGTGGTCGTCACATCCACTCCTCTTTCCGTCATCACCCTAAGGTAACTCCAATGTAGACTTCTCCCGTCAACTCCGCCATCGGAATACGACCCGCTCGAACGGCCGCAAGAGGCCATACTCCACGAACATCACCATCATGACGAAGAACGCCGCCCAAACGATCAGGCGCTCGGTCGAGAAAAAGGCGAAGGCCCGCTTGTACTGGAACCCGACACCGTTTTGGGTTGAAAAGAGCTCCGCCAGGACCACGATCTTCCATGCCAACGCGTGGACATTGCGGAAGGCCGCAAACAGGTGTGGTGCCATCTCAGGTAGGGCCTGATGCCTCATCCTGTCGTACCAGCTAAACCGGTACACATCCGTCATATCTGTGAGCCGTGCATCGAGGCTGTCCAGACCGGCCAACAGGCTGATGGCCACGAAGGGGAAGATGACCCCGGCAACCGCCATGTAGACCCCAAAGTCGGATAGACCAAAGATCATCAGGCTAATAAGGCCCCACGCCAGCCCTGGAGTCGAGAGGGCGATGAAGACATATGGGGTCGTAAATCGCATCCACCACCGCGACTGGCGCATGAGCAACGCTGCCGTGACTCCCGCCATGTATCCAAGGATGAGACCGAAGAACAGGCGTCGCGCCGTAGCGGCCAGATTTGAGTACGTATCCGGCCTTTGGGCGGTCTCGACAAACGTCGTCCAGGTGGAGACAGGTGACGCCAGCCAGTCCGTGTTGTCCCAAAGCATGGCCCAGGCGATAAGGATCACCACGATGAGGCCGACGACCAGCAGCGCTCTCTTGAACTGCATGCCCCTGAGAAAGAACCGTCTGTCAGCTTGACCTGTCAATGGGGGGTTTTGGTGAGACATCTACGATGCATACTACTCGATTGTCGGCACGGCTCAACGCTACCGGGCGCCCGCTCTTCTCAATTCCTGGCCACGCACCGGGCCGGTGACCATCATCACCCAGCCGGCGGAGGGATCCCGAGTGGAACATCCCTTCGCGGGCAGAAGGGCTTCCGGCGCCCTTGGGACGGAGCTCAAATGCCAGTGATCCAGGAAAGGTGTCCATCCTCGGCGGCTGGCCGAGTGAATCGATATGGGTGGCCGAGCCCAACCCTCGATTCGCAGGTCGAGGAAATGGGTCCGGCGAACGGCTCAGAACCGCCTCTCCCAGACAATGAATTCGTCGTGTGCGTGGACCCGGGGGGTCGTGCATCGCCTCTGGGAAGCAACGCCATCAGTCGGGGGATGACCCAAAGATCACCATTGTCCCGGTTCCTCTCCCCTCGATGCAGGTCCCGGGCAGCGCTGACTTTTAGACAGCCCACAATGGTTGGATGAGGAGGATCCGTCAGCTCCGAACCCCAGGCCGAAACCTCAGCGATGCCTTCGCGCTGAGGTTCGGCCCGGGCGGAACACGACGGGTCGGTATCGCTATCCCTCACTCTCCGACGAGTTCATCGAGGCTGACAACCGATTTCTCGGGAGCCTCTTGGATGACGGTTCCGAGGTCCGCGGCAAACTGGACAAAGTCCCGGCCCGCCTGGACATCACTCTCCGTCCAACTGTTGGTAAAGTATACCGAGTTCTCCACGAGGTCCGCGAAGGCTTCCAAGACCTCGGGGTTCTCGATACCGAAGAGCTCTGGGAAGGGATCCTCGGTCAGACGGCTGGGGTCCTCGTTGATCCATGCAAGGGCATCGTCCCAGGCGCCCATCACGCCGCGGGCGAGATCAGGATTATCGACCAACCATTCCTCATAGGCGCACAAGGTGATATTCCAGATCTGGCCGCCTCGCTCGTCGACCCACTCTTCGTAGGCAGGGCCCCAAGCACTCTTCGTCCCATTGTTGATCTGCGAGATGAGAACCTCGGGCTGTCCGAGGAAGATAGCCTCCAGCTCGCCCCGGTCCAGGAGGCGGATCAGGGCCGCTTCCTCGGTCAACTGCAGATCATAGTCCTCAGTAATCTGGATGTCGTGGAACGCATCGAGCATGATTTGGGCAGTCGTCATCGTGCCCGACTCCAGGCCGTCGTGCCCAACGGGTTGACCGATTAGATCTTCTGGAGTTTCATAGGGGGTGTCACCTCGAACAACCATGGTGGCGTCCTGGGTGACCAAAGGATAGAAGGTGCTGATCTCATGTCCTTGACTCCGGAGGAGAGCCGGTGTCACCAAATCGCAGTCGAAAGAAACGTCCGAATTCCCTTGCAGCAGGAACTGGACAGAAGCGTCGCCTCCGACCTCAAAGAACTCCCCCTGGAATCCGTTCGCCTCGTCGAAGCCCTGGGCCTCGATGATCCGAATCGCGGATGCACTGGTACCGCCCTCAAGCGCGTGGAGCTTGACGACCGGAAGCTCAGCTTCTTCCGGTTCGGCAGGCGGTTCGGTAGCCTCTTCGACTGCTCCTCCGCAGGCGGCAAGGACGAGCGCCAGAGTCAACAAACCGACGCTCAGCTGAAGCCAGGGAACCGATCTCATCTTACTCCTCCCAACCCCCATTCGCTGGATGTATACGGTATACAATACTATATAGACTGATTTGCCCAAAGGCAAGTGGCTTCACCGTGTGCGAGGTAGGCGCGGTGAGCCGGCCCCACTTGAGATAGTGATACGACGAGCGTGGAGTTCCTTGGAACTCAGCATGAGAATCGCGGACAGCACGCTCGATTGGATCGGAGGCCTCCCCAGGATACGACTCAACCACATCGGCCAGGAGAGCGATGCCGAAATTCCGGTAAGGCCCGAATTCCTTAACCCCGACAGGAGCATCAAGGACCGCATCGCAAAAAGATGATCGAGGCGGCGGAACAGCAGGGACCGGTTCCTTGAGGTCGAATAGTACACTACCTGAAAAATGGGACGGCGGCAACCCATACGTCGCGAGACGATGGACCACAGCAAACTCACAGTGGTGGAGACCCGGGGACCAGCGGCGCACACCATCAGAACTTCTTTTTTGCAGGGCCTTGACCGTTACGCTATTGTACTTTCAATGGTTGCTGAAAGATCTCGACCAGCCTGGAACGCGCGGCGCCCACCTGAGGACAGAGATGCCTGGGCCGATTGCGAAGGCGGAAAGGAAATCACGGGCGCAGCTCAATTGTCGCCTGGGATGCGCCCGGAAGCCGAATAGAGACGAAATCGCATCCGGAACATGGGATGAGGCTCTCGATGGAGGCTTTGCATCGCCGGCCTGCCTTTCCGGCGGAGCCCGCATGACGGAGTTCTTCGTCGGTGGACCGCAGTGCCAAGGCCGTCCCACGGGCCCACGGGACTAGCTAAAAGGGCAAACGGTATGATCGATATCCACAGCCACATCTATCCGCTCCCCTATCTCGAGTACCTCGAGAAACGAGATCAGGCTCCGCGGGTCGTCATGAAAAATGGCCGTCGGGAGTTCATCATCTTTCCAGCAGAGGACGGGCCCGATGGAGACGGCGGAAGGCCCATGGGAGACGAATTTTGGGACATTGACGAGAAGGCGGCTTTCATGGATGCCATCGGTATTGATCACTCCATCTTATCTCTTGGCAATCCATGGTTTGATCCGTTTGAGGCAAGTGCCTCTCTCGAATGGGCGAGGCGGGTTAACGATGAGATGGCCAGCTACGAAGGGCGGACAAATGGCCGCATCGTGGCTTTGGGGGCCCTGCCAGCTGTCGACTTGGATGCTATTTTAGACGAGGTCCATTGGATCGCCAACAAGCCCGGACTCTATGGACTGGTCAGCGGCACGCGAATAGCGGGACATCGATTTGACGACCCGGCCCTGGACGAATTCTGGGAGCGGATTTCATCGTTGGGGCTTCCGATCTTCATCCATCCTTCAAGGGGAGCGGCGCTGGATGAGCTCGGGGGTTATCAGCACACATTGCCCGTGGGCATTGGCTTCCCTGTCGAAACCACGATCGCGTTGGCCCGTTTGATCTATGGAGGCGTGCTGGAGCGGTTCCCGAATCTGAAATTGGTCGCCGCCCATGGGGGAGGCTGTTTGCCGTACTTGGCCGGACGGCTGGACGCGGCTTGGCGATCTGACCCTGAAATCCACGCAAAACTAAGATTCCCGCCAAGCGAGCAGATCTCAGGCCTCTATCTCGATGCGCTTGTGTACACGGAACACGCGTTGGCAGCCGCGAGCTCTTGTGTGGGAGTAGGCCAGGTCCTATTTGGGACGGACCATCCTTTTTCAGTGGCCGAACCCCGTAGGAGCATCGAGGTTATTCAGCAATCAACCACGTTCGAGGGCCGAGAGAAAGTGTTCCATCGAAACGCAGAAGACCTGTTTGGGCTTAACCGCCAAGGATGAGGTGTCTTGGACTTGGGGTTCGTCCAAACTTGTTGGCCTGACGGCTAGCGCACCAGGTGGATCTCGACTGATCCCGCGGCTCCAATTAGCCATGTCAGTTCCCGTATTTCACGGCAGCACTCGTCGCCCTCACCCCCCACCGGAGCGACTCACGGACCACTGGATCAGCCTCCAAGCGGGGCCCCCTGTTCCTCTCGTTTCTTAGATTGGAATCTGTCTGGTGAAAGTGGATCCGGATCGACGACAGGTTCCCGATCGGTCATCAGGTCAACGATGAGTTTGGCAGTGACAGGCGCCAATGTCATGCCTCGTTGGCCGTGCCCGGAGGCGATCCATAGATTTTCAATCATTCCGGATTTACCGACAAGGGGCAATCCATCCGGGGTCATGGGCCGAAAACCGAACCACTTTCTCCACGGGCCCTTATCCACAGGGTTTCTGAGCCATCGCGAACCGGCCTCTTGCAGATCTCTGATCCGGCCCTCATCTACGCCCGGCTTGAAGCCCACGAGATCCAGTCCTGTCGTGAGTCTTAATTGTCCGCTCAATGGTGTGATCACGATACGACTCTCACCCATGAGGAGGGGGAGATGCGGCGATCGATGGGGCACCGAAGTCGTAATACTGTAACCCTTGCCAGGCTCAATCGGCACCCAGCCAAGAGCCCTCTGCACGAGTTTTTGGCTCCAAGCCCCGGCAGCCACGACGTAATCTCCGGCGAAGATCGCACCATCATCTGTCCGCAGTTTGGAGACTTGATTCCCCTTCATTACGAATTCGACCGCATGGGTTCCCTCGACCAGTTTAGCTCCCTTTTTTTGGGCAACCTCGGCGAGCGCCATGACCAGAGCATAAGGTTCGACCTCTGCCTCTCCGGGGAAGAATATTCCACCAACACACGTCGGGCTAAGCCCCGGCTCCAGCAAATGAAGCTCACTTCCATCCAATATCTCAACCTCCACCCCAGCTTCTTTAAGGGCCTTTGAATCTTCTTTTCCTCGTTGAAAACCTTCGTTGGTGTGGTAAGCGTGTAACCAGCCTCGATGCTTCAACCCAAAGGGAGGGAACACCGTGGACCACTGATTGAGGATTTCGAGGCTTTCTTGGCCGAGGCTCCGCAGATAGTTGATGGTTGACCTCGTTTTCTCGGGATGCGACGCTTTGAAGTACTCGACGATCCATCTAAAGAGCCCGACATCCAACCGCAGACCCAAATTCGGAGACTCCGCCGCGTTGAATAACATGCCTGGCAGATCACGAATGGACTTGGATCTCGCCAGCGGCAAGCTAAAGCCCGGGACAATCAGGCCTGCGTTTTCATAACTACAGCCCCTGCCGATCCTCGAGCGCTCTAAGAGCAGTACACGAGCGCCCTTTTCCGCAGCAAAGCATGCCACACTGACACCGACAATCCCTCCCCCGATAACAATCAGGTCAGCAGATCTAGTCACCCCATTTCCTTCCACCGCTCATTCCCGAACTATCCGCGAACAACATCGAGCATTCGTTGGTCGACTCAAGAGAGCTAGGATTCCGCTTGTCACTTCACAAGTCAACTGCTGACAAACTCCTGCATGCCCAGCGCATTCATGATGAGCGCGGAGTTCGTGCATGGACAAACGCTTCAATTTGAGAGCGCTGATAAGGGCTTCTCCAAATCCACCTTTGCGCTTCGCGGGCGTTCAGAGTCAAAGATACTCCATGACCTCGCCCGTTCTCTGGTGAATAAGAGATACCCCTCCCCGGGCGGCATCCGCTTCCCCACCACTTGGCCCTTCTGGGGGCTGGAGAGTCTCCCGCTCACGAGGTCTCAACATGACAGGGGGTCTCAAGTCCGCTTGGAGGAGAGGGAAGCTCGAAGTCAAGGAGCAGGAAGGCAAGGGGTCAAGCCCTGGGGGGCAGTTCGGATGTTTGTTTGGACATGCTACGTGGTATCGAGCTCACCGTCCTTTCGTATAATGAAGGACGCGCCGACATTTGGAGATCGCCGATGCCGTCAGAAGCCGAAGCTCGGAAGCTTCCCCAGATTGTTCGACCTAAGCCGCTGCGGGAGCGTGTGTACGAGATTCTCCGCAAGGAAATCCTCAATGGCGAGTTCTCTGCCAACGATACGCTGGTCGAGGAACAACTGGCAAATGAGCTTGGCGTGAGCCGGACGCCGGTGCGCGAGGCCATCCAGCGGCTAAAGGTAGAGGGCCTGGTCACAGGGACGGATGGTGGACGTGCTCGCGTTCACGCGTTTGATCGAGATGGGATCGCTCAGGCGCTAGAGATCAGGGGGATATTGGAATCGTATGCCTGTGAGCGGGCGGCCCAAAACATCTCGGAGGAAGAGCTATCGATCTTAAGGGATCTTAGCAATAAGGAACTCGAAGGCATTCAAAATAACGATTTCGAACTCATGAGCCAGCTGAACTCAGCCATCCATGAGCATATCCTTGCCGCCTCTGGCAATGAAGTTCTGATGCACTTGGTCGACCACTTGCAGGCTCGCGTCCCCTCATATCGCATTTTTGCACTGGGGAATATCGACAACCTGCGTAAGTTTTCCGAAAGTCACGGTCGGATCATCGATCTGCTCGCCGCGGGCGATGCGAAGGCAGCCGCCGAGGAGATGTCCCGCCATGTCCGGATGGCGAAAGATGTGATGCTGGGAACCTACGCTCCGGACAGGCCTCAGATCCCTGAAGAATAGATGAATGGTTTTCTGATAAAGGGGTTTGTCTAACCAGCCGACCACCCCTCGCTTGAAACCGTTATCACCGTGTCAGCCGGCTCAGCGCCCGGTTCGATATCCATTACCTAGACCGGCCGAAAACCCTCGATGTCCAGGATCGAGCCCTCGCGCTCGGCGGG
>CAZFCJ010000023.1:0-39868 GCA_964517315.1 uncultured Anaerolineaceae bacterium | reverse complement strand
TCGATCTGGGCCTGCTCGTGCTCGGCGCGGTCCTGCTGGCCCGCAGCGTCGGCCGCGGGGAAGGAGTCCTCGTCTATGCCGGCATCGCGGTCGGCTACGAGGTGCTGCTCCCGATCGGCGCCGCGGGCGTCGGTCTGGCGCGCGGTGAGCCGGAGCTGTGGCAGGGAGCCCTGCTGATCGGGGGCGTGCACCTGATCTGGGCCGTCGTCGCCGGCTTGGCGACGTTGTCCTTGCTCGGCTTCCGCCCGCTGGTTGGGAGCGGCGGATCCATGGCGGTGGCGATCGGCATGATGGGGGCGGCCGCCGCGCTGAGCGCGGTCGGGTTGGGGGCCTCCGTGGTGGCCAGCGTGCCCACCGCCACCCCGACGCCCACGTCAACGCCGACGCCGACCGGCACGCCGACCCCCAGCGCCACGCCGAGCGCCAGCCCGACCGCCACCCGCACGCCCACCGCCACCTCCACGCCCACCGCCACCGCGACTCCCACCGCCACCCCGCCGCGCGCGATCATCCAAGGCACGGGCGGGGTGGGCGCCGTGTATCGCGACTCCCCCGGCGGCGTCTCGATCGGCGGTCTGCTGGACGGCGCTGCGGTGGAGCTGATCGGCGGCCCGGTCGAGTCGGAGGGGGAGGTCTGGGTGCAGATCCGAACCAGGGAGGGTGACGAGGGCTGGATCTTGGTCGGCTTTGTAGCCACCGTCACGCCCGGGCCTTCGCCGACTCCCTTCCGCACCGCCACTCCAGGACCGTAAGGAAAGAGATTCACCGCAGAGAACACAGAGAACGCAGAGAGGATTGGATAGATTGGTCCTTCAGGGCCGGCAGCGATCACGTGCAAGTCAGAGGACGTGCGCCCCAAAAAGTGCGTTCCGGGGGCTGCTTGCGCGGGGCCAGCGATTGGGTTGGCCGAGTCGGTGACCAATGGTAGCGAGTGAAGAGTCGCGCAGCGAACCTCAGTTATAAGAATATCTCTCTGCTCCAGGACCGTAAGGAAAGAGATTCACCGCAGAGAACACAGAGACCGCAGAGAGGATTGGATAGATTGGTCCATCAGGGCCGACAGCGATCACCCGCAAGCCAGAAGGCGTGAGGCCTTCACGTCTCCGATCCGGGGCTGCTCGCCCTGGGTGATCTTTTGGGTTGTCCCAGTCGGCGACCCATGAAAGCGAGCGAAGAGTCGGGCAGCAATTAGCGGTCATTAAATCTCTCTGCGTCCTCTGCGCACTCCGCGGTGAATCACCGCCCTAGCCCTCAAGCACCCGGCGCAGGTGGGCCGCGGACTCTTCAGGGGTGCCCTGACAGATGTACAGCCCGATGTGCTCGAAGCCGCCGAGCGTCTGGCTGTAGGGCAGAAACTCGAAGTACAGCCCTGCACCGGGTCCGTTGGCCGTGAGGACGTTGTAGGCGACCGGCCGGCCGATCTCGGGCATGACGGCGTGCAGCGCCCGCGCCGCATCGTGCCAGCCGCGCCCGATCGCTTCGATTTCAGCCTTCCCTAACTGGTGAAGATAGGATTTCTGCGGGTCCTCCAGGACCAGGAACATCTCGTAGGGGCGTTTCATGAACGCGGCTACCAGAAGCCGCGCCGGCCCGTAATCCTTGACGATCAGCTCTTCCCCCGCCGAGCCGAGCAGATGTTCGGCGAAAGTACTGCCGTGAGCGCGGGAAAATCGGAGGTTGGCCTCGATCAACCCCGGCGAGGGGCCGCCGGCCGCGATCTGCTGATGCCCATGATGGAGCGAAGCGCCGACCACGCCGCCGGCGTTCTTGATGATCGTGACCGGCAGCGGCTGGCCGCCGTCGTGACCGAGCGCCTCGGAACCCTGGGCGACCAGTTTACCCTCCAGCGCCGCCAGGCGGGACATGACGATCGCACAGTCCTCGAGCGGAAGATTGTGCCAATCGCGGTCGTGATGGGAGCTGGTCCACTGCAAGAAATGCATCCCCCGCGCCGGTCGCTGGTCCTCGAACGGGTACAGGATCGGGTAGAGGTTCTTGTTGATGAAAGTGAACCCCTCGCTCAGTTGCGCGACGTCGACCACGCCCGTCGTGCCCCCCGAGCAGATCGGGCAATCCTCCTCGTCGCCCTCGACGATTGCCCCATCGCCGTCGGTCCGCTGAGGGCGCCGGGCCCGGCTCGGCGCGTAGAGCACGCGCTCGGCGGTGCGCGGATCGCGGCCCACCTCGCCGCTCGGCAGGTGCCCCTCCAGCGCGGCCTCGGAGCGAAAGAGGTCGATCAAATCCTGGCTGGAGAGCGCCTCGAGGTTCTCGGCTTGCAACAGCCCGCTCAGCTGTCGCCGCGAAAGTTTCTGTGTCATCTATTCAATGTCCTTTTGTTCCTCCATATGAGCCGATGGGCCACCAAGATGGTCGCGGCGGTCGACTGCCTCGGGTCCGGGCCGCGCGCAAAGCGCCGCCCTGAGGCGGCGCTTGGGATGCGAGCGAGTTTGCAGTTCTTATCCCTTGACCGCGCCGGCCAGGATGCCGCGCACGAAGTAGCGCTGCAGACCCAGGAAGACCAGGACCGGTAGCACCATGGAGACGAACGCGGCCGCGGTCAGCAGGTGCCAGCCTTGACCGAGGGAATTCACCAGGTTGCTCACCGTCACGGTCACCGGGGCGACCGCCTGCGTGCCGCCCAGGTACACCAGCGCCACCAGCAGGTCGTTCCACACCCACAGGAACTGGAAGGTGGCCAGCGAGGCGATGGCCGGGATCGAGAGCGGCAAGGCGATGCGGAAGAAAGCGGTCAGGTGCGAAGCTCCGTCGAGGAAGGCCGACTCGAACAGATCGCGCGGCAGCGCGCCGATAAAGTTACGTAAGAGGTAGATGGCGAACGGCAGACCGTAGCCGGTGTGCGCCAACCAGATTCCCAGAAACGTCCCGGCCAATCCCAGCCGGTTGTACAGGCGCAGGATGGGGATCAGGGTCATCTGCAGCGGCACCACCAGCAGGCCCACGAGCACGACGAACAGGGTCTGGCGGCCGGGAAATTCCATCCAGGAGAACGCGTAGGCGGCGAAGGCGGCGGCCAGAATGGGGATCGTTGTGGCCGGAATGGCGATCGTCAGGCTGTTCAAGAACGACTGCCCCATGCCCTGCTGGGTCAGCACGGAGAAGTAGTTGTCAAGCGTGTACTGGGTGAACTCGAACGGGGTCTGGAACACCGTCCACCAGCCGGTTGTTCTGGCCGGTGTTTCAGGCCGCAGCGAGTTGATCAGCAGGCCCACGGTCGGCAGGGTCCAGATAAAAGTCAGGATGATCAGGGTGAGGTGTACCGGTGCGGACCGGAGCGTTCGGACCAGTTTGTCGCGGTTCATCGTTGCATCTCCTGTTCCTGAAAGCGCCGGATGTTGACGACCATCATCGGTATGATTGCCAAGAGCAGTACGACCGCGATCGCGCTGGAGCGGCCGAAGTTCTGGAAGAGGAACATCTCCTCGTACATGCGGTTAGCGATGACCTCGGTCCCCCGGTTGCCGCTGGTCATCACGTACACGATGTCGAAGACTTTCAGCACGTAAATGACCATCGTGGTGCTGACCACCGCGATGGTCGAGGCGATCATCGGGACCATGATCCTCCAGAAGACCTGCCACTCGCTGGCGCCGTCCACGCGCGCCGATTCGAGCACCTCCTGCGGGACGCCCTTGAGCGCGGCCGACAGGATCACGACGCAGAAGCCGGTCCAGATCCATACAAACACGACGATCAGGAAGAAGTTGTTCCACGGCATATTGATCAGCCAGGCCTGGGGATCGAAGCCCAACCATTCGTGCGAGATTTGGTTCAGCAGGCCGATCTGCGGCGCGTTTTCGGGGCGGAACGCGTAGATGTAAATGAAGACCACGCTGGCACCGACGAATGAAATCGCCATCGGCACGAAGATCAGCGTCTTGACGAAGCGCTCGTAGCGCACTCGATCCGAGAGCACAGCGATGGCCAGGCCCAAGCCGACCGTGCCGAGGGTAGCGAACACCAACCACAACGCGTTGTTGCGGAACGAGATCAGCATGGTCTCGTTGGTGAAGGCATAGATGTAATTATCCAGGCCCACGAACCCTTCGGATCTCGGTCCCAGAAGGCTCAGGTAGGTGGTGTTGAACACCGGGTAGACAAGGTAGACCAATAAAGCCAAAGCCGCGGGGGTGATGAACGCCCACGGTCGAACCCGGGCGCGCCATACGTCGGGCAGCAACGTGTCGATCAGCCAGTCGATGCCGAGGAAGTAGACGAAAGAGCCGCCGATCCCCAGGACCATGGCCAGGATCGCCCGGCCGATCTGGGGGATGATGAAGACCAGCCCGTTGAGGGCGGCGGCGGAAACGAAGATGGCCAGGTTGGAGAGCAGGCCCTCCCGGTGGCGTGCGTAGACGGCGATCGCTTCCCCGGTGAAGATCAGACCGGCGGCCAGCGACAGCCAGGCCACCCAGACAGGGGCCCCGACCCGTCCCATGGCCCACACGATCCCGGCCACGGCACCGGCGGAAAACCAGAGCGCCCGGCGCCAGGTCGGAGCCGGGCGGGCGGCCGTAATCCAGACCGCGGCGACCCCGAGGCCGGCGAAGGTGATGACGCCCACCGAGGCGCTGATCCCAGACTCGGAGACCAGCCCCCCGAACACGCCGACGACGAGCAGCAGGACGGCGCCCACCACTGCCAGCCAGCGGCTGATGCGGTGTGGTCTGTCGTCGCGGATGATTTCCATGGCTGTGGTCCTCCCTGTGCTCGGACCCCCTTGAGGATTTCCATGGACGGCCCGGTATCAGACCGGGCCGTCCATGGGGTTCATGTCGTGCAGGCGAGGGTTATTCGCCGTACGCGTCGGCGGCGGCCGTCTCGATGCTTTGCAGCACCGTGTCGAGGTCGTCACCGGCGACGTAGTTGACCATGCCCTCCCAGAAGGCGCCGGCGCCGATCTGGGCCGGCATCAAGTCCGAGGCGTCAAAGCGCGCCACCTCGGCTCCGGTCAGGATTTCCGCCTGCTGGCGGGTCAGGTCGTCCGGATAAGCGGACGGATCCAGATTGCGGTTCGGCGTCAGGAAACCGCCCCGCTCGGCCCAGATCGACTGGGCTTCAGCCGTCGCCAGGTACTGCAGCATCTGGCGGGCCTCCGGCGTGTCGTTGAACATCACGAGCGTGTCGCCGGACACCAGGGCCGGGGTTCCGTATTCCGGATTGACCTCGGGGAACGCAAAGAAGTCGTACTCCTCAGCGGTCACGTCATCGGGGAAGAACCCGGTGATGAAGCTGGCCTGACGATGCATGTAGCAGTCCGGGGGATCGGTGAACAGACCGTTCGGCGAGTCGCCGAAGTTGATCGAGTTTACCCCCGCCGGACCGCCGACCACCATGTCGTCGTTGCGGGCCACTTCACCGAACATGGACACGGCTTCGCGCACCTCGTCGCTGGTCCAGGGGATCTCGTGGTTGACCCACTGATCGTAGGCCTCGGGACCGGCGGTGCGCAGCATCAAGTCCTCGGTCCAGTCCGTGGCGGGCCAGCCGCTGGCGGCGCCGCTCTCGATGCCCAGGCACCACGGGGTGCCGCCGTCGTCGATGATCTGCTGCGACAGCGCCATGAGCTCGTCCCATGTGCCGGGCACCTCGTAGCCCCCCGCTTCGAAGTTGGCCGGCACGTACCAGACGTTGCTCTTGAGCGCGGCCTTGAAGAACAGCCCGTAGACCGTCCCGTCGATGGTGTTGATGTCCAGCCAGGACTGGGCGTAGGCCTCGTTGACCTGGTCCATGTCGAGCACCGTGCTCAGGTCGACCAAGGCGCCTTGTTCGGCGAATTGGCGCACCTGGCCCGGGTTCTGCAGCACCGCCAGATCGGGCGGGTTCCCCGCTTGGAAGCGGGTCGTCAGGACCGCGGCGAGGTCGCGGGTGCCCTCGAAGGCCATCCCGATGCCGGTCTCCTCGGTGAAGGGGAAGACGACCTCCTGGAAGGCGGAGAGCTCATCTCCACCCCAGATCCCAAGCACCGTCACGTTGCCGCCCGAGGTCTCGACCGGGACGGTCACTTCGACCATCTCCGGTTCGCCCTCGACGACGCGGGTTACTTCGATCACCTCAGGCTCCGGCGTCGCGCCGCCGCCACAGGCCGATAAAATCAATCCGGCAACGGCGAGCAATCCGACAAGGCGCCATATGCCTTTCCTCATGTTCTCCTCCTACGAATTAGATTGGCGTGTTGTTTGTGGATCATGGTTCAGCGTAACAATAGGCTCGGTGTACATCACCTCCTTGAAGGGGCGGTCCTGCAAGACCGGGAGGATACCTATATCAAATGTGCGCCGCGGGCACGGCGCACACAGTGGTATGTTTGCTCTGGAGGCAGCACATTCACGGGGAAAGCGCAATTGGTCCAGCGGAATGCGGCTTGAGTTCGGCCGACGCGCTCGGATACCAGACGTGACGTCACTCGTCGCTCCATGGCTTCCCCGTTGCTCGTGTTGGGCATGCTAACATTTGTTAGCTTCCTCATTCTATCGGCGGCGCTTCGCAGGTGTCAAGGTAAGTTAACCGCCGCTCACCGAGCCCTTTAGGCCGCCTCTCCCTTGCCGTCCGGGGTCATGAAAACCGTGCGCGTCGGGTAGGCGAATTCGATCCCTTCGGCCTCAAAGCGGCGGTACATTTCGATGTTGATCGCTTCCTGGATGTCCATGTACACATTGTAATCTGGGTCTTGGACGTAAAACACGACTTCGAAATCCAAGGAGGAGGCACCGAAGGATTCAAAATGTGCGCGGTCGAACCGTGCCTTTTCCTGCTGTCGGATGATCTCCTCGACCAATCCACCGATGCGTTCGAGCTTTTGGGGCGGCGTCTGATAGACTACGCCGAACTCAAACACCACCCGGCGCTCGAACATGCGCTTGTAGTTTCGGACCCGGCTGTTGAGCAGGTCGGAGTTGGAGAAGACGATCTGCTCGCCGGAGAGGCTGCGGATGCGGGTGGTCTTCAAGCCGATCTGCTCGACCGTCCCCAGGTAGTCGCCGACGATGATAAAATCGCCGATCACGAACGGCTTGTCTAGCGCGATGGCCAGCGAAGCGAACAGATCGCCGAGGATGTTCTGCAGGGCCAGAGCGACCGCGATGCCTCCGATGCCCAGGCTGGCCAGAAGAGTCGTCACCTCCACGCCGGGAACCGTGTCCAACGCCATCAGGACTACAATGGCCCACACCAATACGTTGAGCACGGCGCCAAGCGCGCTGACCGTGGTGACGCCGACGGCGTCCTCTTCCGTCCGCTCCCGCTCCAAGCGGCGATTGATCACATGCCGGACCAGCCCCATCCCCCAGAAGCCGGCCTGAATCCACAGACCGATAACGACGGCCGTTCCGAAGGTCCGGTCCCAGCCCTCGGGCAGCGCGAGAAGCAGGGCGCCCGCATATACTCCCGCCAGGCCGAGGAACAGATAGTTCGTGCGCTGAATCAGGTCACTGGCCAGGTCGTCCCAATCGGTGGCCGTTCGCTGGGCCAGCGCCTCCAGCCGATGGCGCACGAAAGCGAGCAGCAAGCGCAGGGCGATTACGGTGGCCAGCGCCACTCCGAGCGCGATCAGCCACTGCCGCAGGGTGTTGTCCAGCAGCGTGAACTCCAGTATGTCCATGCGCGACCGTCCTCCTGTGCTCCGCCAAACTCCGGGGCCGTGCCTGGGGGCCTAAACTCGAATTATAACGATCTGACACGATGGGATCTTGGCGCTCGATGAGGAGGGGAGGCGCCGCGTGGGCCCGATGAGTTGGATCAACACGGAAAAGAGACGATAAGGAGAACCCGACTGCGCCAAACAGCTTCCGGGCCACGTTCTGATGCAACGCACGGCCGGCGCACGGCCCGCCGGTTGATCTGGCTTCTCATCGGGGCCGGGGTTGGCTTGGCGTTCTTTGTGCTGCTGGCCCGCGGTCTGCCGGAGCGGGGCTTTCGTGTCCTTGAGACCGATCCGCCGGCGGGCGGCCGCGGCGGTCCATTCGGGCCGATCCGGGTGCGGTTCAGCGGCCCGCTTGCAGAGGCGCTTCCCGCCGAGTCGGTCTTTCTCGACGGGCGACCCGCGCAAGAGATCTCGATCGACGGCGAACGCCTCGAGGTCCGCCCGGAACGTGCACTCGAGCCCGGAGTGGAGCACAGAGTCGAACTTTCGCCCACCCTGCTGTCCAGCTCGGGAGAGCGCCTGGGGGACTCCTACGCCTGGAGCTTCTCAGTCCGCGCCGCACGGGTGGCTTACCTGGAGCCGGGGCCGTCCGGCCGGCGGCTGGTGCGCCGCTCGGGTTCTGGGCCGGTGCGGCTCTCCGCGGATCATGACGTCACGGGGTTCGCGGTGGCGCGCGCGGGCGAATGGATTGTGTACTCGGCGCGTAATGCCGAGGGGGGCGAGGATCTGTGGCGGGTCGACCGGCAGGGAGAGAACCGAGGCAAAATCGTGGCGTGTGAGGGGGACCGCTGCCAGGATCCGGCCTGGTCGCCCGATGGCGGGCGCCTGGCGTTCGTCCGGCGGGAAGCAAAGGATGGCGGCTACGGACCGCCCAGGATCTGGACGGTTTCGGCCCAAGACGGTGCGGCGGCGCCGCTCTACGAGGACCCCTCCCGTCAGGGCCTCCTCCCCACCTGGTCCCCCGACGGGCTGTGGCTCGCGTACTATGACCCGGAGTTGGGTGGGGTCCGGCTGTTGGATCTTGACACAGTCACCGAAGAGGTGCTGCCGACCGGCACCGGCGTGACCGGTGCGTGGTCGCCGGATGGGCGCAGCCTGCTGTTTCCGGTCTTGGAATTCGAAGGCGAGGTCCCGCTGTCGGCTCTGTACCGCCTGAACTTGACGACCCGCGAGGTCTCGCCGATCCTGCGGCGCGATGGGGGTTGGCGCGAGGTCGGTGTTCCGGCTTGGTCGCCCACCGGGGAGTGGATTGCGCTGGCCGCGCAGCGGGCCGGCGCCGGCCCAACCACTGCGATGTGGAGGCTGCGGCCGGACGGGCAAGACGCCGAGGTCGTGGCGGCGGAACCCCAGTTTATGTACGGCGGCCCGGATTGGGACCCCTGGGGCCGGCAATTGCTCTTTCAGCGCCTTGCCGTAGGGAGCCCGGAGGAAGCCCCCGATCTGCTCGTCTGGTCGCCGGCCGGGGGAGTGGTCCTGCGCGAGCAGGGAGCTGGCGCCGGTCGCTGGTTGCCCTGATGGGCCCAATCTTTCGTTCTCGAAGCCCATCCTGTGCTATGCTTGTTGAAAATCTTTTTCAACTATGGAGACTCTCGAGGAGTTCACGGATGCGCTGCAGGACCGCGGCAACCGGGTGACCCGGTCGCGCGTGGCGGTGGCCCGCGCCCTGCTTGAGGCCGAGGATTGGCTGGCGCCTGAGGAGATTCATCGCCGCGCACAGGCCCACCATCCGAACCTGGGTCTGGTCACGGTGTATCGGACGCTGAGGCTCCTCGGTGAGTTGGGATATGTGCGCCGGATTCATCTGGAGGACGGCTGCCATGGTTACGCGCGCTCGGAGCTGGCGCACGGCCACCACTTGGTCTGCCGTGACTGTCAGCAGGTGGTTGAGTTTCCCGGGTCGGAAGACCTGGACGGTCTGGTCCGTCGCCTTTCGAGTCGGACCGGATTCGTGATCGAAGACCATATGTTGGAATTGCTCGGCGTCTGTCCCTCGTGTCAGGATCCAGCCCATTGACCGGGGCGCTCAAAGCACAGGCCTGGCCGAGCGGTGGCCGGAGGTATGGGGTTGCGTGACGATCCGCTGTGCCCGTGCAGGTTGACCGAGCTGATCATTCTGCTGTCGCTCCCGCTGCTGGCGGCCGCCTGCGCCGGTAGCTTGGGGGGCGACGCGTCCCCCTCGGCTGAAGTTAGGATCGAAGGTCTGGAGCCGGCGGACCTTGGAACCGGCGAAGCCCTGCGGGTGGTGGCCACGACGACACTGGTCGGCGACGTCGTGGCCCGGGTGGGTGGTGAGGGGGTCGAGCTCACGGTGCTGCTGCCGGTCGGAGCCGATCCGCATGCCTACTCACCAACCCCTCAGGACATGCGCCAAGTGCAGGACGCACACGTGGTGTTCATCAACGGTTTGGGCCTCGAGGAGGCGCTGCTGGGGGAATTGACGACCGCCGCCCCGGATACGCCCGTCGTCTCGCTGTCGGAGGGGATCGAGCCTCGCCGCCAGGCCGGAGCTGAGGGCGACCACCCGGTGGCCGAAGCGGAGACTGAGCCGGATCCCTCATCGCAGGCGCATCCAAGCGCAGTCGATCCGCACGTATGGTTCGATCCGCGCAATGTGCAGATTTGGGCCCGTAACGCGGCGGATGCGCTGGCGGCGCTGGATCCGAATCGGACCGACGAGGTCCAGGCCAGGGCCCGGTCCTACAGCGGGGCGCTGGAGGAGCTCGACAGTTGGATTCAGGACCAGGTCAGCTCCATCCCCGAGGCCAATCGGGAGTTGGTCACGGACCACCTCATGTTCGGCTATTTCAGCGAACACTACGGATTTGAGATGATCGGGGCCGTCATCCCCGCCTACAGCAGCCTCGCAGAGCCTTCGGCGCGGTCGCTGGCCGAGCTGGAGCGGCTGGTGGCCGAACGGGAGGTGAAGGCGGTCTTTGTTGGGATCGGCGCCAATCCGGCGCTGGCCGAGCGGATCTCTGAGGACCTCGGGGTGCGCCTTGTGCCGCTGTACGTGGGGTCGCTGAGCGAGCCCGGCGGCCCGGCGGGAACCTATTTGGAGTTCATGCGCTTCGATGTCGGACGAATCGTGGAGGCGCTATCGTGAACTCAATGTGCTGCCCCGCGGAGCAGACCCCATTTCCCCCGGCAAGCGGGAGGTGAGATCGGAATGACCGAAAAAGAGACTGGGCGTCAAGACCAGCCGGCTATCCGAGCCTTGCACCTGAGCGCCGGCTACGACGGAGATTTGGCGCTCGAGGAGTTGGACTTCGAGCTGTCGCGCGGCGCACAGGTGGCGGTCGTAGGTCCCAACGGCGCCGGCAAGACCACTTTATTCAAGGTGATGGCCGGCATTCTCCCGCCCGCTGGCGGATCGATTGAAGTCCATGGCCACCGCCCCGGCCAGCACCTGTGTGTCACCTACGTACCGCAGCGGAGCGATGTGGACTGGGCTTTTCCCGTCACCGTCAGGGACGTCGTCATGATGGGGCGCGTCCATAAGATCGGCTTCCTGCATTGGACCAGAACTCGCGATCGGGAGCAGGTGCAGCGCGCGTTGGAACGGGTCGGGCTTCAGGACCTGGCCGATCGCCAAATCGGGGATCTCTCCGGTGGGCAGCAGCAGCGGGTGTTCCTCGCCCGGGCGGTCGCTCAGGAGCCGGAGGTCGTGCTGCTCGACGAGCCGCTGAGCGGACTCGACGTCCCCACTCAAACGGCAATCCTGGAAATATTGCAAACTCTACAAGCCAGGAAGGTGACGGTCTTGGTCGCGACGCACGACCTGAACCTGGCGGCCGAGAACTTCGAGAAAGTGATGCTTCTCAACCGGCGGCTGATCGCGATTGGGAAGCCTGACCGGGTGCTGACCCGCCAGGCGCTTGAGCGGGCTTACGGCGCCGGGTTGCACGTGGTCGGAGAGGGGAACCGCGTGTCGGTTTTAGCCGACGCGCACCGCGAAGGCACCGGGTGAACTCCTTGTGGAATTCGTGATCGGGTGGCTGCTGGATCCGCTGCAATACGCGTTCATGCTGCGCGGCTTGGCGGCGGCGTTGATCGTTGGTGTGGTCGTGCCCATTCTGGGCAGCTATGTCGTGCTGCGAGGGATGGCGTTCTTCGGTGACGCGCTGGCCCACATCATCCTGCCCGGCGTGGTCATCGCTTTCCTGTTCGGCTGGCCTCTGGCGCTGGGTGCGCTGGCCGTCGGGGTTGCCGCCGCGCTCACCATTGGCGAGCTCACCCGTCGCTCTCCGATCCGAGAGGACACGGCCATCGGGGTTGTGTTCGCGGGCGCTTTCGCCTTGGGGGTGGCGCTGATATCGCTGCAGCGGACCTACGCGGTGGACCTGGCGCACATCCTGTTTGGAAACCTGCTGGCCGTCTCCGTCCAGGACTTGTGGTTAATGGGCGGTCTTGGGCTCGTTGTTCTGGTCTTGATCCTGGCCTTTTACAAAGAGTTTCTTGTGATCTCATTTGACCGGGTGCTTGCCCAAACGATGCAGTTGCCGGTGGAGAGGCTGGAGAATCTGCTGTTGGTGCTCTTGGCGGTCGTGATCGTTATTTCACTGCGGGCGGTGGGTGTGGCCTTGGTGCTCGCCCAGCTCGTCACACCGGCGGCCAGCGCTTCTATGCTCACCCGTCGACTGCCGAGCATGATGCTCCTCTCCGCAGCGCTGGGCGCGCTGGCCGGGGTCGTCGGCCTGTACCTTTCCTATTACGTCAACATCTCCTCAGGACCGGCGATCGTGCTGGTGGAGACGGCGCTGTTCGGTTTGGCTTATCTGGCGGCACCGCGTCGCCCGCGCGCTTCGCGAGCCGTGCCGAGCCGGGGCGGAGAGGGCTGAGCGAGGGGCTGAGATGCGCCGGCCGGCCGCTCTGAAGCGGCGTTAGGGCGGAGTGGGGCGTGGAAGCTGCGGAAAACTATACCGGCGCGGCGCGCTCGACCTGATACAAAATAGTGTGAGAGGGCACTTCGTCGCCCGTCGTCTTGTACACTTGATAGTCGGACTGCCTCTCCTGTACGATCGAACGCCACCGCGCGCCGCTGCTCGTAAGCCGGAACGTGATTTCGAACGATCCCTCGCCGGATTGCTCGGCGGACTCCAGACGCAGCGCGTCGATGTCCGGTAGCTCCTGCTGATCGCGCAGGTGGTGTTCGGCAGCTTGTGCGGGAGACGTGTACAGCGTTCGTCCCCGGTAGAAAGGGAGTGCGATCTCGCCGCGCGCGTGGGCCTCGTAGATTTGCTCCGCGTTCTCCGTTTGGATTCTCCCGTACTGCAGGCCCTCGGGCAAGACGATCAGGTTTCCGGCGAAGCGGTGTCCGCCTTGATGGCTGGATTGCCACACCCGCCTTCCCGCCTTCTCGGCCAGCGCGCGGTAGGCGGCCAGGCCCAAGCGGGCGCAGCACGCATCGCGTTTGCCGTTCGTACAGCACAGGAAGATGGACTCATCGAGCTGCACCCCGGACTGCGATCCGGCACCGTGCAGCGCTTGGACCAGATCGATCTCCAGCAGATCTTCGTAGGAGTCGAGCTCAAACCTGCGCAACGCTGAACCCGCCTCCCGGCTGCGCGCCAGATACAGATAAATTGGATCGGGATCCTTCCTATCCTCGCGGGTGACGAAGAGCACCCGGCCCCCTTCGAGTTCTTCGGAGGCGTGGTTCAAGCGGGCCTTCACCGCCTCGGGTAGATCGCTCTCGGGCAGGGCCTTGCGCCCCCAGGGCTTGGGCACTTCGAGAGCAATCCATTCGAAGGCGTGCGTTGCTGTGGCCTCAACGGGTTCGCCAACGGCGCGCGAGGATCCGCACGAGGCTTGGGGATCGAATTCCAGTTCGGTGGCCATGCTTGCTGCTCCGTCCGCCCCTGCGTTATCGATGATCTTCATTCTACACAACCCGGTTCCGGGCCTTCCGTGGAAGCCGAATGGAACTGTAAGGTGGCTGTAATCGAGAGGAGCTGCCGAAAGCTTGCGCTCTGTTACAATACGCCGCAATCCGCCCGTCCACTTCTTTGGCAGGGTGCAGGGCGGTAAGCCGTCTCCTTCGAACAGCGGAGCGCAGTCAAATCGCGCCGCCGAGGAGGGTTCCACACCCCGCATGACGCAATCCCCAGCCGCGCATCATGAACCACTTCATCCGCGCAAACGGGCGATCATCGTCGGCGCTTCCAGCGGCTTTGGCGCCGCGCTGGCGCGCCGATTGGCGACGGAGGGCCACGATTTGGGCTTGGCCAGCCGCCGGCTTCCCGAACTGGAACGCCTTGCCGCTGAGCTGAAAGAGCAGCACGAAGTGCGGGCCTTCGCGGTCAAGCATGATGTCAAACAGACCGAACGAGCGCTGGAGACGTTGGAGGACCTGACTCGTAGGCTGGAAGGCTTGGATTTGTTCGTGTACAACACGGGCATCATGCACCCTCAAGATCCGGGGCGCTACGAGCCCGAGGAGGACCTGGAGACCCTCCAGGTTAATCTGCTCGGCGCGGTGGCCTGGATCACGCCCGTCGCCCAGCGCTTCGCCCGGGCCGGGGAGGGGCATATCGTGGGCGTCGGCAGCATCGCCGGCGAACGCGGCCGGCGTGCACTGCCGGCCTATGCGGCCTCGAAGGCCGGCCTGCACACCTTTCTCGAAGGCGTTCGAAACCGAGTCTCCCGCCACGGTGTCAGCGTGACCACGCTCAAACCGGGGCAGATCCGCACCGCCATGCTGGACAACGCGGCGCGTGTGCGGGGGCCGATCGACCCGCAGCGGGCGGCGGCGTTGGCCTGGCGGGCGATCCGGCGCCGCAAGCAAGTGGCTTATGTCCCGGGGCGTTGGGCGCTCGTGGCGCTGGTGATCCGCAACATTCCCTCGGTCGTCTTCCGCCGGCTCAACCTGTGAATTCACCCCTGCCGCTTGAGCGTCTGGAAAGAGTCGAGGCGTGGGGCGGAGCGTCCCATGCGATGAGCTACGTGTACCGTCCGACCACGCTGGAGGCGCTGCGCGGGGTGTTCGCGCTGGCGCGGGAGACCGGTGTGGGCGTAGCATTGCGCGGCGCGGGATACAGCTACGGGGACGCCCCGCTCAACTCGGAGCGCATTCTGATCGACTTGAGGAGGATGAACCGTATTCTCGAATGGGACGCCGAGAGCGGAGTGATCAGCGTCGAGCCGGGCGCGACGATCGGCAAATTGTGGCGCTATGTCCTCGGAGATGGCTGGTGGCCGGCGGTTGTGCCGGGCACCATGTTCCCCACGGTGGGTGGCTGCCTGGCGATGAATGTGCACGGCAAGAACAACTGGCACGCCGGGACATTCGGCGAGCACGTGCTCGAGTTCGAGGCGCTCCTGCCGACGGGCGAGCTCATCTTGTGCAGCAGGGATGAGAACGAGGGCTTGTTTTATGCGATGGTCGGCGGTCTCGGTCTTCTGGGTTGTTTCACGCGCGTGACCCTGCGGATGCACCGGGTGTATTCGGGCGATATGACGGTACGGTCTTTGACCGCCCCCCATTTGCAGGCGCTGGTCGAGCGCATGGAGTCGCTGAAGGACGAGGCGGATTACATCGTAGGATGGATGGACGGGACCGCGCGCGGGGCAGCACTCGGTCGCGGTCAGATCCACACCGCGAACTATCTGCCGCGGGGTGGGGATCCGGCGCCGGCCCAGACTCTGCGGCTCAGGCACCAGGACCTGCCGGACACGTTCTTCAAGCTGATCCCCAAGTCGATACTTTGGCGCTTCATGCGTCCTTTCATGAACAACATCGGCGTCAGTTGGATCAACCGGGGCCGCTACTGGAGCGCCCGGCTCAGCGGCGACCATACCGTTAAGCAATCGCTGTCGGCGTTCAATTTCCTGCTGGACTACGTGCCCAAATGGAAGCAGGCTTATCGGCCGGTGGGTCTGATTCAGTTCCAGTGCTTCGTACCCTTGGACGACACCGTGGATACGCTGCGGGAACTGCTCGAACTCAGCCAACGGCGCGGCCTACCGACCTATCTGGCGGTGCTCAAGCGCCACCGGCCGGACGACTTCCTTTTATCCCACGCTCTGAATGGGTACTCGATGGCCATGGATTTTCGGGTGACAGAGCGGAACCGGGGCCGGCTCGCGGCTTTGCTCGAGGCGATGGAGCGACGGGTGCTCGAGGTGGGCGGCCGTTTTTACTTCGCCAAGGACAGCGCGCTGAGACCCGAGACGGTGCGGGCGTTCTTGGGCGAATCGACGATCGCCGAGTTCAAATCGATGAAGGACCGCTGCGATCCGGAAGGGATCCTGCAATCCAATCTGGCGCGCAGGGCGCTTCCGAAGCTGTATGAAGACGATCAGAAACTGCGGGAGAGTCTCCGGCAGTCTTCCGGCTTGAAACTGGACGGCGCGGCATGAGCGGTCGATCAGGGGCTGAACGCCGGGGTGGTGAAAGCGATAGATTCGCCGGTCGAATGCATATGAGTGTCCTGTCGGCTCAGCCCTGCCTCGCCCCGAGACCGGCGAGGGAGGTCAGGACCCGTTGAGCCTTCCGAGCGAACTTCAACGCGCTGCGCAGCTTCTGAAGGCCGATAAGAAAGCAGCCGCCCGGGAGCTGTTGGTCGACTACCTGAAGCGCCAGCCGGAATCCGACGTGGGCTGGTACCTCTTGAGTTTCGCTCTTCTGAATGTCGACAAGCAACGCCAGTGCCTGAAGCGCGCGCTGGCCATAAATCCGGACTTGGGCCTGGCGAAGAAACGCCTCCAGTTGTTGGCTGCGGGCGCGACCAAAAAGCCGCCGGACGCGCGACGCTTCCAAGCCGGGCCGTCACATGGCATAGGACCAGCCAGTCGCGAGCCGGCCGGCGGGGGGGTCACCCGCAGTCAGGCCATGGGTTGGAGACTGACCAGAGAGACGAAATTTTGGCTCGTTGTGGGCGGAGTGGTGTTCGTGCTGGCCGGGATTGCGGGGGCCTTCTTCTTTCTGCGCGCGGTGAGTAATTTGGTCCGTGATCGGCGGATGGCCGGTGAAACGGCTCAGGCGGCGACTGCCATCACCCGCCAGACGGCGGGCGCCCCTGTCGCGTTGCCCCCAACATGGACGCCCACCCCCCAACCGGAGCCGACCGCCACCCCGACGCTCACGGCCACTCCGACGCCGACGCCAACGCCGACGCCGATTCCGCCCGACCCGACGACGTCGGCGGAGATGGAGCTCCTCGGAGCCCAAGTCGCTGAGCTGCGCGGGCTGCCCGCGGTGGGAGCACCCACTTCGTACCTGATCAGCAGCGCCCAAGTCCGCCCGTACCTGGAGGGCAGCTTCCGGGCGGCTGGCGGCACGGAGGCGGAGATCGACGACATGGCCCGGGTTTTGGTGGCCCTGGGCCTGATCGCTCCCGACTACGATCTCTATACCAATGTGCTCAACAGCCTGTCGGACAGTCTGGGCGGGTTCTACTTGCCCTGGTCGGATGAAATCTTCGTCATCGGGAACCGGTTCTCCGGCGTTGAGCGCTGGGTGTACTCGCATGAGTACACGCACGCCCTGGTCGATCACCATCACGGGATCGACAGTGTGGGGGTGTACCCGCTTTGTGAACGCAGTCAAGACGGCTGCAAGGCCATTGAGGGTTTGGTCGAAGGCGACGCCACATTGCTCATGACCCAGTGGCTCGAGCAGTATGCGAGTCTGCAAGACACCGAGGACATCCTGAGCTACACTCCTCCTTCGAGTACGCTGCCCGACGAGTCCCCACCGCCGTACACGATCCCCAATATCAGCTTCCCCTATGTCCAGGGGTTGGCCTTCGTGGATTTCTTCCACGAGAGAGGAGGCTGGCCCGAAGTCGATCGCGTGTATGCCGAACTGCCTTCAAGCACAGAGCAGATCTTGCATCCGGGAAAGTACCTGAGCGGAGAAGGTCCACGGCAGTTGCCCGAGGTGGACCTGGCCCCGGTTCTGGGGGAAGGGTGGCGAGCTTTAGACCGCAATACCCTGGGAGAATGGACCTCTTACTTGCTGCTGGCCTACGGGGCGGAGGCCGACAGTCAGGTGGACCCGGTCGTCGCCGAAGAAGCGACCGCTGGCTGGGGTGGGGATCGCTTTTCCGTCTTCTATCGAGATGCGGCCGATGAGGCTACCCTTGTTGCATACTGGGAGTGGGACACCCAGGGCGACGCGGTCGATTTCACCCGTGCGCTGCGCAGCGTCCAGGACGGTCGCTTCCAGGGCAACTCGGTTAACTTGGGACCTGGCGACTGCTGGGACAGCGGTGACGAGGTCAGCTGCGTGCTGACTGCCGGACAAGGTACGTTATGGCTCCTGACCCCCGACAGGGATCTGATGGGCAGATTGCAGGCGCAGTTCCCCGAGTTCGATTGAGCCGTGCAGCCCGGGCCGCCGGTCCACTGAGGTTGCGATGGTGACGCGAATTCCATCCGATGGCGCACACGATCGCGTGACAAGTTGGTGCCAGTGGGGCATACGCTGGCTGTGGTTGGCAGTTGTCCCGGTCGCCCTCGCTGCCCGCGGCCCGCTCAGCGGACCACTCCAGATCGTGCTCGCCTGCTACGTGCTGGTTCAGGTGCTCATCAGCGCCGGATTGCTCAGGGGCCTGGCGGCCGCCGAGCAACCGGCGTTGAGTCAGTTCGTGGATGGGGTCGCGGGCGGAGCCATCGTGCTCGCCGGTAGTGGACAAAACCTCTCATGGATCGGATTGTTGGTCGCCGCGGCGAGCGCGGGCTGCGTGGCAGGCGCGAGCGGCGCAATTCGCTCAAGCGGCATCGTGATGATCGTTACCGGGGCTTGGATCGGCTGGCAGCGCGGCTCGCTGCCCGCGGGGCTGACCGAGGCCGGTCTGCACGGATTGGTGCTGATCCCTGGCGGCGCGCTGATGGGGGCGGTGGCTTCCCGCTGGGTGATGGCATCACGGTCAGCCTCGGCTGGGCTTCAGGGCGTCTTTGAGAATGCGCTTGGTCCGAGCTCAGAACTGCCGATGGAGGATGTGGAGAACACCTCCGATGTGCTTCGCATCGTGCGCGTTCGGGCGATCGAAATCCTGGAAGCGACCGGTGTGGAAGGTGATGGTCTGGAGCCCTTGATGCTGCGCAAAGTCGGCTCGCGTTGGATAGGCGTCGAGGACGGCGTCGAGGCGGAACGGAACGTTCATATTGAGAGCGGCCCGAACAGCCTGTTGGCCACGGCCGTCGCCAGCGGCGGCGTAGAAGCCACTCGGTCGCCCGCCAAAGATCCGGGGCTTGGGTTCATCCCGGCCGTCCAGCGGTGGGAGTCGGCCGCGTGTCTGCCGTTGGGCGAAGGCGAGGATTGTGTCGGCGTTCTGGTTTTGGGGCACTCGGATAAACGCGCCTTCAGCCCGGCGCGCCGGCGTCTCCTTGCAGCGGTGGGCCAAGAGGCTCAGCTTGCGGTCCGCTACGCACGGCTGTACCGAAACCTAGAAGCGGAGCGGGATCGGATGAATGAAATGCAGGAAGAAGCGCGCAAGAAGCTCGCCCGCGATCTGCACGACGGACCCACCCAAACGATCGCGGCCATCGCGATGCGTCTTAATTTCGCCCGCCGCGAGCTGGAGCGGGACATGCAGACCGCGCGGCGGGAGCTTCACAAAGTGGAGGAGATGGCCCGGCAGACGACGAAGGAGATCCGCCACATGCTCTTCACCCTGCGTCCGCTGATCCTTGAAACCCGAGGGCTGGACGAGGCGCTGTACCAGTTTGCCCACAAGGTGCACGATACGCACGGCCAACAGGTCTGGGTCGAGGTCGGCCCAGGGGTGGCCCAGCGCCTGACGGGCGAGCAGCAGGCGATGCTCTTTTACATCGCCGAAGAGGCGGTGACGAACGCGCAGAAACACGCCGCGGCCGAAAACGTGCGGGTCCGCTTGCTCCAGGACGGCGCAGCCGTGAGCCTCGAGGTCGAAGACGACGGTGTGGGATTCAACGTCGGGGCCGTGGATGCCCATTACGAGCAGCGGGGCAGCTTGGGTATGGTGACCATGCGCGAACGGGCTGAGCTGCTGGGCGGCGAGTTCCGGGTGGACTCGGACGAGGGAAGTGGAACCTATATTCGGGTTTTGCTGCCCATCCCATCCGATGAGGCCGAGAGTGAGAGAGTGGAGACGACGGAAAGATTGTGACATCCGTCGGCTTCTGGCCCGCTGCGGCCTGGAGCGGCGTCGCAGTGCTGGCACCGCTGCTCGGCCGCCCACTGGGGCGCGCGCTTTCCGAGCGGGCCGGTGTCTGGTCGGACGTCGCCGCTGCGCTGGGCCCCTGGCTGCACGGTCTGGGGCCGCCGTTTATTGCACTGTTTACAGGCGCGGTGCCCGCCCGCTACCTCGGGCTCTACGGAAGCGGCGGCGGGGCGGGTTGGGCCGGCAGCGCGCTGCTCCTCCTCGGCCTGTGGTATGGGGCTCGGGTCGCTCTGGCCCGGCGGTCTCTCCAGCCCCACGTCGCACGCTATGACACGGTCGTGCTGGATGAGCCCCGCTGGGCACTTTATCGTGCGGCCGGGTGGTTGCTGATCGGGTCGTTCTATTTCGGGTCGCTGATCGGATTGGGTGTGGCCCTGCTCGAGTGGGGGCTGACTTGGCGCGGCTGGCGGGCGGGTGAGCGCAGTTCGGACGCCTCGTGCTTCATGGTCGGCCGCATTGGGACCTCCTGGCTCGCGTACTCGCTGACCGGAAACTTGTGGTGGACCGCGCTCTTCCAGGTGGGTTTAGCGCTGCTGCTGGAGGACACCGAGGTGTGAGTTCGCGGTTGCTCTGGCTGCGCAGGCTCTCCTGGTTGTTGTTTGGTGGTCTCTGGTTCCTTTGGTTGGGCCTGGAGGACCGCAGCACGCTTCCCGTCTTCGTGCTGGCGAGCGCCCTGGGCGGCGCCCTGTACTTGGAAGGATGGAGCCGCTGGGTGCGCAAGGCCCACGGCGGCCGCCGTGGGCTGCGGGCGGCCGCCCTCGGGCTCGCCGTAGGGGCGGGAATCGGCCCTCTGGCTGCGCTCTTCATCCTTCTCAAAGTGTCACTTCATACCCATGAGCGACCCGATTTCACGCTGAGTCAAGTGCTGGACACACTGAGGCGGACGCCGGCTTGGGCCGTGGCGGGACTGCTGGTGGGTTCCGCGTTGGGACTGGTAACAGGTGGAGCCGGTCAACGTGATGTAGATCACTTGGCAGAGCCGGAGGGGCTCGAATACAATAATCAAGTGCATGAACAGGGAGAGGAGCGGGGCGATGGCCGGTCTTGGTAGAACGGTCGTTTATCTGTGCCCGAACTGTTTGAACAGCGAGGAGTCGGAAGGCCCGTGCTCCGTTTGCGGAACCCTCGTAGTCGAGTGCAATGCGGGTGAACCCGGGGATCCGGGGCGACGCCCGCTCATCGACGAAAAGGGTCGCGTGCGATCGCGGGCTCCCATATGGTGGCTCAACAGACGGGTGAATAAGTTTATAAAGTATGTCAAGTGATGGCCAAGTATCAGGTGAGGTAGATATGAGGAAGGAAGAAGTCGTAGTCATTGGTTCCGGGCCGGCCGGCTTGACCGCGGCCCTGTACATCGGACGGGCCAATCTTGAACCGTTGGTGATCTCGGGCAACCAGCTTGGGGGCCAAATCTCGATCACCTGGGAAGTGGACAACTATCCTGGCTTCCCGGAGGGTACGACCGGACCCGATCTAGTGGACCGCATGCAGAAGCACGCCGAACGGTTTGGCGCGCGCATCGAGATGGACGAAGTGACCGAAGTGGACTTCCGTAACGGACCACCTTTCCTCGTCAAGACCCATGAGGGCGAGATCGAGGCCCGGTCGGTGATTATCTGCTCCGGCGCCTCGCCCAAGCGCCTTGGCATTCCGGGCGAAGACGAGCTTATCGGCAAGGGCGTGTCATTCTGCGCGACCTGTGACGGTTTCTTCTTTAAGGACCAGGATGTGATTGTGGTGGGCGGCGGAGACAGCGCGATCGAAGAGGGGCTGTTCCTGACTCGCTTCGCCGAGCAGGTGCAGATCGTTCACCGGCGAGATGAACTGAGAGCCAATGAACGGCTTCAGAAGCGGGCTTTCGACAACGACAAGGTGTCCTTTATCTGGGACACGGTCGTGGAGGAAATCCGCGGCAACGGAAAAGTCAATTCGGTCCAGCTGCGCAACGTGAAGACCGATAACAGCCGCTCGATGGACGTGGACGGTGTGTTCATTTTCATCGGCCATTTTCCAAACACCGATCTGTACGAGGGCCAGCTGGACATGGACGATCGCGGCTATCTGATGGTGGACGACCGCATGATGACCAACATCCCCGGCGTGTTCGCCGCCGGGGAGGTGATGGATCCCGTGTACCGCCAAATCTCCACCTCCGTCGGTGAAGCGACGAAGGCCGCCATGATGGTGGAGCGCTGGTTGGAAGACCCCGAGCAGCTCAAGGTTGCCTGAAGAGCTCGGCATCGCATTCGAAGATCATGACGACGGCGGCGCGCCCGAAGGGCAGCCGCCGTTGGTGTTGGTCCACGGTGCCGGGGGCCATCGTCTGTACTGGCCGCCCCAAATCCGGCGGCTGGCCGGAGTTCGCACCCTGGCCTTGGATTTGCCCGCGCACGGCGAATCGGCGGGTCCGCGCCAGTCTACGATCAGCGGTTACGCGGAAAAGGTGATCGACTGGATGCGGGCGGTCGGGGTAGAAAACGCCGTGCTGGCCGGCCACTCGATGGGGGCAGCAATTGCCCTCACGGTCGCGCTGCGGGTTCCCCGTCGTTTATCCGGATTGGCGCTGCTGGGGGGAGGCGCCAGGCTGAAGGTGGATCAGCGAATCCTGGACCTGAGCGCCAGCCGCGCCGACTTCCCCCAGGCGGTCGAGCGGATGGTGGACGCCGCGTTCAGCCCGCGGGCCGAGGCGAAATGGGTCCGGATGGCGAAAGAGCGGATGCTGCAGGCGGAACCGGAGGTGTTCCACGCCGATTTCTTGGCCTGTCAAAGTTTCGACGTGCGCAGCCGGCTGGGCGAGATCCGTTCCCCGGCGCTGGTCATCTGCGGCCGGGACGACCGCATGGTGCCTGCCGAGGATTGCTCCAAGTTGGCGGAGGGACTGGCCGCCGCCTCCCTCCGTCGCGTGGACGGCGCCGGACACATGGTGATGCTCGAGCGCCCGGACGAGGTGGCGGCCCATCTTCTGCGCTTTGTGCGCAGCGGCCTCGCCTCTCAGCGCTGAGCCCAACCGTCGCCCGGCCGTCAGCCCAGGACGCGTTCCAGGTCGGCCATCAGGGCGTGAATCGCGCGAGCCCGGTGGCTGATCCGGTTCTTCTCGTCCTCGCCCAGTTCGGCCATGGTCTTGCCCGTCCCTTCCACAACGAACAGCGGATCGTAACCGAAACCCCCCTCGCCCCGCTCCTCGCTGGCGATTTCCCCTTGACAATGGCCTTGGGCGGTGGCGAGCATCTCGCTCGGTGAGGCGAACGCGGCGCTGCATACGAAGCGTGCCTTCCAGGGACGCGGCTTGCCCTGCAGCTGATCGAGCAGCCACTCCCGCCGCTCGGCGTCGTCGACGCCGGGGCCGGCCGCGCGTGACGAATAGAGACCGGGTGCGCCGTCGAGCGGCTCCACTTCGAGGCCGGAGTCGTCGGCGACGGCGTGCAAGCCGCTCGCTTGCGCGTAGCGCGCGGCCTTGAGCCGGGCGTTGGCTTCGTAGTTCTCGCCGATTTCGCGCACCTGCAAGCCGAGCAGAAGCTCGTGGGGGGTCACCAGCGAAATGCCCAGCGGAGCGAGCAAGGCGCGCAGTTCGCGTTGCTTGCCGGGGTTGCTGCTGCCGATGATCAGTCGGTCGCGTGGAATCTCTGTCATTTGGCTACGCGCACGGTACTCTTGTGGCAATTGTAGGGGTAATATCCATGGTAACGGCCATATTTTGCCCTCCGGAGCTGAAATTGGGAACTTTATGTCAAGGAAAACGGCGGATTCTTGATTCTTAAATCCCAGTATGTTATACTAATCTCACTTCTTGGAATCTCTATCGTCCTGACGTTGATGTGAATCACACTACACGCGACCCATTGCGGTTGAACGTCGGGTTCTTGCTTCACCAGAGCGTCGGCTTCAGCCGCATTTTTGAATTTGAATACGCCTCGGTTGAGATTGGAGGCGAACTCGCCGTTAAGGATCTCAGCGGCGATGTTCGCCTTACGCGCACGTCTCAAGGCCTGTACCTGGAGGGCGTGTTATTTGCAGTCTACCCGATGGAGTGCTCCCGGTGTCTGACCTCCTTCGATCAGGTGCTGGCGCCCAAGTTGAGGGACCTGTTTGTATACCCAGCTGAGAAGGCTGATGATCCGATCCTGGCGATCGCCGAAAGCGGAGTGCTGGACCTGCATCCTTATTTGCGCGAGATGATGGTGCTCGACATTCCCATTCAGCCCATCTGCCGCCCCGATTGCCGGGGGCTGTGCCCCGTCTGTGGGAACAATCTGAACGAAGAGTCATGCGAACATCCTGAGCAGGAGATCGATCCGCGCATGGAGCCGCTTAAGTCGTTGCTGGGGGGCTGACGGTCACTGCCGCCGATTTGCACGCACCAGCACCGCCTCGACGCGCAGGAGTGAGCGAATGAACACTTCCGACAAACAGTTGAAAAAGCGGGAAGCGTTCGCCATCCTGTTCGAGAAGGCGGACATGCAAGGGTATATCACGGTCGACGACTTGATGACCGTGTTCCCCGAAGCCGAAGATGACGAGGAATACCTCGAACAGCTTCAATCCTTCTTCAACGAAGCCGACATCGATGTCTACGAGGATTTGGATCAGGTGCCGGTTCATCTTCGTTCCACTTACGACACGGATGAAGCCGAGAACATCGACCTGAGCGCCATCTCCACCGACGACACGGTCGGTCTTTATCTTAAGGAGATGGCGCGAGTGCCGCTGTTGACCACCGAGGAGGAAGTCGACCTGGCGAAGCGCATCGAGCGCGGCCGGGAGGCCGAAGAGCGGCTGGCACAGCTCAACGGGAACATGGCCGGGCGTGAGCCGAGGGCCGGGCTCCAGCAACATATTGAGGACGCTCGGGCCGCGCGCGACCATCTGATCAAAGCCAACACCCGCCTGGTCGTGAGCATCGCCAAGAAGTACATGAGCCGGGGCGTGCCTTTCCTGGATCTCATCCAGGAGGGGAACCTGGGGCTGATGAAGGCGGTCGAGAAGTTCGATTACCATCGCGGATACCGCTTCAGCACCTATGCCACCTGGTGGATCCGCCAGACGATCACCCGGGCCATCGCCGACCAGGGCCGTACGATCCGCGTCCCGGTGCACATGTCGGATCGGATTCGTCGGCTTTACAAAGTCGCTCGTCAGATGGAGCAGGAACTCGGCCGCAAGCCCACCCCCGAGGAGATCGGCGATCGCTTGGGCGTGGACGAGCGTAAAGTGCAGTGGATGATGCGCGTCTCCTGGCGTCCGCTGTCCCTTGAGTCGCCGGTCGGCGAAGAGGAGGACTCGGAATTGGGCGCCTTCGTCGAGGATGACACCACCCCGACTCCCACCCAGAGCGCCTACCAAAACCTGCTGCGCGACAAAATCGAAGAAGTCCTGTCCACGCTGAGCCCTCGCGAAGCGCGCATCCTGCGCCTGCGGTTCGGCCTGCACAACGGTCGCCCGTACACGCTCGAGGAGGTCGGCCAGAAGTTTGGACTGACCCGGGAGCGCATTCGCCAAATTGAAGGTAAGGCTCTGCGCAGACTTCGTCACCCGCGCCGGGCGCGACAACTGCGGGATTATTTGAGCTGAGAGATGCCGACAGCGCACCACGTCTCGGAGCGGCCTTCCGGTCGCTCCATTTTTTCTTGATAGCCCACCGTGCAGGATGGCTGCTGAGGCACCTTCGACTGTCACCCTGTTCATTGACGGCTACTGAGGTTTCTGAACCTTGACGGCCCGGCTGCTGCTGCGGCTGGACCGCTTCGGCCGCGTGACGGTCGCCCCGTGTCAAAATCGAGAAACACGAGAAAGGTGGGGGGTCGAACGGGAGCGGTGCGCCCGCGCCGCATGGGCCGTGGACAGCGACGGCCGCAACTACCGCGGCGCCGGCGCCATAAACGCCGCGCTGGCCGGCGCGCTGGTTACCCCGGTCCCGCTGCAGCTGTACCGCCTTCCGCTTGTCGGCTGGATCGAAGATCGTGTCTACGAAATTGTGGCTGCGCTGCGGGGCTACTTGCCCGGCGTCGAGGCGTACTGTATGAGGTTCCCGGAGGACTGCGGGGATTCGCCTTCAGACGCGGGGGCTGGCCCCGCCGAAATGTGAAGGGGTGCGCAGCAGGTGCCATGAGCCTTCGGCGGGTGCATATGCCAGCTCATACACGTGCTCACCCGGGGTCATCACCAGATAGTGCAGCCGGCCTTCGTCGTCCGTCCACCGCCGGCCGAGATCAGCGATCGGGTAACGCTGACCCTGCCAGCGAAATGAGCGCGGCTTCGGGGGCGCGACCGACAGGTCGGCTTCGACCAGGATGGGCTCATCCATCGGTCAGCTCCTCGAGCAAAAGCCGCAGCGCGGCCTCGGCGGCGTCGGCCTTGTTGACGGCCCGACCTCCCTTGAATACATGGCGTTGCGCGCGCTCGCCTTCTGGCGTAGCCAGCGCGATCCAAGTGAGACCGACCGGCTTTTCGGCGCTGCCCCCGCTCGGGCCGGCGATGCCCGTCACGGAGATCCCGACGTCGGCGTTGAGACGCCGCCTGACCCCATGGGCCATGGCGCGCGCTGTCGTTTCGCTGACCGCGCCTTCTGCGGCCAGCGTGGCGGGGGGCACATCGAGCAACTGGCGCTTGACCGCGTCGGCGTAGGACACAATCCCGCCCAGGTAATACGCCGAACTCCCCGGGACCTGAGTGATGCGGTGGCCGATCAACCCACCGGTGCAGGATTCGGCGGTCGCCAGGCTCCAGCCCCGATCGCGCAGTGCACCGCCGACGGCCGCTTCTAATGAGAGCTCGCTGGCGAGTTCGTCATCGTTCATCCTGGCAGCATTATAGTTTGACAGCCGCGCGAGCGGAGCGTTATCCTTTCTGACATGAGTCAACTGTCCTTCCTCGGCACCGATCCTCAAATTTACTCCGTCGCCGAGATCACGCGCTACGTGCGGGGCCTGCTGGAAGCCGACTACCGCCTGCAGGACCTGTGGGTTGCGGGCGAGGTGTCGAACCTATCCCAGCCCTCTTCGGGCCACCTGTACTTTACCTTGAAGGACGCCGACGCCTCGCTACGCTGTGTGACGTGGCGCTCGCAGGTGGCCCGGCAGCGGACCCTACCCGAGGATGGAGATCGGGTCGAGGTGCACGGCCACCTCAGCGTTTATGAAGCGGGGGGCCAGTATCAGCTTTACGCCGACCTGATTCGCCGGGCCGGCGAAGGTGAGCTGTATCAGGAGTTCCTGAGGCTCAAGGCGGAGCTCGAAGCGGAAGGATTGTTTGATCCAGAGCGCAAGCAAGCACTGCCGCGGCTTCCGGGCCGGATTGGTATCGTGACCTCGCCGACGGCCGCGGCGCTGCGCGACGCATTGGATGTGCTGGGGCGCCGCTTCCCGCTGGCGGAGGTCATCTTGGCCCCGACGCCTGTCCAGGGAGAGGCCGCGGCGGAGGGGATCGTCGAGGCGCTGGCTGCGCTTGAAGGTCATGGCGACCCAGATCTGATCCTGTTGATTCGCGGGGGTGGCTCGATCGAAGATCTGGCAGCCTTCAACGAGGAGGCGGTGGCCCGGGCGATCGCGGGCTCGGCGGTTCCCGTCGTGTCGGGCGTTGGACATGAGACCGACTTTACGATTGCCGACTTCGCCGCCGACGTTCGCGCGCCCACGCCATCGGCCGCAGCCGAGCTGGCCGTGCCCGATCGGCTTGAACTGGCTGCGGAGGTGAGGGAGCGGCGGGGCAAGATGATCCGCGGCTATGAACGGCTCCTTCACGAAATGCGCTTTCGGTTTCAGTCGCTGCGCCGCTCCTTGGCGAGAGCCTCGCCTCGCGCGCAGTTGGCCAACGCCCGTCAGCAGGTGGACGACCTGCAGCGGCGTGCGGTCTCGGCGCTGGAGCACGTCCTGTCGCTGCGGCGGTCGGGTTTGAAGGGGTTACGGGCGACCTTGAGGGCGGTGGGACCGCCCGCGGTTTTGGCGCGCGGCTATGCCGTGGTCAGCGATGAATCCGGCGAAGTGGTGCGCTCCGTTGCCCAGGTCGAGCCCGGCCAGGCGATCGACGTCCGTGTGTCTGACGGCAGGCTAGGGGCCTCGGTGGAAGAGGTGTTCCCCAGGGAAGAAGGTGAGAGCTGATCGGTCACCGCAGCGAATAGGATCGGTTGCACGAGCGGAGTACCCATGACCCGAAAGAAAGAGACGAAAGATCCGCAGGACCTCTCTTACGAGGAGGCCTTCGGCGAACTGGAGCAGATCGTGGAGTCGCTGGAGAGCGGCGAGCTGCCTTTGGAACAGGCCTTGGCGGAATTCGAGCGGGGACAGGCGCTTGCGAAGCGCTGCGCTCAGCTGTTGGATCAAGCCGAACTGAAGCTCACCCAGCTCGTTTCAGACGACGAGGGCGGCTATGTCGAAGAGGAGTTCGAGCCGGAGGATGCTTGAGTGACGGAAGGTTCGGTGATCGCCAACCCTGTCCTGATCGCAGCGCTGACGGCGTGGGTTCTGGCGCAAGTCTTCAAATTTCCGGTGGAATATCTGCGTCGGGGTGGCTGGGACTGGTCCATCCTGCTGCGAGCGGGCGGCATGCCCTCTTCGCACTCCGCGCTGGTGACCGCGGGCGCCCACGGCGTCGGCCTGGCCATGGGCTTCGACTCGGGCCTGTTCGCGGTGGCGGTCATCTTCGCCATGATCGTCATCTACGACGCGACCGGGATCCGGCGCCAGGCCGGCCGTCACGCCGAGATTATCAACACCATCCTGCGCGATCTGCTGGAAGGGCATCCCATCAGCCAGGAACGGCTGCGCGAGGTGTTGGGGCATTCCCCGCTAGAGGCCTTCGTCGGGATGCTTCTCGGCCTCGTCACGGCCCAGGTCGTGGTCCCCTTGTGGCCCTGGGGTTGACGTCGTTGGTTCCTGATTATCCCCACCAAGCAGGATCGCCGGGAGCTGCCTGGCCTCAGGTGCGTTGAGCAGCAGCGCCAGCAGCCAGTAGACAGCTCCACCGACCAGCACCCCGGCGCCGCCTGTCAGCCAGGGGCTGCTGCCCGCACTGAACTCCAGCCATCCGATCAGAACCGCGACCATCGCACCCGCGGCGACGCCCGAGGCGATCAGTCCTCTGCGCACGCGCGGGAAGCCGAGCCCGTCCAATCGCCCCCTCATCAGCCAGAGCAGACCGGCGGCTTCCAGCGCCGTCGCCAGCGAGTTTGCCAGCGCCAGGCCCCCGTGCGGCGGGGCGCCCCAGCGCCGGAATAGGGCTGAGAACGCCAGGCTGAGCGCCACGTTCAGCGACATGGCCACGCTGCCCAGGATCACCGGCGTTCGGGTGTCCTCCAGTGCGTAAAAGGCGCGTGAGAGGATCTCCACCAGCGAGTGACCCACCAGGCCGGCGGCGAACCACAGCAGCGACCAGGCCACCAGGTTGGTGGACTCCACGTCGAACGCGCCGCGCTGGAAGAGCATGGTCACAATCGGTCGGCGCAGCAGGATCAGGCCCAGGCTGGCCGGCAGTGAGAGGAAGATCACGCCCCGCAGCGTGACGGCCAGCGCGCCGCGCATGCGGTCGAATGCTCCCTGGGCGGCCTGCGCCGAAAACGTCGGCAGGGCCGCGATGGCGATGGCCTGCGCGATCACCACCTGGGGCATCAGCATGATGAAGAAGCTGTACTCAAGCGCGGATAAGCTCCCTTCGCGCATCCCGGAAGCCAGGATCGTGTTGACCAGGAAGTTAAGCTGGATGACGGCTACACCGACCAGGCGGGGGGCCATCAGCGTCCCAACACGGCGCACCGCGCGGTCAGCCAGCCCGAGCCGCAGCTCGTAGCGGGCCCCGCGGCCCAACAGGCCGGGCAGCTGCACGCCCAGGTGCATGCCCGCTCCCAGGACCACGCCCCAGGCCAACCCGTGGATCCCCATACGTGGGACCAGGACCAACACCCCGAGGATCCAGCCCAACCATAAGAAGGTTGGCGCCAGAGCCGGAAGCAGGAAGTGCTGATGGGCGTTCAGGATGCCCATCAGCAGGCCGCTCACGCCGAAGATCACAGCCGACAACAGCAGGACCCGCATCAGCGAAACGGCGAGCTGGGTCTTGCCCGGGTCGAGTCCGGGCGCGACGACGTTGGGAATCAGCCACGGCGCCAGCAGCCACGAAACCCCGGCCGCGCAGGCCAGAACGAGCAGGAGCAAGTTACCGATCGAGGAGGCAAGGCGCCAGGCCGCGGCGCGGTCGCCGCGGGTCAGAAAGCCCGTGAACGTGGGTACGAACGCCGAGGCCAGCGCGCCGCCGGCCATCAAATTGAACAGCATATCCGGGAGGCGATTCGCGAAGTTGAACGCGTCCAGCTCGCCGCTCGTGCCGAACGCCTGCGAGACCAGGACCCATTTGACCAGGCCGGTGAGGTTGGACAGGACGAAGCCGGCCATGACGACGCCGGCGGCGCGGGCGATCGTCCGTTCTTCCAATGAGGCGATCCTATTCACGGCCAGCGATTATAGCAGTCGAAGTCGCGTGTAAGCGCAGCCACGGGCTCCAGCCGGCCGGCGCACGACAATCAGAATGGTTCGAGATCGGATCCCTCCGTAGAGGACTCGCTGTGTGGAAGCGCGTGCAATCGCGGGTGATCAACCTGAGCTCGGCTGAGCTAGGATGGGGCTTGGTCATCGGAATCCTGGGGCTGCTTGGCGCCTGGCTCTTCCTGCGCGTCCGTCCCGGCCGAATGCTGGGCAACCCGATGCCGCTCATATTGGGGTTTTCGGCGCTCGGTCGTGCGCTGGGGCAAGGGTTGGCCTATTTCAACTGGCGGGATCCACTGCTCCACCTCGGGTTCGTCGGGTTGCTGGCGGGCGCGTCGGGGACGGCGGCGGCTCGGCGCGGTCCGAGGCGCGCCGCGGCGGCCCAGACCATCGCCCGCATAGGGGTGGGGCTGAATTTGATCGTGTCGGGTCTGCTCGAAGTCGACGCCTTGATCGTTCTGATTTTCTATGTGGGGGCGGGTCTCCTGAGTTTGAGCGCGGCCGGACTGGTGGCGCGCTGGGCGGCGCAGCGTCTCACGTGATGCGGATGGGGTCAACAGACGTGTTGAGAGCCGGGGACGCCGACCCCGGCTCTCTTGTAAGGAGGAGAAGAAGAGATTTTCGCCCTTCGAAGTTAACGATACGGCCAGGGTGGACCCTTTGCTGGTCGGCATGCTGGCGCTTAACCTACGGAATCCCTACGCTGTCGGGGTTCTTGGGGCGATTGTGCGGCTAGAATGGCTGTATGAGCGAAATGGATCGGGCGCGAGCCGCCGCGCCGCCCGACTGGCTGACAGCGTGGATCGATGAGGTTCCGAGAGGGAAAGCCCTCGATATCGGTGCCGGCGAGGGGGATCTTGCGCTGTGGCTGTCCGAGCGCGGGTTCACGGTCGAGGCTGTCGAGAATGAGGAAAGCGCGGCACGGCGTCTGCGGCGCAAGGCGCAGGGCCGTTCGGTGAAGGTGGTGGAGACCGATATGGAGGACTATCGCATACCCTCAGAGGAGTACACGTTGGTTTTGGCCGCCGCCAGCCTCCATTTCTTGCATCCCGACGACTTGGAGCCGCTGGCAGGTCGGCTTGTGGCCGCGCTGAGACCGGGTGGTTACCTGATGACCGAAGTCTTCACGACCGATGATCCTGGCGCGGACCATTACCGGCAAGAGGGGGTCGCGCCCATCGCACCCAACACGTATCCAATTCCAGGACGGAAGGGGATCATCCACTACTTTGAGCCCGGCGAACTGCGGCGAGTTTTCCACCCGCTGGAGGTGCTGGAGTACGAGGAGAGCCGCCGAGTTTCGACCGAGGACGAAGCTGGCTACCGGGCAGGCGCCCTGCTCATCGCCCGGCGGCCGCGGGAGGGCTGAAATGAAATTCATCCGCGCCTCGATCGGGGCGGCGATCCTGGCGTTCGTCGCTCAGGCTTGCGTGGTTCCGGCCGCGCTCGAGTCAGGGGGCACCGAGGCCCCTGAGCCGGCCGCCAGCGTGTGGAGTGAGGGCGCGACCATGCCCACCGCCCGGTCGGAAATGCCGGCCGTGGCCATTGAAGGCCGGATTTACGTCCCGGGCGGGTTCGGCGGCACGCGCACGGTTGAGGTTTACGAGCCGGGCGCCGACGATTGGGAATCCGCCGCCAAGCTGCCGGAGCCGCGCCATCACCTGATGGCCGCGGCCTTTGGCGGGCGGCTTTACGTGTTCGGCGGGGCCCGCAACCTGCTTTGGCAGCCGACCGACAGCGCTTGGGCCTATGATCCGGGCACGGGCAAGTGGCGGGATCTGAGGCCGATGCCCGAGCGCCGATTAGCGGGGGCGGCCGCGGTCGTGGGTGAGATGATCTATATCGTGGGCGGCACCGGCGGCGGCGAAGATATGCTGGCCTATTCGCCAGAGACGGACACATGGTCCCGGTTGCCGAGTCCGGCGGAACCGCGCGAACACGTCTCTGCCGTCGCCTTGGACGGTGAACTGTGGCTGCTCGGAGGGCGATGGCGTGGCGCGGGCGAACGGGCCACGGTGGAAATCTTCTCTCCCACAGCCGGGACGTGGCGGGAGGGTCCGACCATGAACACGGCGCGCGGCGGTTTCGCGGCAGCTGCGGACGAGGGGCGAATTGTGGTCGGTGGAGGAGAGCGGCTTTCAGGCGTCCGCGGCGTGATCGACTCGGTCGAGCTGTGGCGTTCCGATGGTGCGGGGTGGCGGTCCGCCGCCAGCCTGCCGCACCCGGTGCACGGAATGGGCGCCGCGCTCGTGGAGGGACGCTGGTACGTCCTGGGCGGTTCGGCGCGGGCCGGTGGGATTGAGAACGCGGGGCGGGTGCAAATTCTGTCCCTGCCGTAGTCAAGGCTCGCGCTCAAAGCCCTGATGTACAATGGGCGCCATGATGGCTGAAGCCGACATCAAAGTCCTCATCACCGTGCCGTTCCCCGACTCCCTCGTCGAACGCCTGAGCTCGGTTTCCCCACGGCTGAAGATCCAGATGGACCCGGCCCGCAATCACGATGAGCTGGCCGATGACTTGCTGCAGGAGATCCAGATTTTGTATACGGCTCGGGCCCTGCCCGAACCCGACCGGGTCCCTGAGCTGCGCTGGATCCAGTTTCATTTCGCAGGCATCGATCACGTGGCCGATCACCCGCTGGTGAACTCGGAGGACATCCTCGTCACGACCTTGAGCGGGGCGGCGGTGTCCCAGATGGCGGAATTCGCGTTCATGGGGATGTTGGCCTTGGGGCGCAAGCTGCTGCCCATGATGCGCGATAAAGCCCAAAAGCGCTGGGCGGAAAACCGCTTCGACCGCTTCACCCCGTTGGAACTTCGCGACAGCACGGTGGGCATCGTCGGTTATGGCAGTGTCGGACGTGAGATCGCCCGATTGGCGCGCGAGTTCGGCGCAGAGGTCCTGGCGGTCAAGCGCGACCTGATGAATCTTGAGCAAGTGGGCTACACGGAAGAGGGCACTGGAGATCCGCAGGCTGAGCTGGTCCATCGGATCTATCCGCCGCAGGCGGTCGGCTCGATGGCCGAGATCTGTGATTTTCTATTGGTGGCTGTCCCACTGACCTCGCAGACTCGAGGCATGATCGGGACCAAAGTGTTCAAGCGGATGAAGGACACCAGCTACCTGGTTGATATCTCACGCGGCGGGGTGGTCGACCACGGCGCGCTGGTCGAAGCTCTCCAGGAGAGCTGGATCGCCGGGGCGGCCCTTGATGTGTATCCGGTGGAACCGCTGCCGGAGAGCAGCCCGCTGTGGGAGATGCCCAACGTGATCCTCTCGCCTCATGTGGCAGGAGCTTCACCCCGGTACTTTGAAAGAGCGGCCGACATGTTTGCCACCAATCTTCGCCGCTACCTCTCCGAACAGCGGCTGCTCAATCTGTACGATCCCGATAAGGGTTACTGATCTTCATGATTCAAGGCGTCATCTTCGATTTGGGCGAAACGCTGATCCATTTCGAGGGCGACTGGGAGCAGGTCTTCGATCAGGCGCGCCACGCGCTCATCGATGCGCTGGTGGGCCACGGGTTGGACCTGGACCGCCGCGCGTTTTCCGAACAGTTCCGCAGTAAGGTGGAATGGGCTCATTCGATTCGCGAGGACGACTACGCTGAACGTCCAAGCGAGGATCTCGTGCGCGAGACGCTGGCCGAGTTCGGTTACGAACAGATCGACCCGGGGATCGTCCGCACAGCGGTTGAGCGATTGTACGCTGTAAGCCAGGCGCACTGGATCCCCGTGGAAGGCGCGAGACAGAGTGTGGGGCAGCTGGCGGACAGCGGCTATCGACTCGGCATGATTTCAAATGCCAGTGATGTGGCGGATGTGCATCGGCTCGTGGAGAAGGTGGGCGTCCGGCGTCATCTCGATCCGATTCTTGTGTCGGCGGGAGTGGGAGTGCGCAAGCCGGCCCCCGAAATCTTCCAACGTGTGCTGCGCGAGTGGGATCTGCCCGCCGGGGCTGTGGTCATGGTCGGTGACACGTTGAACGCCGATGTGCTGGGCGCCCAGAAGGTGGGGATGCACCAAATCTGGCTCCGAACGAGCGCCGACCGCGAAGACAATGTGCAGAACTTGGGTGAGATCGAGCCCGAAATCACCGCCGCTCACATCACCGAGGTCCCCGATCTCATTGAAGACATGGTGCGCTGGACGCAGGGTGTCTGATTCTTGCCCGAATTCCGGCCCGTCACGAAGAGCATCTCCCACTTGGAATTGAAGTGACGCTCGGGCCCGCTGCGTTTTCCGGTCGCGGTGTGGCTGATCCGGGCCGGGGGCGATTTTGCGCTGGTGGACAGCGGACCCCCTCGGGCCGCCGACGAGATGGTATCGGCCGTGGCGCAGCCTGCCGAACGTTGTGGCCCTCGGTTCCTGCTCTGCCGCCCTCGCACGGTTTGCCGTTCATGGCAGATGGTCACCGGGCGGCGGCCCGCCTTCTGAAGGAGGATCCGGGCCCGGGTTTTCAGGGCGATTGAACGGAACCAGCAGGGGGAAAGCCGGCCCAGGGAGAAGCGGGCCGGCTTGATTCTTGAACGAGATATCGGCGAAGCGGATGAATAGGACCGAGTGGCTGCTCTTTCTGAGTCTCAGCGTGCTGTGGGGCTCCTCCTTCTTGTGGATCAAGATCGCGGTGCAGGACGTCGGGCCGTTCGCTCTGGTCGCGTGGCGGCTCCTTTTCGGCAGTGTCGGGATGGGTATGGTGCTGTGGCTCAACAAGACGTCCTTGCCGGGCAGCGTGGTGACCTGGCGCGACCTGGCGGCGCTCGGTCTGGTCAACACAGCGCTGCCCTTCGTATTGATCTCCTGGGGCGAGCAGACGATCGACTCCGCTGTGGCCGCGATCCTCATCAGCACGGTGCCGCTGTTTACGCTGGTGATCGCGCACCTGTTTCTACAGGACGACCCGATGACCTTGCGGCGGGTCGTTGGCTTGCTGATCGGCTTCGCAGGTGTGCTGGCCCTGATGAGCCGCGACCTCGAAGGCGGATTCGAAGCCGGCCTTGCCGGGCAGTTCGCCGTGCTGGGTGCGGCCTTGGCGGACGCGTCGGGCGCGGTTTTTGCCCGGCGCAGATTGCGACAGGTGCACCCGTTTGTCCAGGCCTTCGCGCCCATGGCCGTGGCGGACGCGGTGGTGTGGAGCTTGGCCTGGCCGGTGGAGGGAGGTGCGTTGGTGCCGGCCGCCCGGCTCACGTGGCTGGCGCTGCTGTGGCTGGGACTACTCGGCTCCTGCCTGGCCTACATTCTCTACTTCTCGCTCCTGCAGCGGGTGGGACCCACTCGGACGACCATGGTCAGCTACTTGATCGCGCTGTTTGGGGTGATGCTGGGGGTCATGTTTCTCAATGAGCCGCTCGACGCGCGCTTGGCCGCTGGTGGGGCCATGGTCATCGCTGGAATCGCGGTGGTCAACTGGCGGCCCCGGGGGCGGGAGCGTCCGGGTGTCGTGTGATCACCTCGCTCCCTTGACACATGGCGACTGAGCCCGCATAATGACGGTGTAATAATCAACGGCAACGACGAAGGAAAGTAGTCGGAAGGACCTCGCCAGGGAGGCCGGGGCGTGACTGAAACCCCGGCTCGAGCGAACTCCGTCGAAGTTCCCTTCCGAGCCGCCCGAGGGAACGCCCTGACCTGTCAAAGGGTCCAGTAGTTCGGGCCGGAGCCCCACCGTTAGATGCGGGGGACCGATCGCCGGAGACGCCGGCCGTCGGAGCAAAGCGGGTCCCCGCAGGGGACCAACAAGGGTGGTACCGCGAGACGTGCCTCTCGTCCCTTGAACGGGCGAGGGGCTTTTTGTTTCTCGTACGAGCCTATCAGATAATCCGCGAGGAGGGCGAATGCTCGATCGTTTGGTGGATATCGAAGAGCAGGCGATTCAGGCGCTGCAGGAAGCGAACGACGAAGAGGAGCTCCAGGCCTGGAAGCGGGCCTATTTGGGCAAATCGGCCGAGCTGAACGAGGCGCTCAGCACGATCCCTGAATTGCCTCCCGAGGAGCGGCCTCAGGTCGGGCGCAAAGTCAACGAGATCAAGGAGCGGCTCGAGGGGGCGCTCGAGCGCCGGTCGGAAGAGTTGAGGGCCCAGCAGATCCAACGTTCGCTTCACGAGGAGCGGGTGGATGTCACCCTTCCGGGTCGGCCGGTCAACCGCGGGCGGCTGCATCCCTCGACGCAGGTGCTGCGTGAGGTGATCCGCATCTGGCGGGACATGGGCTTTCAGGTCTACCGATCTCGGGAAGTGGAGACCGACGAGATGAACTTCGGCCTCCTGAACATGCCGGAGTACCATCCGGCACGCGATCTGTGGGACACGTTCTACACCACGGAGCCGGGGGTCCTGCTGCGCACCCACACCTCGCCGGGACAAATTCATGTGATGCGCGAGCGGGCGCCGGAGCAGATCCGCGTGGTGCTGCCCGGCATGTGCTACCGCTACGAGCAGATCACAGCTCGCGCCGACATTCAATTCAATCAAGTGGAAGGGCTGGCGATCGGTGACAACATCACGATGGCCGACCTCAAGGGCACTTTGATCGCGTTCGCGCGCAAGATGTTCGACCGCGACGTCAGGACGCGGTTCAGGGCCTCCCATTTCCCATTCACCGAGCCCTCAGCGGAGTTCGACATCGAGTGCTTCGTCTGCGACGGCGCCGGCTGTCCGGTGTGCAAAGGGACGGGCTGGCTTGAAATCCTGGGCTGCGGCATGGTGCATCCAACTGTGCTGCGCAACGGCGGATACGACCCCGAGCAGTTCACCGGGTTCGCGTTCGGAATGGGGCCGGAGCGTGTGAAGATGCTGCAGCACCGAATCGACGATATCCGCTACTACTGGGACAACGACCTGCGCTTCCTGGAGCAGTTCTGATCGTCGTTTCCGGATTGCAGAGGCTCGATCACCAGCGGCCGGGAGGTTGAGTTCGGGTCCTGGTCAGTTGGACCAAAGAACGAAGTAGGAGCGAACCATGAAAGTGCCGATTTCTTGGCTTGAAGATTTTGTGGAGATTGACGTGCCCCTCGATGAGCTGGTGCGCCGCTTGACCCTGGCGGGGCTCGAGGTCGAGGAGATGCGCTTCGTGGGGTTGCCCTTGCCCGATGGCGAAGAACAGGGGCAGTCTGAAACCGCCGTCTCGGGGCTGAACTGGGATCCGAAGAGGATCGTGGTTGGTGAGGTGCGCGAGGTCATGCCCCATCCGAACGCCGACCGGCTCGTGCTCTGCCGGGTGTTCGATGGGGACCAGGAGCACACGGTGCTGACCGGCGCGCCGAATCTGTTTCCATTTCTGGACGAAGGTCCGCTCGAAAAGCCGCTCAAAGTCGCCTACGCCAAAGAAGGAGCCCGACTGTACGACGGACATGAGGCCGGTTGGGAGCCTATGACTCTGGAGCGGGCGACCATCCGGGGCGTTGAATCCTACTCGATGGTGTGCTCGGAGAAGGAGCTGGGGATATCCCAGGAGCATGAAGGCGTGATCGTCCTGGACGATGAGGCTAAGAGCGGCACGCCGCTCGCCGACTACATGGGCGACGTGGTGTTGGACATCGATCTCACGCCGAATGTCGCCCGCAATGCCAATATCCTGGGGGTGGCCCGGGAGACGGCGGCGATCTTGGGGGTGGACCTTCATGAGCCGGAGTATGAAGTGGAGTGGAAGGGCCCGTCGATCGAGGGCCGGGCTGCGATCGAAATTCGGGAGCCGGAGCTCAATCCGAGGTTTGTGCTGGGCTTGATCGAGGGGGTCGAGATCAAGCCGAGCCCGTACTGGGTCCAGCGGAGACTGCGGTTGGCCGGAGTGCGGCCGATCAACAACGTCGTCGACGCCACCAACTATGTGATGTTGGAGGTCGGCGAGCCGTTGCACGCGTTCGACTACGACATCCTGGTCGAGCGCGCCGGCGGCGAACGCCCGACGATCATCACCCGCACTGCCGAAGCGGGCGAAAGGTTGAAGACGCTCGACGATGTGGATCGGAAACTGGACGACTTCACCGTGCTGGTCACTGATACCGAGGGTCCGCTGTCGATTGCGGGCGTGATGGGCGGTGAGGAATCCGAGGTACACGGAAACACGCGCAACGTCCTGCTGGAAGGCGCGGCCTGGAATTTCATCAACATTCGCCGGACGCTGGCTTCACAGCGGGTGAGCTCGGAGGCGGCCTACCGCTTCTCGCGCGGCGTGCATCCAGCCATGGCCGAGCGCGGTGTGCGCCGAGGGCTGCAGATGATGCAGCGGCTCACGGGCGGCGCGGTGGCGGAGGGTTTGATCGATGAGTATCCATTGCAGTCCGAGCCGCCGGAAGTCCGCTTCCATATCGACGACGTGCCTCGGTGGCTGGGCATCGAGCTTTCGGCGGCTGAGGTTCGAGACCTGCTGGAGCGTTTGCAGTTCGAGGTCAGCCAGAACGGAGACACGCTCACCGCAGTCGCCCCCGACCACCGTCTGGACATCGGTGGAGGGTTGATCGGGATCGCCGATGTGATGGAGGAGATCTGCCGCATCTATGGCTACGATCGTGTCCCCATCCGGCTGTTGGAAGAGGAGATCCCGGACCAACGGGAAGATGAGGGGCTGGAGCTGGAAGAGCGGGTCCGCGACCTGCTGGTGCACCTCGGGCTGCAGGAGGTGGTCACCTACCGACTGACCACGCCCGAGCGCGAGGCGCGGGTACGCGCGCCGGGGACCGAACCTGACGAGCGCCCTTATGTGCGGCTTTCCAATCCCATCTCGAGCGAACGCGAGGTGATGCGCCACAGTCTGCTCGCCAGCGTGCTGGAGATCGTGGAGAAGAACGCTCGGGTGCGCGGTCGGGTGGCGCTCTTCGAGATCGGTCCGATCTATCTGCCGCAGGCCGGCGAGAAGCTGCCCGAAGAACGACTGCGATTGGTGCTGGCACTGCACGGGCGGCGAGGTGAACCGACCTGGATCGACGCCGAGCCCGGCGACATGGGTTTCTTCGACCTCAAGGGTGTGGTCGAGCGGCTGTTCAAAGCGCTGCGGATCGAGGGGATAAGCTACGAATCTTCCGAACACCCGAGCTTCCATCCCGGCAAGTGCGCGCGGGTCAAACTCGGTGATTCGGAGATTGGCACTCTCGGCCAGCTTCACCCATTGGTCGCTGAACGCTACGATGTGGGGGAGGCTCCTGTCGTGGCCGGCGCGTTTGACCTGCAGGCCGTTCTGCGAGGGGTCCCCCGACGATTCTCGCTTCGGTCGGTTCCGGCCTACCCGCCGGTGCTCGAGGATCTGGCGATCGTGCTGGACGAGACGACGGCGGCCGCCGAAGTGGAGCAGGTGATGCAAGAAGCGGGCGGGGATTTACTCGAGGATATGCGCCTGTTCGATTATTACCGGGGCGAACAAATTGGTGAAGGCAAGAAGAGCTTGGCCTATTCTCTGGTGTATCAGGCGCCGGATCGCACGCTTACGGATGAGGAAGTGGCGGGGGTGCGAGAACGGATCGTCGCTGCGCTGGAGGAGGAGCTGGGCGCTCGGCTGAGGGCCTAGGCGGCCGCCACGGCTAGTCCGCGAGCGTGTACGCTTCCGCGCGGCGGATGGCGACCGCTGCGAGCTGGGCCACAATCTGCAGTAGATCGCGAT
>CAZFCJ010000022.1:21698-40303 GCA_964517315.1 uncultured Anaerolineaceae bacterium | reverse complement strand
ACCGTCGGCTCCGGAGTTGCGCCGGATCAGCGCCGAAGCGCTCGCGGGCTTATACCGCCGGTCGGGAATTGGGCCGATGCCCTCACCCTGCCCCGAAGGCCGGTATGCAGTTGTTTGCTTGTTTGGAATTATAACCGAACGCCCAGGAAGATCAGTCGTTGAGTTCCTTCATGTCCCCGGTCGTAATAAAGACGACTCGCTCGGAGATATTCGTCACCCGATCGCCGATGCGCTCGAGATTGTGGGCCACCCACAGCAGGTAGGTCGCCCGAGTCACCCCCTCGGGGTTCTCGGCCATGATCTCGACCAGCTCATCGAAGATGGCCTTGTACAAATGGTCAATCTCATCGTCGCGCGCCGCCACCGTCCGTGCCTTGGCCGCATCTCGGTCCGAGTAGGCTCGAATGACCTCGCGCATCATGTCGCGCGCGATCTCTACCATGCGGGGGATATCGATCAGAGGCTTGAGCAGCGGCTCATCACCCATGCGAATCACCGTCTTGGCGATCCCCACCGCGTAGTCCCCCATCCGCTCGAGATCCACGACGATGTTCATGGCCGCCACGATCGCCCGCAGGTCGGTCGCCGCGGGCTGTTGAGTGGCGATGAGTTTGAGGCAATCCTCCTCAATATCGAACCGCAGCGCGTTGATTTTCTCGTCGTCCTCGATGATCTGGTGGGCCAGCCCTTGGTCACGGCTCTTCAGGCTCTCCAGTGACAAGCCGATCGCCTGGTCCACCATATCCGTCATCCGGAGTACGTCATCCTGAATGCCGGTGAAGGCCTCGATGTAGGCGGTGCGCATAGCACCGGGCATGTCCAGCCTCCTCTCGCCACGCTTATCGCGATTGTACATCAGCTTGACGCCGCTTGAGCGGCATGGGCCACCTCCTTATAATCCCGGCATGCCTTCCAGTGCCCGCCCTCCCATCGGAACGGAAACCCTTGCCGGCCCCGAAGCAGGATCGGTCCTCGGCTCGCTGCCGTACGGATCCGCCGAAGCCTCTCCGCCCGGTCACAGGCCCCAGAAGCGGAGGGTGCCGCGACCGATTTCCTGGCAGGTTCACGGCCACACCCATGGGTTCCTTCAAACCCTGCTCGCCCTGGCCCTGCTGGGGTCGCCCGACCTTGACGCGGCCGAGCAGGGGACATACACTGAGATCAACAGGCGCCCCCGTCGACCCGCGCGCAACCGCAGGTTGGCGGGGTTTCCCCTTCCAGATGCACCTCCGGGAATCCGAGCCATCACGGTTCTGATGGCCCTGACCCTGCTTGCGCTGAGCACGGCGTGCTCGCCGACCCAGCCCGAGCCCGTCATCAACCCCCGACCGGCCGCGATGAGCGATCCCACCGACACCACCTTCTCGGGCGGCGCGGCTTCGCCTTCACCGACAGGGCCATCTCCCGCACGGACCGAGGCGCCGTCCCCCGAACCAACCGCCGAGATGTGCCGGGAAAACGGACTGATTGAGGCCGGGACCGTGGATGATCCATCCATGCCCCGTCCATTCCCCTACCGCATCTATCTTCCACCGTGCTACGAAGACCACGCAATCCCCTACTATCCAACGCTGTACCTGCTGCACGGTCTTGCCGGGGACGACAGCCAGTGGCCGTCGCTCGGGCTGGTGGACACCGTGGAGGAACTGATCTTGCTTAAGGAGATCCCCCCATTTCTCATCGTGATGCCCTGGCAGCGCACCGGCTTGGAGCTGGAGCCAGCCGTCACGCAGGTCCTGCTCCCGCACGTCGAGGCGCGCTATCGGGCCCGGCCTGGCCGCCGCTGGCGGGCGATCGGCGGCCTCTCGCGGGGGGCGGGGTGGGCGTTCCGCATCGCCTTTAAGCACTCCCAGCTGTTCAGCGGATTGGGATTGCACAGCCCGGCGATCTTCGCCGGCGACCTCTTCGCGGTCGAGCGCTGGCTCCGAGAGCAGCCGAATGGCCCGACCCCAAAAGTCTGGATAGACATCGGGGACCGGGACGGTCTGGTCAGCGCGACGGACGATCTGGTGGTTCGGCTCGACGAGTTAGGGATCGAATACGAGGTCCATCGGGGCCGAGGATGGCATGACGCCGACTATTGGAGCTCCCAGATGGATGTGTATCTGCGGTGGTACGGATCCCACTGGCGGGATTTCGTCCCAGATTCCCGCTAAGGGCTCCAGCCCAACGCTCGCCGCAGCTCGTCCAAGCCGAGCGGGCCGGGCCGCAGGATCCGGATCTCGCCGTCCCGACAGTCCACGACCGTGGACGGTTCGCCCCCGGGACTGCGGCCGCCGTCCACGATGAGTTCAATCTCCCCACCGATCTGCTTTTGGACGTTGCCGGCGGTGCGTCCGCTGGGCGCACCCGACAGGTTGGCCGAGGTGACGGCCATGGGCCCCGCCCGACGCAGGAGAGAACGGGCGAACGGATGGTCCGGGACCCGTACCCCTACCGAGTCACCCGGCCCAAGGTTGTCCGGTAGATCACGTCTGCGGGGCAGGATCAACGTGAGCGGGCCGGGCCAGAAGGAACGGGCCAGCGCCTGCGCGAGTTCTTCACGCAGCTCGGCCACCTGCGGCAACTGGTCGCTTGCGGCTAACAGCACCGGGATCGGTTTGTCGGGCGGCCGTTCCTTGACGCGAAACAAGCGGGCGATCGCCCGCTCGTCGGTCACCAGCGCCCCCAGCCCGTACACGGTGTCGGTGGGAAACGCCACCAGTCCCCCGGACCGAAGCACCTGCAAGGCCTCGTCGGCGGCCACTGAGCCGGCCCGCACCACTCGGGCGCCCATCTCACCCCTCCGGATCCCGACGCACGTGGAGCACGCGCGCCCGGCCCGAGAGGTCTACGTGCGACTTGACGCTCGCCCATCGGATCGAATCGCCCAGGATCGACTCCGCGGCCTCCATCTGCTCCGGGTCCAGCTCCAGCACGACCTCCCCGCCCGGCCGCAAGGAACGGCGAAGCTGGGAGGCGAAAGAGCGCAGCGGGTCGAGCCCATCCGGCCCTCCGTCCAAGGCCAAATTCGGCTCGCGCGCGCCGACTTTGAGGTCCGGCAGCTTCTCGCTGGCGATGTAGGGCAAGTTGGCACAAATCAGATCGAACGGCCCGCGCAGTCCGCGCAGAAGATCCGCTTGGACCCAGCCGATCTTCCGGTCGGAGCCGTAATCGCGCGCGTTCTCCCGCGCCACTTGCAGCGCGGCCCTCGAGATGTCGCTGGCGAAGTAAGAACGATCCTCCATCTCGATTTCCAGCGTGATCACGACGCACCCCGACCCGGTCCCCACCTCGAGCACGCGCCGAATGTCCTCCCGGCGCGCCATCGCCTGGAGGGCCACCTGGACCAGATGTTCAGTTTCGGGACGGGGGATCAGCACGTCAGGAGTGAGGCGAAAGTAGCGGCCGAAGAATTCCCAGCGGCCCAACACGTAGGGCAGAGCCTCGCCGCCTGCACAGCGCTCGACATACTCCTTGAACTCCTCTACCTGGTTGGCTCTGAGGTTGGATTCGGCATGGGCCAGGACCCAAGCTCGCGGCACCCCCAGGGTTCGCATCATGAGCAGTTGGGCGTCCAGGCTTGGGGTGTCGGTGACGTCCTTGAGTTCGGCGCGGGCCCAGCTGGTGAGACCGCCGACGGTCTCCGCGGCGAGGTCCTGGTCACTCACCGGCGAGCTGCAGCCGCTCGGCCTCCTCGCGGGTGGCCAGTTCGTCGATGAAGGTGTCCAGATCACCGTCAAGGACGGTCTGGAGGTTGTGGGAGGAGACGCCGACCCGGTGATCGGTCACGCGCGACTGCGGGAAATTGTAGGTGCGGATCTTCTCCGATCGTTCCCCCGTACCCACTTGAGAGCGCCGCAAAGCCTCTTCTTTCTCTTGCTGTTCCCTGACCTTTTTCTCATACAGGCGGGCGCGCAGGATGCTCATCGCCCTCGTCCTGTTCTGGAGCTGCGAGCGCTCATCTTGGCACTGCACCGTAATGCCGGTCGGCAGGTGCGTCAGCCGAACGGCCGTCGAGTTCTTCTGCACGCTCTGCCCGCCGGCGCCAGCGGAGCGGTAGACGTCCATGCGGATGTCGTTGTCGGGGATGTCGACCTCGACCTCTTCGGCCTCGGCCAGCACGGCCACGGTCGCGGTGGAAGTATGGATGCGGCCCGAGGATTCGGTGACCGGCACGCGCTGCACACGGTGCACTCCGGACTCATACTTCAGACGGGAGAACGCGCCGCGGCCTTTGACGAGGAAGACCACTTCTTTGAATCCGCCGACGCCGGTCTCATTCAGCGAGAGCACTTCGGCCTCCCAACCGCGCTCCTCCGCATATCGCGTGTACATACGGAAGAGATCGGCCGCGAACAAAGTCGCCTCGTCGCCTCCCGTTCCGGCCCTTATCTCCACGATCACATTGCGTTGATCGCGCGGGTCGCGCGGCACCAGCATGGCTTTGAGCTCGGCCTCCAAGCTTTCCTCGCGCGCGGACAGCTCCTCGAGCTCCGCCTCGGCCAACTCCCGCAGCTCGGGGTCCTCTGCGCTGCGCAGGGCTTCCGTCTGCTCAATTTGATCGAGCACATTGCGGTACTCACGGAAGGTGGTGACGATCGGTTCGAGCTGGGCGCGCTCTTGGGCCAGTTCGGCGACGCGCTCATAGTCTTGACCCGCCTTGGCCATCTCGAGGTCAATCTGTTGAAATCGTTCTTCAATACCGGAGAGTTTGTCAATCATGCTCACAGAAATAACTCCCACTTCACCGGTGGGAGGCAAAGCGGATTATATCACGCCTTGCCCATCGACCGAGCGGCCCAGAAATCGGAGGGTCACCGGATTCCCTACGAGCGCGGGATGGACCCGCTCGGGCGTCCTTGCACAAAATACAGGAAGCCGACCGCTGATGGAGGTCAGCCGTCGCAGCCGCCCAGGATCGTGGCCGTCGGCGCCTTGTATGTCTTGGGAAGGTCCATGGGCGCCGGTCCCCGACACGTTCGGCTGTCCCGATCAGGGGCAGGTCATCGTATAGGCGGCGAGCTGAATGGTGCCGTGGTTGCCGTCATGATCCTTGGCAATCGCCCACAGCTCGACGGTGTACGGCTCAGAGCTCGGCGTCGGGCTCGGCGTGGGCGAGGGGGCCTTTGTGGCCGTGCTGGTGGGCGTCGCGGACGGCTCCGGGTCCGGGGTCGGTGTGGGAGTTGGGGTTGGGCTCAAGGTTGGCGAAGGGTCGGGCGTGGGCGTCGGCGTCGCGGTCTCGTCGCTGGAAAGCGCGGCGCGGGCCAGGACCTTTGGACCCGCGTGGAGAGCCCAACCCTCCTCGAATTCGATCTCTATCTGGCCCTTATATCGACCATCCCACTCCGTCTCCTCGGAGCTCGTCCAGCCGCCGGAGGTCAGCTCAAGGGCATGATCCGAATACACATAACCTTTGGATGAGCCTTCGATCTTATACTTCAGCTTCACCCACTTGATCCCCGCTGAATATTCGGGATCGAACACCCGCAAATCGCTGACGTGGACCGTCTGCTGGCAAGAGATCGTGCTTCCGTCCTCGACGTCAAGGGTCCCCTCCGATACTTTGGGGTCCTGGTTGTCGTCAGGTTTTTTAGTGGCCGTCGGCGTGCTCGTGAACGCCGACACGTCCGAGCCATCGGTGAGTGTAGGAGTCAGCGACTGCGGAGTATGGGTCGGCTCGGTGGGCTTCGGCGTGGCGGTCGGTTGCGGGGTATCCGCGGGAACAGGCGTGTCCGCCTGGGCGCCCGTCGGGGTCCGTGAGGGATCGTCTTCAGGATTCTCAGGCGTTGCGGTTGGCGCCGGCGTCCATGGCGAGGCCTGGGTGCCCCCTTCTCGCCGGCCCGGATCGTATATCGCCAGCTGCAAGTCTTTCACGACGTCGCCGACAATCGTGAGCGTGATCGCGCCCAGCGATTGTCCGCCTTCAGTGGGGGAAAAGCGGGGCTGCAAACTTATCGAGATGCGCGAGGGGCCCGCCGCGGTCGGCTCGAGCTGGACTGCCGTGAGCACCCACAGCAGCAGCAAGAACAGCAACAGAGAGAGCGCGGTCAAGAGCCGGCGCTGCTGTTCGGAAGACCTCATTGCGTTCCTCAGTCTTCACTTGAGATCCTCAATCGAATGCGCCGCTCTCGCACTTGGTGTGGCTACACATCGACCGTTCGAACCCCGTGCTCTCAGGCGCCTGGCGTCCGACTTGAAATTGCGGCCGATCGTTCCCGTGCTGCTCGTGCACTTCCTATCTAAGAACAGATCATCGCGTGATCCCCCGGCTCCGTTTCCCGAGCGGGCATGAGCAGCGTTGGGACTGCCTTGACGATAACTCCCTGGGAGACCCATCGACAACCCGTATTTTCGTCCTATGTGCGCGAGGAGGGGCTCGCCGGGCGAAATGGCGCCGCGCTCCCGAATGGCATCTAATGCAGGGGCAGTACAGCCGGCGCGCTCGAAGAAGCCCCGCCGGAGGAACGGCGGATTCTGCCGCCAGTGAGGGCTGAGATCAGGAAGCTAGCGGGGGAATTCGGAAGGTTGGTCGGGTGTCAGCCCAAGAAGAAGGACAGGACAATCAGAACGGAGAATAAGCTCACCGCGAGCAGGACGATGCGCTTCAAGTCCCTGGCCACGTGGTTGTAGTCGGGATCGAAGTCGTCGCGCGCGCGTGCCCGAGCTGCGTCCTCAGTGGTTCCACCGGGGCCATAACGCCGGAGTGTCACTTCCGGAAGGTTCGGCCGTTTTCTCTTTTTCTTGCTCAAGGTTTCCTCCTCCTACGCGGCTGCGAGTCAGGGGGCCGTGGCCCGCTCAACTGCCCGTGTCCAGCTCGGCGAACACAACAATCCGTTTGTTGTCCACAAGGTACGGGTAGCACGAAATCAGGGTCGCTGTCGCTTGATCCGTGGGCTCCATGACGCCGACCTCGGTGGGCTCGACGACCCGCATTCCGGTCACTCGATACACATACTCCCTACTGGCCGTCGAGACGATGATTTCATCTCCGGGCTGCAATCGATCCAAGTGTCGGAACAGCTCGCCGAAGATGTCGTTGTGAGCCGATAAGACCAAATTGCCCGTCTCGCCCGGATTGGCGGAGCCGATATGTTGGCCGACACCCTTCTTGAGCTGCTCCCATCCGTCCCCCTGGACCACGGGAGCGGTCGAGTTCCAAATGCGGGGGATATGGATGCTGCGCGCCTGTTCGGGCCCCGGCGTGGGAATTTCGACCGGCCCCATCGACTGGACGAGCGGTCTCAGGTGTTCGGGGATTTCAGCTTCGTTCGGTCTGGCTCCTCCCGGCGAGGTGGGGGGTGTGTGACCGGAGGGCAGGACCACCGCCGTGATCAACGGCGTCGGTGTGGGTGAGGCGGCACCCAGGGCTTCGGCCACCTCCTGGTTGAGCTCCTGGAGCAGCCCAAAGCCGCTGACCAGGACGAAGGCCAGGCCTACAACGGCCAGCAGTTCGACGCCCAACAGCAACCGGTTGAGCACCCTTCGGGTCCGCCCGGGCGCGGTTTCCGCGTCCTCTTCGACCTCCGGACCGGATCCCGCCCCGCCCTCTTCAATCTCCGTCTCCGGCCGGGCTCCAAGGCCGACGTTCAGTGTGCGGCCGTTGCGCATGAATCGGCGCACTCGCTCGTGGCGGGCTTCACGCTTCTTGCGCGCCAGGAGCGCTTCGAGCTCCTGAACGGATAGATCTTCCGCCGACCTTCGTTTACCGGCCATGAATCAAGCTGCGACCACCATTTCGTTAGCATTAATGCAAGTTGGATGCCGCGGGTGGCCGCGATTATACTGCACCAGAGGGGCCGCGAGGCCGGTCCGGGCGGCCCCAAGAGGCCTAAGTTGAGTTTACATTCGGAGCTGAATTGACCTCTCACCTGAACGCTTATCAAACAGCCCAACGAGCCGCCCTGGTCGTGCGCCACCCAACGCCTGGAGTGCTGCTGGCCAGTGGGAAAGATCGGCTTGACCTGATCCACCGCATGTCGGCGAATGCGGTCGCCGATCTTCAGCCTCGCCAATCTCGTCCGACCGTGTTAACGAACGCATTGGGCCGGATCGTCGATCTCGTCACTGTGGTCCACGGCGAGCCGCGATCGCTCCTGATCACCTCGCCCGAGCAAGCCGGACGCGTCTTCGAATGGCTGCAGGGCTTTATCTTCTTCAACGATGAGGTTCAACTTGAGCCGCAGCACGAGCCGCTGACCTTTTGGGGCGTCTACGGTCCGAAGGCGAGCGAGGAAGTGGCGCGGCTGATTGAGCCCGGGGAACCGCTCCAGCTTGAAGCCGCGGCGGGGTTCAAGGCTGTGTGGCGGGCGGAAGGTCCGCTTAGCGGCTGGCAGCTGCTGCTGGGCGGCGCGCTGAGCCAGACGGCCGATGAGATTTGGTCGGCAGGGGCCCAGGCCGAGGCGGTGCACGAAGCCTACAGCGCGCTGCGGATCGAGGCCGGCCTACCGCTGTTCGGCCAGGACTTCTCTCCGGAGATGTCCCCCCTGGAGGCGGGCCTGGAATTTGCAGTGAGCTCGACCAAGGGCTGCTACATCGGTCAAGAGGTCATCGCGAGGATGCAGAGTCGAGACCGGGTTCCAAGGCGATTGTGGGGCGTTAAACTCGGCGGTGCCGCCGAACTGGGTGCGGACTTGACGGCCAACGGCCGGAGCGTCGGCACTTTGACCAGCAGCGCGCGCTCGCCGAAATTCGGCTGGATCGGACTGGCCCAGGTCGAAAGCCGAGGGTTCCCTGCCGATGGGCGAGTGGCTGTGGCTGACCGATCCATCGACGGCATGCTCGTGCCTCTCCCGTTCGGTGCAGGCCGGACGAACGAGCAGCGGTCCGGTTCTCAGCGGTCGTCGAACTCGAGCGAATAGGGCGTGAAAATGGAGCGCCCCCGATACCTCCCAGCGCCGGATGACCTCGCAAGGATGGAGGTCCGGTCAGGCTGAAGCGCCCGGGGGCACATCGCTCGAGCTCCCGGCCCCTCAGGGTCCCTTTAAGCTTGCTATAATCCCCTCCATGACACATTCAAAAAGCATCCTCTTCGTTTGTCTGGGCAACATCGTACGCAGCCCACTGGCCGAGAACCTGTTCCGGCATCTTGCCGCGGATCGGGGTTTGGATTCGCGTTACGTGGTCGACTCCGCGGGGACATCCTCGTATCACGTCGGTGAATCCCCCGACAGCCGCATGCGCCGCACTGCGGAGCGGCATGGCCTCGAATACACGGGGCGCTCCAGGCAGGTCAGCCAGTCCGACTTGAAGACATTCGACTTGATCATAGCCATGGATCAGAGGAACGCGAGCTCGCTGCGCTCCCTCGCCCGAACTGAAGATCAAAAGGCGAAGATCCATTTGATGCGCGAGTACGACCCGGAGACCGATGATGCGGCCGACGTCCCGGACCCGTATTACGGGGGGATCGAAGGTTTCGAGAACACCTACAAGCTGGTCGAACGGTCGGTTAAGGGGCTGCTGGAGGCGTTGGAGCAGGGTCGGGTGTGAACCTCCCCGAGGCCGTTCATCGGTGGCTCGAGGACCGGGGGCACGGAGATCTTCGCTCCAGCGAGCCGGTTTCAGGCGGCTGCATCAACAACGGTACGAGACTGCACATCGCATCCGGCGCCACCTTTTTCCTCAAGCTGAACCCCGAGGCGCCCGCCGACATGTTCGCCCGTGAAGCGGAGGGGCTGGAGGCCCTCGAGGTGCCCGGCGCCCCTCGGGTGCCGACGCCTTTGCTGGTCGACGAAACATTTCTCCTGCTGGAGGACCTCGCGCCGGCGCCGCGCGCTGCCGATTACTGGCCGGCTTTCGGCCGCCAGCTCGCCAGACTCCACGAGCAGCATGGGCCGAGCTTCGGCTTCGAGAATGACAACTATCTGGGAAGCACCGTGCAGCCCAACCCTTGGACGGATGACGGTCACGAATTCTTCGCCACGCATCGACTGCTCTACCAGGCGCGCCTCGCCAGCAGAAGCGGTCTGCTCTCGGAGGGGGACGTGCGCACAGTCGAGGATATCAACAGGCGGCTGTATGAGCTCGTTCCCGATCAGCCGCCTTCATTGATCCACGGCGATCTGTGGTCAGGGAACGCCATCAGCGATTCCGAAGGGAGGCCCGCGATCATCGATCCGGCGGCCCATTACGGATGGGCCGAGGCCGAGCTGGGCATGACCACCCTCTTCGGCCGTTTTCCGGATTCTTTCTACCGAGCTTACGAGGAAGTCCGGCCGCTCCAGCCCGATTGGCAGTCGCGGCTGCCGCTGTACAATCTCTATCACCTCCTGAACCACCTTAATCTTTTCGGCCGGTCCTACCTTAGCCAAGTCCAATCGCTCCTGCGCCGCTACCAGCGCTGAGCCACGCGAGGGGGAGCACACGGAGGCCATCATGTCACCACGCTACGCCGTTATCGGCGCCGGACGCCAGGGCACGGCGGCCGCGTACGATCTCATTAAGTTCGGCGAGGCCGAGATCGTCGTCCTGGCCGACCTGGACATCCGCCGGGCCGAACGCGCCGCCCGGCGCGTCAACCAGCTCACCGAGACGGAGCGGGCGTACGCCGTCCGGCTGGACGCCGACCAGGTCCAGCAGGTTGTGGACGTCCTGACTCAGGAGGCGATCGATGCCTTCGTCAGCGCCGTGCCCTACACCCTCAACCTGGGACTGACCCGGGCGGCCATCGCGGCCGGCAGCGGCATGACCGACCTGGGCGGCAACAGCGACGTGGTCTTCGACCAGCTCGAACTCTCGCCGCAGGCGGCCTCGGCCGGGGTCGCGGTCGTCCCGGATTGTGGTCAGGTGCCGGGAATGGGCACCTCGCTGATCGTCTACGCGATGGAAGCCCTCGAGGAGCCCCGCGAGGTCAGAATGTGGGACTGCGGTCTACCCCAGGAACCCGAGCCACCCTGGAATTACCGGCTGACGTTCAACATCGAAGGGCTGACCAACGAGTACTTTGGGGATTGTCTGTTCATCCGCAAAGGGGAGTTGACCCCCGTTCCAGCGCTCACCGAGTATGAACGGCTGACGTTTCCGGAGCCGATCGGTGAGCTGGAGGCGTTCACCACCGCTGGGGGCCTGACCACGGCCGCTCGCACCTTCGAAGGCAGACTGCACACGTTGCAGAACAAGACCCTTCGCTATCCCGGCAACTTCGATCAGCTGAAAGTGATCGAGCAGCTCGGCCTGCTCGATCCGGAGCCGATCACCGTGGACGGCATCCACGTCCGTCCGCGGGAAGTTCTGCACACCCTTTGGGAGCCGCAGATCCGGGCCGAACCCGATCTGCACGACTTTATTCTGATCCACATCGTCGCCGAGGGGACCCGGGACGGAAACGAGGCCACGATCACGGTGGACCTGGTTCACTGGTACGATGACGAAACCGGTTTCACCGCCATGGAGCAGGCCACCGGTTGGCACGCCGCCATCATGACCACCGCCATCGCCCACGGTCGAGTCGCCAGCGGCGTAGTCCCCGTGGAACGAGCGATGACGGGCCAAGTGTTCGTGGAGCACGCGGAGCGACGCGGTTTTGAGATCAGGCGTCACATCGATTGATCCGAGGATCCCTTCAGCACAGTCCCCCTCCCCCTGCTCCCTGACAGGCGTGCGGTATACTTGCCTGCCTATTCCCTCTCCATGTCAGAGGAGGCCGTAGCTTGGATCTGCTCGTGCTTGGCGGTACGCGGTTTTTGGGCCGTCACTTCACCGAACTGGCCCTGGCTGCTGACCATGAGGTCACCCTCTTCAATCGAGGCAAGACCGAACCTGAGTTGTTCCCCGAGGCCGACCGGCTTGAAGGGGACCGGCTGACCGACATCTCGGCTTTGAAAGACGGGACTTGGGACGCCGTTGTGGACACCTCAGGCTACCACCCGCAAGCCGTGCGGGCCAGCGCAGAACTACTTTCGGGCCGGGCCGACCACTACACGTTTATCTCGACCATCTCTGTCTACGCCGATCTCGCTGAAGAAGGATTCGATGAGGACGCGCCGACCATGTCCCTCGGCACCGAAGCCAGCGAGGACATCATCGAGATCACCGAGGAGACCTACGGCCCATTGAAGGCCGCGTCCGAGCGGGCCGCAAGGCGCGCATTTGAGGGTGACGTGCTGGTCTTGCGGCCGGGTCTGATCGTGGGGCCGTACGACCCGACCGAGCGCTTTACCTACTGGCCGCGCCGGATGGACCGCGGGGGCGAGGTGCTGGCCCCGGGAAAGCCGCATCGCCAGGTGCAGCTGATTGACGTGCGCGACCTTGCCAGCTGGATGTTGGGCTGCATCGAACGCGGCCGCAGCGGAACCTTCAACGCCACCGGGCCGGACAAGCGCATGACCATGGAGACGGTGTTGGCCGACTGCGCCAAAGCCGTCGAAGCCGAGGTCGAGTTCACCTGGGTCGAAGATGATTTTCTGCTTGAGGCAGGCGTGCAGCCATGGACCGGTCTTCCGCTCTGGCTTCCGGAAGCACACAACGGGCTGCTCGACATGGACATCGAACGCGCGCTCGATGCAGGTCTGGAGTTCCGCCCTCTGGAAGAAACCGCGCGCGACACCTTGGAGTGGGACCAGGAGCGCGGTGCTCGCATCCACCGAGCGCCGGCGATCGATCCGGCCCGGGAGCTGGCCTTGCTCCAGGCGTACGCCGCACAGCGCGGCTGAAGTCCCTGGATCGCCCCGCTGGTCAGACACAGACCGCCGCGCGTGCTCCCGGTCGCCGCAACCAAACGTGAATAGGGCCGCCGGCCCACACCCAAAACTGGAACCCCGAGGCTGGTTCGGGGGCAAAGGGAGGGTGGCAAATATCGCGGTGGGTTCTCTGATCTCTGTGGTTCACCCTGGGCCGAGAGACGGTGTCGACTGATCGGGTGGATCATCAGGCCGAGGACAGGAACCCGTCAATCACTTCGGTGAAGCTTCGCATCGTGAATGGCTTGCCGATGAACTCATCCGCCCCGGCCTCGAGCGCTGCCCGCTGACCGTCCGCCATAGTCCGAGCGCTGACCACGACAGTGGGGATCCTCGCCAGGCTGGGATCCTCGCGCAGACTGCGCACCAGCTCCAAGCCGTCTTGCTCGGGCATCATGATGTCGGTTAGCACAAGGTCCGGGACCTGGTTCTGCAGCAGTTCGATCGCCTCCGGCACCGAATACACGATGCTCGATTGGTAGCCCTGTCGCCGCAGCATCTCCTCCACGATCGAACAGAACACGGGGTCGTCGTCGACGACCAGGACCTGCCCCCTTGTCGCTGATGACTGGGGCATGCGCGCCTCCCTCCGATGGCCCAACGATCATCATTGCATAAGGCTGCAATTTCGATGCCGGCCCCTCCGGCGACCAAGACTGCCGGCATCATGACGTCAAATAGGGCTGAAAACCCGGCCCCGATCGGTGGGACGTCGGTCGCGGTGGTCCAGGCTGTCGGCACGGGCTACGGGGAGAGAGCAAATGCACGCACGGGAAATGAATCGAGACCCCTGATCTTCGCCGGGACAGCGAAGAAGCGAAACCCGCGTTCCGGCAGCGCCTCAAGATGGGCCAAATGTTCCACAACCGGGATCTCGTTGCGCAGCAAAATCGTATGCACGGGCCGGCGGCCGTCCTCGGTGTCGTCGATATTGAGCGAATCGATCCCCACCAGGGCCGCCCCCTGATCGACCAGATATGCGGCGGCGCCCTCCGTCAAGAAGGGGTGGCCCTCGAAATACGCTTCGCTGCCGAAGTGCTTCGACCAGCCGGTGCGGACGAGCACCGCTTTGCCCCCCATTGAAGGGCCCTCAAAATGGCTTCGTCCGATCGCCCGCCGCTGATCGTAGGCGACGTGCACGACAATCCCCGGCAGGTCGGCCAACTTCTCCAGCCCTAGTGACACCAAATCTTTGGCGCCCCGGAAGCGATGGGAGGGCGCATCCAGGTAGGTGCCCGTGTTGGCCACCAGGTCGATGCGGCCGACGCGAAATTCGGTGCCCTGCTCGTAGTGACTCCGTGATTCCTCATAACTCATGTAGGCGGATATGCTCGGGGAGGGCAGTCCGGGGTAGGTCCGCGTATCTTCTTCAATGGTGTGGCTCAGATCGATCAGTTTTCCGGTCACATTCTGCCTCCCGATCATCGGGTGGGCGCACTTCGCTGGTTTCATCATACCCAGAGGAAGTTTCCGTGGGCCGCTCCATTGGTCGCTGCGCGCCTTCGAGCATACTGGTTCGGTTGCCAGACCGGCCAGGCCGGTCAGCAGATCGAACCGGCCCGACAAGACCCCGGTCCCCATCTTGAGCAGGTGCTTCCCAAAGCCTCTCACCACCCCATTCAGGTTGGCCCAAGGCCCCGGCACCATGCCGGGGCCTTGGGCCGGCGGCGCACCGGCGCATTTTCGATTCCAGCGGACAGGGCGGCCGGGGCTAAGCAAGCAGCGTCACATCCATACCCTCAGCGCCGAGAAGGCGGTTACATAGCCAAATTTGGCGATTTTTCCTTATGCGACGGCGACCGGGGTTGGGACTGCCGCTTCTTCCGGCTCGCGTCCCGTCCAAGTCGCCAATCCGATCCAGGCCCAGCCCAGCGCGCTGATCAGCGCCCCCAGGTTGCCGGTCAGCCCCAGGGCCCCCGTGAGCATCGGACCGACGGTCAGGCTGACGACGGGTCCCACGATCAGCAAACCCGCGGCCCAACGGGGCCAGGCGCGTGCAAAGATCAGGGCAGCGCCGAACAGGACAGGCCCCAGGACGGTAAGCCACATCCAGATCGCGGTGAAGGCGCCCCAGGCCCCGGTGGCGCCAATCGCCAGACCTGCCTCCGGGTAGTCCGCCGAAATCACGGGGATGATAACCGTGTAGATCGTCTTCATCGCCGTGTTGGCCAACACCATCACCATATAGATCACAAATGCGGCCAAACCGACCATCCCGGCCCGATCGGCGACGCGGGCGTAGATCCCGATCGCCGCCAACCCGACCAGGCTGTGCGCCAGAAGATCCAGCCTGGCGTCCAGCATGATCGAGATCAGACCGACAATCTGGCCCAGTTCATACAGGGCCCAGAAGGCGCCCGCCGTCAAGGCCAACGCCCCGCTCCATCGAACAATCCTCTTGTGAAACATGACTTCCTTCTCTCCGTTCAACAGGATTTTGAGGTACAGCTCCGTTGGTTCACCTTCGATCTTCGATCTTCCCGCACCTCCCTGGCCTCTCCGCCAGCACACGGCCGAATGCCCCCGCAGCACCACGACACAATCTACTCGCCCTACCTACGGCACGCGGTAGGAGGGGATTATCGCTGCGGTTGACCGTCCGGCCATCCGTCTTTTGGCGTATCCTGCCTAGCGCATGTGGACGAGCGGCCCGCCGGCATACGGGGCGGTTTGGGTTGAGATGGGTTAGATCTATCGGCCGAAGGCGAGGCCTTCTGCGCCAAGGCGTGACCCATGATCCCCAAGACGGAGTCATTCACCAGATCGGTCCGCCTCAAGGGGATGTCGTCATGGGTACCGTCGCTGGTGATGAGCGACCTATGCCTCAAATCCGTCGTTATGTCGAACATGCCTGGGGGTTCGGGAGACAGGTGTTTCGAAAGTCCACTTTGCATCGATGGATCTCCTCTCCTCGAGGCTGCCTCCTTAAGGGCGCGTCTCACGACAGCAGTATCGGGGCGCCCTCGCCCCTTGCACGTTACGCGCTGGAGGGTACACCTGGTTGATCGTCCTCAAACGATAAGAAGGGGGGCCCATAATGAGAAAGATTGCCTTCATAAGCAGTGTCCTCGTCCTTGGCGCGTGTGGTGTGTACCAACCCGGCGTGCAGGTCGTGACCGCAACGCCCAACCCCGCGACCGCGACCCCCATACCGACGGACACACCGCCTCCGCCAACCAATACACCCGTACCGTCGGCCACTCCTACTGAAACTCCCACATCTGTACCGACATTGACTCCGGTCTCTATCGCGGAGATAGAGGCCGCGCTAGGGGACCACGGCTACCGGCGCTTCCCCACCACCAGTGCCGACGGGCTGAAAGGATTTACGTGGATCAAGGGCAATGCTTACGAGCAGATCGAGACTTGGGAGAACGGGACCGTCCGCCTGGAGGTGCTCCACGACCGGTCGGCGGCGGTAAGGCGAGATCACGTGGAGGAAAAACTCGTTGTGCTGGAACAGGTGTTTCCAGCCGAGTTTATGACGGCCTTGCGCGAGGAGCACGAGCGCTACAACCGGGAAGTTGGGCCAAGCATATCGGGCGACCCCGCTCAGCTTCATAATTATGGAGACGAGTGGAAAACCGTCCTGGGCGAATACAACGTCGACCAAGTGAAGATCCAAGGCTACGACGTCCGCTTTTCATTGTGGTGGTGGCAATCTACATGCCCACCCCAGTACTTGTACTGCTACTATGAGGGCTTCCCAGGCCTTGAGTTCACCGGCGATTCTTCATTCGTCTTCCACTCGATGGAGATCTCTCCCCCTGAAACGGAGCCGGGGGGCAGCTCCAGCGCCTAAGTTCGCCACGCCGAGGTGGGCGGCGATCATGTCCAGCGCCGCGGTCGGTACTGGATCGCCTCGGCCAGGTGGGCGGGTTGGATGTCCGCGTCGCCGGCCAGGTCGGCAACCGTGCGCGCCAGCTTCAGCACACGATGGTAGGCCCGCGCCGACAGATTGAGCTGCTGCATGGCCTGCTTCACCAGCGCCCGGCCCTGATCGTCGATCGGGCAGTGCCGCCGCACGCCGCCCGGGCCCATCTCGGCGTTGCAGCTGAGCGGACCCTTCTCGAAACGCTCGCGCTGCCGCTGCCGGGCCCGCTCCACCCGATCGCGCACCGCTTGAGAGGGCTCGCCCAACCGTTCCCCGCTGAGCTTCTCGAACTCGACCCGCGGCACCTCCACGTGCACGTCGATGCGGTCCAGCATCGTGCCCGGACTGTGCTTCTGGTAGCGATTTACTCGCTTGAAATGCTCCTTGTTCGGCAACTTACGGCGACCAAGTGACTTCCCCAGAGAGAGGGAAACTCCTTACGTAGTCGACGTAGGCTTCTAAGAAGCTCATAACCCAAGCCTGACTGAATTCATCCTCGAGGCCCCCAGCCCAAACCTGGAGTCCGACGTTGCGGATATCGATGTCAGCGTAGAAAACATGGTAGTTCTTGCCACTGGATTGCATTTGACGGAAAAGGCAAAGATACGAGCTACTGGTGCCCCCTACAAACCCTTCTTCAAGTACAGTCAGTCCCCAGCCTTGAAGAGCGGCCTCTTGGTCCGTGCAAGGTTCGTCGTTCTCTCGCAAGCTTGCGGAAGCCCTCGGTCCGTCCAATGATTCATAGATAACAGCATTCGCTTGGACAAACTCTGGTGCAAAAACTGTCCTTGTCCCGCGCGTATAGCGTGTGGTCCAACCATCCACTCGGCCAGACTCCTCCAAGTACTGCCTCCCCTCTTCGACACCCCACGATGAGAGGATCTCAGAGTTCCGGTGTGGAGTTTCATCGGTCAAGTAAAAGCTCCCGTCTTCTGGTAGCACACCATCAATTGTCGAGAGTTTTCTGGGGTTGACATCGATAACCCTCGTGTCGGGGGTTGGTTCAGGGGTCGGTGTGCTAGTCGCCGTGGCAGTAGGTGGAGGTGTCTCAGTCGGAGTCGCGGTGGGGACTTGGGTGGAGGTGGGCTCGGGTGTCTGGCTCGGTGCGGGGGTCGGAGGCGAGCCGCATCCGACCAAGAATACCCCGACGACCAACACAACCAACCAGTGCTTCTTTCCCTGCATGTCTCGGCTCCCCTCTGTCGTCAGTAGGGCGCGCGACCCCTAGTCACGAATCCGCGCTACTTCAGTCTAGTAATTGGACGCTGCACACGCAAGCTGAGCGGGCGGATCTTGGCTTACAGCCTCCTTTCATTTCTTGCATGCTGCAAGTGTGGGGCGCGGTCATTCTGGGCAGGCCTTGAGCTATACTAGCTAAGACCACCCCGTCGCCGCTATCCCCCTCAGTGGTGCTGGGGTGGTCCTTTTTGGGGATTTGCGGATGAACCCATCAGCCGCTATTCTGAATGAAACTCCTCGTAACATCATAGGGGGTCCAATGCCTCAACCAACTATCCATACTTGGGGGGATATCGCACCTGATTTTTCGAAGTGCCTGCTGCTCGGAAATGGTGCCAGCATCGCTGTTCATGATCGCTTTTCGTATTACATCTCTACTCGAGGAAGCGAGGGAGATGGGGCTAATCACCGATGAGCTCAGAAGGGTATTCGCTCACTTCAAGACAAGAGACTTCGAATTCATCCCTCGGATGCTGTGGAACACATTTCATGTTAATGCGTCCCTTGGGATCGAAGACGACCGCACGCTAGATGTGTATTCCGATACCCGGCAAGCACTAATTGAGGTAGTTAGGGAAGTCCATGTCGAGAAAGCTGAAATCATAGACGAAATTCCAAGTGCCGGTAGATTCCTAAGCTCATTTGAAACCGTATTTAGCCTCAACTATGACTTGATTGTCTATTGGACATTTCTTGACGCGATGGAATTTGACCGGTCGGTTGAGTTTTACGATTGCTTCATTCACGGGCATTTCGACTCGGACTGGGAGAAATTCAGGCAACCCTATAGGGGTGGGGACAGATCGGTGTTGGTCTTCTATCCGCACGGCAAC
>CAZFCJ010000022.1:0-21688 GCA_964517315.1 uncultured Anaerolineaceae bacterium | reverse complement strand
TCGCATGGACATGCGATAGTGCTCGACGGCGTTACCTACCGTGGTGATGAGCTTAAGGTGAATCTGCCTGGCGACTCAATGGAGTATTTGCTTGACAGAATTGTCGATTACTGGAGTAACGCAGAAATCAGCCCCCTGTTCGTCGGGGAGGGGCGACCGATCAGAACCTTACAGCGATTTCCCGCAGCGGCTACTTGAGTACGGTCTATAACTCGATATTGCCCACCAGCAAGCGATCTGTGACGTTCTATGGATTTGGGATGGGTGGTACCACGATCACATTCTGAGACAAATCTTGGAGCAAGAAGTGAGCAGGGTAGCCGTCTCCGTCCATATTACGGAGGACGAAGAAAGATGGATAGCATATTGCGACCATGTCGAGAGAAGGATCCGCCAGGTCAGTAGTGCCTTCGGCCGCGAAATTAAACCCGTGTTCTTTGATGCTTCATCAAATGGAGCTTGGATCAATTAGTAGTAGGTCCCTGCCAGATAGCAATTGCCGGGCTTCCGTAGGACAGAGGGACCGAAGGAAGGTCTGGGAAAACGATGAAGAAAGCACTACTCGGATTCTTGGTATTTTTACTTATGGGGAGTGGCACGGCCAATTACCTGCAATACGAAGCAACGGGGGAGTCTAATGCTCTAATTGCAGCGAGGGAAACTCAGATTCGATCATTGCGAGAGAGCCTCGAGAACCGCAGGGCCCAAGTGCATGAACTCGAAAAGAATGTGGTCGAGCTTTCGGTCCAACGGAATCAGCTTCAAGAAGAACTTTCAACCAGGGACCAAGAACTAGAAGAGCTCACTTCCGAAGCTGAGTTTCTACGAGAGTCACGCCGAAGGTTCCAACAGAAGGCCTCGGGCGCGTTCTGTGCCACGTCAAGATCGTTCGACTTCTCAAGCAACACATCCGTACATCGGGACCTCCGGGAGCTCACGAGCCAATACGGACACCCAGTAGGGGGTGGCGGATGGACACTTATATGGAATAACCGCGATGCAGCGTACCATGACATCCGGGTAAGGGATGATGACGGCAATACCTATGCTTGGAAGTACGTGGTCTTCTTCGATGAGGATCGCTTCTCGGATAGTATCTTCGATGTAAATTACCGCTGCTGGATGGAACATGAGGATATCGCAGATTAGCACTACTGCCTCCCTGCGATTCGACTGGCGAACTGGCTCACTTTCGGTCCAAGACGAGAATACAGGTACCCTGAACTTTATTTCCCCTCGTAGTCTGTTCGCTTAACCAGTGTAGGTTCCAAGGAATAGCGCTAATAGTAGAGGCGCGTTACGTCCAGCGCCGCGGCCGGTACTGGATCGCCTCGGCCAGGTGGGCGGGTTGGATGTCCGCGTCGCCGGCCAGGTCGGCAACCGTGCGCGCCAGCTTCAGCACACGATGGTAGGCCCGCGCCGACAGATTGAGCTGCTGCATGGCCTGCTTCACCAGCGCCCGGCCCTGATCGTCGATCGGGCAGTGCCGCCGCACGCCGCCCGGGCCCATCTCGGCGTTGCAGCTGAGCGGACCCTTCTCGAAACGCTCGCGCTGCCGCTGCCGGGCCCGCTCCACCCGATCGCGCACCGCTTGAGAGGGCTCGCCCAACCGTTCCCCGCTGAGCTTCTCGAACTCGACCCGCGGCACCTCCACGTGCACGTCGATGCGGTCCAGCATCGGCCCCGAGATGCGCTTCTGGTAGCGGGTGACGGCCGATGAGGTGCAGGTGCAGGCCTGCTTCGAATCACCGAAGTAACCGCACGGGCAGGGGTTCATCGCCGCCACCAGCATGAAATTGGCCGGAAACGTGTATGAGCCCCGCGCCCGGCTGATCGTGACGGTCTTGTCCTCCATCGGCTGGCGCAGCACCTCCAGCGCCCGCCGGTCGAACTCGGGAAGCTCGTCCAGAAAGAGGACGCCCCTGTGCGCGAGGGAGATCTCGCCCGGTCGCGGCCAATTTCCTCCGCCGACCAGGCCGGCGTGCGAGATCGTGTGGTGTGGGGCGCGGAAAGGCCGGCTCTGCAGCAGCGGCGTCTCCCCTGGAAGCTGATCGGCCACCGAATACACTTGGGTGACGTCCAGCGCCTCATCGATGGTCATCGTGGGCAGGATCGAGGGCAGCGCCCGCGCCAGCAAAGTCTTCCCCGCCCCGGGCGGTCCGGAGAGCAGGGCGTTGTGGCCCCCCGCACCGGCGACCTCCAACGCGCGCTTGGCGTGCTCCTGCCCTTTGACCTCGCGGAAGTCGGTCACCACTTCGGGCACCACGGTCTCGAACGCATCGCCGGCGAACGCTTCCAGCTCAACCACACCCTTGAGGTGGTTCATGAGCGCGGTGAGCGAGGGAACCGGGACCACCTCGATGTCCGGGATCAAGCCCGCCTCCGGCGCATCGACTTCGGGGACCATCACCCGTTCGAACCCCTCGCGCTGGGCGAGGGCGGCCATGGGCAGCACACCGCGGATGTGGCGCAGCGATCCGTCCAACGAGAGTTCGCCCACCAGCATGCCGCCTTCCAATCCGTCGGGGTGGAGCTGACCGGTGGCGATCAGCACACCCACGGCGATCGGCAGGTCGTACGCCGGCCCTTCCTTGCGCAGGTTGGCCGGCGCGAGGTTGACCGTGACCCGGTGGGGCGGGAAGTACAGGCCGGCGTTCTTGATCGCCGACTTGACGCGCTCACGGCTCTCTTGAACAGCGGTATCGGGGAGACCGACGATGGAGAAAGCGGGCAGCCCGCGGGAGGTGTCCACTTCGACCATGACGATCGCCCCCTCAAGGCCTAAGACGGCACATGAGTGGACCTGTGCGAGCATGAACCCAGTCTAGATCGAAGCCCGCCCCAGGTCAACCGCGCCGGGGTTCACGATCGTACCGACGACAGGCCCTGACCCGTTCAGATCGCGTCTCCAACTCATTTTGTCGAAAGCCTGGCTTGCAGGGGCAAGAACTTTGACTTCCGATTTCCATCAGTGCTAAACTGAGTCCATTGAGGTGAGCGGCGGCTGAGCTTGCCGAGGTATAAAGTCTTACACAGCGGACGTTGGCGTGCGGCGGCTCGAGGCGCCAGGGTCAGACTTCGCCGGACGATTTGCAGGGGGAAAGGCTCGAGCGATCGAGTGCTACCGGTTCCCGATCAAGATGCCGAGGCCGGTATCGCTCCACTGATTATTGCACGACGTATTGTTTTAATTCTCCTTTGAGCTAAACCCCCTCTGATTTCAGTCCTGCAAACTGCCACTGGTCGCTCATTGCCGCCGGTCAATCGCCCGACCGAGCCCCGGACTCCGGCTGCGGCTCGTCGGGGGGTTGAGGAGGACGGCGATTCCTCAACCGGGACTCGCTTAGAAAGGTCCAAGATGGCGGATCCGGCTCTGGCATTGATCGTCGACGACGAGCCCGACGCCCGGGCCCTGCTCGAGCTCCGGCTCGCCGACGCGGGATTCGCCGTGGCTTCCGCGCCGTCAGGACCGGGCGGCCTGAAGATGGCCTATGAGCGCCACCCTGACGCCATCATCCTGGACGTCATGATGCCCGAGATGGACGGCTTCGAGGTGTGTCGACGCCTGCGCCAGCAAACGGATGCTGTGATCGTCTTCGTCACCTGCAAGGGAAGGACCGAAGACATCATCACCGGCCTCCACGCCGGCGCCGATGATTACCTCGTGAAGCCCTATCGCCATAAGGAGCTGTTGGCCCGCCTGGAGGCCTGCCTGCGGCGGCGCGGCGACTCCGACGGGACCGACGATCGGCAGGGAGATCAGAAGGCCCGGCTGATCATCGATTCGGAACGACGATTGGTCACCGTCAATGACGAACCTGCGGTCCAGCTCAGCCCGCGCGAATTCGAGCTGCTGGAGTTCATGGCTAAGAACAGCGGCCATGTCCTGAGCCACAACGCGATTCTGGCCAACGTGTGGGGACCCGACTACATCGGGGCGAGCGAATTGGTCAAGCAGTTCATCTACCGGCTTCGGACCAAGCTCGAACCCGAACCCTCCAACCCGCAGCACATCATGACGGTCAGAGGTGCCGGCTACTTCCTTGAGGGCGACACTCAACTCGCGTCGAGTCGCGGCCGAACGTCCGGGGCCGGGGACCGGCACGACCGCTGAACCTGATGAGCCAGGGCGCAGGGGCGTTCAGCTGAAGGTCCACCACTCCCGATCCTTCCCTTATTGCTTCGAGTGCTGGTCGAGGCCCGACTCCCAGCAGACCTGACCCCAAGAGCCCGCATTGTCGTCCGCGCTATGTGGGGCGGAGTCCCCATGCCGACTCAAGCCGACGGCCAACGCCCGCCGGCGACATGGCGCTTGCTCCCGAACCCCCTTTCCCATGCCGTCCCATCGGCGCCAAAGGGTCCGCGTTAACTGACCGTTTACCCGTTTGTAACCGCGGGCCGTTAAACTATGGTTGAACCGCAGGAGGGAGGCCGTATGGCTGTGGGAATCACGACACTGTTTGTCCGTCCGGGGCACGGGGTGTCGGCGCCAACGTCATGCGGCCAGTTCACGGCCCGGTCTGTGTCGGGCCTTAACCGAATGGTGACAGCGTCCCTTGAATGAGACCGGCCCAGTTTGGGCCGGTTTTTGCTTGGGGACCGAATAGGAAAGCCTCGGCCGGGTGTGGCCGGCCGAGGCCAGGCACATCAGGGAGCGGGTCCGCACCCTCTGTGCGCGCATGAGTATAGCACAGGGTGCCGGCTCCTCTCCCCTCGCATAAGGAGGAGGCGGCTATTGAACGGACACCTCGCGTAACGCCCCACGGGTTCTCTCTCAATTGAAGCTCGCCATGGAGCAAGGAGCGATCACTCATGTCCTGGAGAAGAAAAATCAACCCGCGGCTCGCCCGGGCCTCGAAATCCGGATCGAGCTCAAATGAGCGAGGCGAAGTCGCTCTCCCGATCGGCGCCCTGTTCATGGTTTTGGTCTTGGGCCTGGCCCTGATCGGCGTCGGCTATGGTCTATGGTTCAAGGTCCTGACCATCGAGGGCACGGTGGTGACCGGCGAGGTACATGCCGCCTTCGAGGCCGCATTCACCGACGATGACGGGGAGGTCAACGATCCCGAAAAGGACAGCAATGACGTCGGCAACTGTCCGATCGGCGGCAGGGACATCTCAAGCTGCGACCCGGCCGCGAGCGGGCGCGACCCGAAGCCGCGCTACGAAAAGGACGTCGGCTGGTGCGGCGCCCGGGTCGATGGGGAAGACAACAACGTGGGTCACGTCAATATCAGGAACGGCTACCCCAGCTACTTCTGCACCGCCTGGTTTGACGTGCTCAACGACGGCTCGATCCCGGTCAAAGTCGCCTCTGTGACCATCAACGGAACCCCCGTGACCCCCAGCGTGGCGACGCCTTTCGACCTCGATGGTGATGGCAACGCGGACGTCGACTTGCACGTCTCTGAAATCCAGCTCTGCCAGCAGATCGAGCCGGACGAGACCGTGCAGATGGACATCGACCAGCACGTACGCCAGGAGGCCGCGCAGAACGCTACCTTCGAATACACCGTCGAGGTCCAGCTCAATCAGTTCAATGAGACGGCCTGCGGACTGCTCTTCATCGGCAGCGATACGGAAGAGTTCGAACCCGATGTAACGCCTCCCGACAGACTTGGCGTCGCCAGCGTCCAGGGATCGACCGCGGTGGCCGTGAACATCCTCGAGACCGAGTTTGACCTGAACGGCCTTGCGCCCAGCGGCGTCGGGACGCTGTTCTCCGGCGATCCGTTCTCGAGCGCGCACAACGAAATCTCCACTTCGGGCACCCTGCTGAATTCGGTGACCGGGCCGCTCGATACCGAATGCTGCAACGAGGACCTGGCCTTCGACGGCATGCATGTGTGGCGCGCCGACTTCAATGAAGGCCCACTCTTCCAGTACTTGCCCGATGGAACGCCGGTCAATACGTATGACCAGAGGGATGTCGTCGGCGCCACGTTCGTGGAAGGGACCCTGTGGATCACCAAGTGGGCTGGACGGCAAGTTGGACCGTTCGATCCCGCCACCAACACCTTCACCGCCAGGATCGACACGGAGACCAATGCGGGTGGACTCGCCTACGACGCCGCCAGCCAGATCCTGTGGGTCGGCCGGCAGGGTGGATTCGTCGAGGCCTACGACTTGAGCGACCCACTCAATCCTGAGCTCATCGACGGCTCGGCGTTCCAGCCCTTCGGGGACATGCCCGACACGATCGACGGCCTGGCCTTTTTCGGCAACTGAGACCGCCGACAACGTGCCAAAGTCAGTAAGTCAGTATGGATTGCTTTGGCGCTCATCGGAACCCTAGTGCAAGGGGGAGGGGGGAGGGGGAGCGGCAAACTCCCCCTCCCCCCAACACACCGAAGCCAAGGGGAATGGCGACCCGCGATCGAATGCCCCTTCGATGCGAGCCGGAAGAGTCTGTTGAAGAAACATCCGTGTCAGCGGCCGACCCGCACGCTCGACGCTCAACCACTCCGCCGTGCCAATCCCCGCCTGAACCCCCGGGAACGATGACCGCGGACCGGTCGGCCCGAGCCGGGAACAGTGCGACACGTAAGCCAATCGTGCAAGGCTCCGCCGACCGTATCCCAAGCTTCATGCCGCGCGACCCCTCACTCCCTCGCGTCGGCGGGTTGTTCTCGCTGCTCATGATCGCATTGGCCGCGTTCGGCATGACGTTCGGCCTGTGGAGCGAAGCCTTCGAAATCCACACCAGCGTGCAGACGGGCAACGTCAACGCCGAGTTCATCGAGGCCTTTACCGATGACGACAACCGCATGGACGATGCCGGGCTGGACTCGATGGATTCCGGCCGCTGCCCCCATCCGGCCACCGACGACGACGGCGACGGCGAAGTCGACGAGGACCCTGTTGACGAGGAGGACAACGACGGCGACGGCATGACCGACGAAGATCCCGCAGGCAAACTCACGAGCTGCGACCCGGCGGCGAGCGGCGCCGATCCCAAACCCCGCCACAGCCGGGACGTAGGCCAATGCTTCGCCGCGACCGTGGACCTGGACTTTGAGCAGGATGGCGATCAGAACGGCGAAGTCGAACTTATCGATGCTTATCCCACCTATTCCTGCACCGCATGGTTCCGGGTCCACAACAACGGCACGATTCCGGTAAGAGTGCTTCAAATCGACATCCTGGACGAGGCGGGTGAAAACCTGGTCGAGGCCGCCGAGCCGAGCACCATCTACCCGCTGGACCTGACCGGAGCCGAGGGTCTACCCGACGGCGAGAACGACCTGGACCTGCATATCACGACGATCGAGCTCAAGCAGCAGATCGACCCCAGTCAGGTGGTCACCATGGACTTGGACATGCAACTCTTGGACGGTGCGCCGCCGGGGGCGACGTTCGGGTTCGAAGTCCTGATCAAACTCGCCCAGTGGAATGAAGTCGAGTAGGGACCGTGACCTGAGATGAGCCGACGACGGGCGTTGTCCCCCTTCCACACCGGCGTTATCGCGAGCGCGATGACGCTGGTCGTGCTCGTAGCCGGATGGGGTCTCGCCGACGAAGTGAGGAGCCACACACTCAAGGTCGAGGGCACGGTGGGGACCGGCGAACTGGATGTGGAGTTCACCGCGGCTTTCACCGACGACGACGGCCAAGTCGATGACCCTTCACTTGACCCCGGTGACGGCGACGGCGGCCTCGATCCCGGCTACGACCAGGCCGTGGCGGCTTGCCTCGCAACGGTGGGCATCGAACGCGAGTCGGTCGCTGTGGCCGTCAGCAACGCTTATCCGAGCTACACGTGCCAGTTCTGGGTATCGATTACCAACGTCGGGCTGCGCGCGCTGCGCAGAACGGGGCCGGTGATCGAGGCGCCCAGCGTGCTCACGGTGGCCGAGCTCGGGGAGGCGACCGCGTGTTCCACCCTCCAGGCGGGGGACACGGAGATTGAAACCTTAACGGTCCATCTCGAGCAGCCGGCCGACCAGCGGGCACCTTACACCTTCCGGATCGAGAAGACCTTCTCCGAGGCCCTCCAAGGGACACCCGGCTTCTGGAAGAACTGGGACAAGCACCAGACCTTCTCCGAGGAGCGGATCGAAGACTTTTTGAAAGAAATCGACGCCACCTCCGAATGGCTGGGACCCACCACGGTGGAGGGCATGGAGCAGGCGTTCGCCGCGGCCACGGGCAAGAACGCCACCGCCGAGACCAGGTTCTTGTCCCAATACCTGGCCACCAGATTGAACGCACAGGCAGGCCTGCTTTGTGAAGGTGAGACCCACGACGTGTCCTCCCTGGATCCGGCCAACGATCTAAACCTCTCCGACCCGACCGCGGCGACCTTGGACGAAACCATCGCCGCGGTAGAAGGGATGTTCGGTACCGATCCGACCGACAAACAATTCGAAATCATGAAGAACATATCCGACGCGCTGAATAACCTGGAAATTTGAGAGGCCATACACGATTGAGGTCATCGACGATACACGGGCTGAGCACACGCAGACGATCGTCCATTAAGGCGATCCAGTCCTCGGTGATGCCGTGGGCGCCCGTCGCCTGCTGGCTCCTGATCGTCTACTTTATGACCTATCGGGCGCAATCGGGTCCGTACCCCAGTTGGGTGCTCATGCACGTGTACTATCCGCTTCTGTGGTGCTCGGCCGGGATCATCGCCTGGTTGGGCCTGCGCTACGGCGTCCGACAGAAGCCGCGCGCCGGCCGGGTGCTGCCGCTGCTCGCCGGCCTGATCGGCGCGTTTCAAATCGCCGTTTTCGTTCTCGCCGGGCTGCTCTTTGGCTTCGGAAACTCGCCGTACAATCACCGGCCGTGGGCCCTGCTGGGAAACGGATTCTATGTCGCCGCCCTCCTGTTCGGGGTGGAAATCAGCCGGACCTGCCTCGTCGTCTCCATCGGCAAGCGACGGCCCACGCTGGCGTTGTTGCTCGTATCCATCTTTCTCACCTTCATCGGCTTGCCGCCGGGCCGCATCGCTTCGATCGGCGGCCTCCCCTCACTGCTGCGCGTCGGCGGCGAATTCATCATGCCGGCTCTCGCCGAACACGTTCTGGCTTCACTGCTGGTGCTGTTCGGAGGCCCCGTTCCAGCATTGATCTACCGGGTGGTCTTGAGCTCCTTCGAGTGGTTCTCACCGGTTCTGCCGGATTTGCCCTGGCTGGTGACCAGCTTCCTGGGCACGATGGCCCCGGCGCTGGGGCTGCTGCTGGTGCAGAGCGCCGTTCATCCTGGCGGTCGCAATGTCCGACGACGAGCTCGCTCCCTCTCCCCCAGCTGGGCGATCGTCGGCGCCGCCTCCGTGGCCGTGCTGTGGTTCAATACCGGACTGTTCGGGATCCAACCGACGTTAGTCACCGGGGTGAGCATGCTGCCCACCATGCGCACCGGCGATATCGCCATTACCCGCGAGGTCAGCGCCGACACCATCCAGGTCGGCGACATGATTCGTTTCAGGGAACAGGGGGTCTACGTCATCCATCGAGTCATCGAGCTGCAGCAGGAGGGGGATCAACTGATCTTCACGGTCCAGGGCGACGCGAACAACACCCCTGACCCTCCCGTCCCGGCCAGCCGACTGGAAGGGAAGGTGATCCTGATCGTCCCCAAGTTGGGCTGGCTCGGCATCGGCTTGCGTCAAGCCATAGGGTGGATCCGTTGAACCGGGGACCGCAGGTCCTGCTGAACCGTCTCGGGCCAGCCGCCGCCTTGACCCTGGTCATGGCGCTGTTGAGCTTTCTCATCCCGACGAGCGACACGCTGTGGTTCAAGCTGCTGGGCATCTCCGCCCGGATCACGACCCGGCAAGCGGAGGGCTGCACGCCCGGATTCTGGAGGCAGGAGCACCACTTCGACAGTTGGCCGGATCCCTATGAGCCCGATACGGCCTTCGAGAGCGTGTTCGGCCGGGACGTACCCGACGATCCGACGTTGCACGAAGCCCTCGAGCTCCCGGGCGGCGGGCTGCACGCGCTGATGCGCCATACGGTGGCCGCGCTGCTCAACGGCGCGCACCCCGATGTGGACTACGCGTTCAGTGTCGATCAGGTGATCGCAAAATTCCAGGCGGCATTTGACAGAGGAGAATTCGAGGCGACGAAGGACGAATTCGAGGCCGCCAATGAAGGCATCTGTCCGCTCGACGGAGGGGATGAGGGCCATAGCGATCCGGAGGAGTCCGAATTGAGAGAGGTCGGGGACAGCACGGCCACGCCCACACCGAGTTCGACAGCGACGATCGAGGACGAGGGGACCTCCACCCCTACCCACACTTCAAGCCCAACACCGACCGAGACGCCAAGGGCGAAGCCCAGTTCCGCACCGTCCTCGACGAGCGTTCCGACGAATACACCCGGCTCCGAGACTTCACCGACGGCCACGGCGACCGGGACGCCCAGCCCGACGCCGAACGACGACCCCTCGCCTTCCGCCACGGTTCAAGCGACGGCCACCCCATCCCCGGAACCGAGCCCCACCGCGACCCTTCCACCCCCGACGGAAACCGAGGACTCCCCCACACCGGAGGGGTAATCTGGTCTGGAGGGAACAGAACCCAGAATTAGCCCCTGCGGCGGTCCCCACAATGGAGGATTTCAAGGTCGCCAGCACCTCGGAGTTGCGGGGGACCTGGCCGATCATCCGCCGCTCGAACTACAATCTTCTGACGGCGGGAAGAGGGGGCCGACCGTCAGGCCCTCGGGGTCTACCCCGAGAGCCTCGGGCCGCACATGCTATGATTAGCCCTCTCCGCTCGCATCACAGGACGCAACCGCCGGCTCGCGATGACCCAGCAGACCCAGCTCAATTTCGCCGCCCTCCAGCTTGGCCTTGTCCTGTTGGCCGCCTGCACCTCGATTCAACCGCCTGAACCCACCTCGGACCCGCCCCGAAAGGTGGTCACCTCCGCCCCAGCGGCCGCCACGACCGCTGCACCCACCCCACCGGCCACGTTGACCCCTCCAGCGCCCACCCACACCCCCTCGGCGACTGCCCCCTCCCGGCCGACTCCGCCCCCCGGCGAAGCGGCCGGGGCGTCCTGGACTTCACCCGTTGACGAGATGACCCTGGTGTTCGTGCCGGCCGGGGAGTTCCACATGGGCGCCGATGCGGCGTTCGCGCCCGCCGAACCCGACGAACGGCCTCAGCGCGAGATCACGCTCGGAAGTTTTTGGATCGATTCGACCGAGGTCACCATCGACATGTACGCTCGATGCGTCGCCGCGGGAGGTTGTACCGCGGCGGCCGGCCCACCCGACGATCGGCGTTCGGGGGCACATCCGGTCGTCGGCGTCTCCTGGCACCAGGCTGACAGCTACTGCCGTTGGGCGGGCCGGGAACTGCCGACGGAGGCGGAGTGGGAGAAGGCGGCCCGCGGGAGCGACCGGCGTCGCTATCCTTGGGGCTGGATCGGAGCCGCTGAAAGCGGCCGCGAGCTTCGCCTCAATTTCTGCGATGTCAGCTGCCCGTTTGACTACCGGGACGAAAACTACGACGACGGGTTCCCACGCACCTCACCCGTGGGAGCCTTCCCCACCGGCGCCAGCCCTTACGGCGCGCTCGACATGGCCGGCAACGTCTGGGAGTGGGTGGCGGATTGGTACGACAGCGGCTTCTACGACATCGCATCCGAACATTCCCCCGTCGGACCCCGCGATGGATCCGTACACTCCATCCGGGGCAGCTCATGGGCGGAAACGACCTGGGATGGGTTGGTGCTTGGCGCCCGCGCCAGCAACCGCTTCTGGCACCATCCGGACGGCCACCGGCCCGACCTTGGTTTCCGCTGCGCTTACGCTCCCTGAGCCGCCCTCCTTCGCCCGCTCGATCCGACCGCGATATTCAAGGCAGGAATTGACCAGGCGGGCGGGCTTCGCGACCGGGGTAGGATAAAGGTGGCTCGAGGCCTCATCCTGTGTCAGCTGCGAAGGAACACCATGGACACGCCGATCATCTTTCTCGCCTCACCCGAAGTCTGGGCCCAGGGTCACGGGCCCCATCATCCGCTCAAACCCGAGCGCCTGCAACGCACCTACGAGTTGCTGGAGGCCTACGACGCGCTGGCCCACCCGGATCTGAAGGTCGTACCTCCCAGGCTCCCCAGCGATGAAGAGTTGGGGTTGTTTCACACCGAGGGGTACGTGCGGGCCGTCCGGGCGCTCAGTGAAGGTCGATCAGACGTCGACCCCTCCCGCTACAATTTCGGCCCGGGTGACAACCCGGTCTTCGAGGGGATGTTCGTCTCGGAGGGTCTCAAAGTGGGGAGCGCCCTACAGGCCGCCGAGGCGGTCCACACGGGCGCCTGCACGGTCGCATTCAGCTACAGCGGCGGATTACACCACGGCGGCCCGGATTTCGCCTCCGGATTCTGCGTGTTCAACGATGTCGCCGTTGGTCTGACCCGTCTGGTCGAACAGGGTCGCCGCCCACTGTATATCGACATCGATGTGCATCACGGCGACGGGGTGCAGGCCGCATTCTACGAGACCGACAGGGTGATGACGATATCGCTGCACCAGGATCCGCGCACACTCTTTCCCGGCACCGGCTTTACCCACGAGACGGGCCGCGGGGAAGGGGAGGGCTACTCGGCCAACCTGCCGCTGCCGCCCTACACGGGCGATGAGGTCTACCTGGAGGCATTCGAGCGCGTGGTTCCGCCTCTGTTCGACCGCTTCGAGCCGGATGTCCTTGTCACAGAGCTCGGCGTGGACACCCATAACCGCGATCCACTGGCCCACCTCTCGTTGACGACGAACGGGCACAGCCAGCTCTTCCACTTCTTCGCCGCGTTGGATTTGCCCTGGCTGGCGCTAGGTGGAGGGGGCTACGATATGAGCGTGGTCCCGAGGGCCTGGACCTTGGCTGTGGGAGCGATGCTGGACGTCGATTTCCCAGACGATCTGCCGCCGTCGTACCGAAATCGATATGGAGGCAGCAAGCTGCGCGATGCGTCCCTCCCCGAGACATTACCAGGCGCTTCGGATCGGATTCGCCGCACCGTCGACGAGTCGATTCAGGACCTGAAAGCTCGCTTGGATTTGCAATAAAAAAACGCCCTTGCGGGCGTTGCTGGGTCGATGGGCTGAAACGGAACTACTCCTCTTGGTAGGATCTCACCGGCCAACTCTTCGGATAGTTCTGCCGGGCCCACTTTCGGACAAGCCGGCTGAATTCCTCGGCGCTGAGCGCTTCCTCTCCCAGCAGGGGGTAGATCTCCTCCCGTACCACGTTGTGGAACGGTCGACCGCCGAAGTCACCCGCTTCGATGCGAGCTTCGAACCGGTCAAGGATGGCCTTGCGCTCCTCTTCGCTCAGCCCTTCTTCCTCTTCTTCTTCTTCGGCTTCTTCCTGCTTCTTTTCCTGTTCCTCTTCGGCCATCCAGTCCGCTCCTTGATTACCTTTTGAACCTGAGCAGTCGCGGGGATTGTATCGCGTCCACAACCCGTCTACGCGCCTCTTGAAGGCACGGTTCAGCTAATCATAGACCCTTTTCTTCAGCGTGTCCAAGAGTTGAGGGACCCAACGGCTCAGGGGTCCGAACGTCGCCTGTGCGGGGACCTTCGGCGCCAACCCGATCGAGAGCAAGCGCTCTTTGGTCAGGACCACCATCAGGTACTGGCGCTTCGAGCCGGCGACGTTCGCGTACCGCAAAGTTCCCCCTTCCACCTCCCTCAACACGCGCTCGCCGAGGTTGACTACCGCGGCCGTCATCGCTGACACGCGGTCCTCATCCACAACCGGATTTTCGGGGACGCAAGAGAGGACTAACCCTTGATCGTCCACCAGGGCTACCCATATCGGATCGGGCAGCTCGGCGGCGAGGGCTTTCAGGATCTTTACCAATGCGTCCAGGCGAGTGGTCATCATCGATCCTATCATCGAGGCGAGCGGGTCTTCACATCAAGGGTACTCTCCGCTCACGGCTTTGACAAGCCTTGGGCGTTCGGGCCGAGCTATTTGCAACTGCCTTTTGACGCGCATACAATCTTCTCATCATGGAGTTCCAGCCGTTCCATCGGCGACCTGGTGTACGCACCACGATAGGCCTTCTGATCTGGATCGGCCTGTACGTTCTCGTCTTTCGGGCCGCCGATCCGGCCTCCCGTCCCCTGGTCGTGGTCTTCGACATCGGGTTGTTCGCCGCCAGCGCGCTGGTCGTGCTGGCGCTCGCCTCTCAGTTCGTCCTCCCGGTCCAGTCCTTGAAAGAACGCTGGATGGCGTTCCAGCGGCTGCTCGATTACACGCTCGGCAACCGCGGTCCCGTCCTCTTCTTGCGCGATGGGCAAGCGGTCGAAAGCCGCGGTGAGCGCAGCCGGCGCGGGGCGGGGGTCTTGCTCGCCGACCAGGCCAGCGCCGGGGTGTTGCGCACGGAGACTCGCTTCACCCGGGCCATCGGGCCGGGTGTGACCTTCACGGAGCCGGGTGAGCGCCTCGCCGCCGCGCTCGATCTGCGGCGGCAGGTCCGAGAGGTGCGCGGGACGACACCGGGCCAGGCATCGGCCGGCGGCGGCGAGGTCAGCTCGACGGCCCTCACCGAGGACGGCATCCCGGTCTCCGCCGACCTGCGGGTGACATTCATGCTGGACCCCGGTCACGCCTCTCCGCCCCGTGAAGGGCAGTTCCCGCACTTACCCCCCTATGAATTCAACCCCCGATCGGCCGAGCGGGCCGTGTATGGTCACGCCCACCGCGACGACCAGCCCACCCACTGGTCCGATTTGCCCGCCCTCGTGGCGGTCGACCTTTGGCGGGAGGAGATCAAACATTGGCGGCTGGAGGATCTACTCTCGAGCGGTCGCACCCGGCCCAGCCCTTTGGAGAAAGTCGAGCGTGCGATCGAAAAACAGCTCGTGCCGACTCCGGACTCGTCACAATCGCCCTCCGATCGCAGCTCGCCGCGTGAACTGGATGTGCTGCGTCGGCGCGGCATCCGTGTTCTCGACCTCGAGATCGGGAACCTCAAGGTGCCCGAGGCGGTGCGCGCCGAGCACTTGCGACGCTGGCGCGAGCAGTGGGGAACGGCCGTCGAGGAAGGCATGCTGCAGGCGCGCGGCAGGGGCCAGGAGGCGCGCTGGGAGGGTGAACGCAACGGCCAACAGACGCTGCTGCGGGAGGCCACCGCGGAGCTGCGCGAACTCCTCGGCGAAGGCCGCCGGCTGTCCCAGCGGGACACACTCACCAGGATCCTCGGCGACTCGCTGCAGCTGCTCCAGGAACCGGAACTGCTCCCCGAATCAGGTGCATTGAGCGACCATCTACGCGCGCTGCTGGCCGAAGTCCGCCGCCTCGACGAGAACTGCCGGGAGCCGGAGCTATGAGCCAGCGCGCTTTCTCCGCCGCGCGCAATCCGCTGGTGACCGCGCTCGCCACCGCCCTCTCCAACCTGCTTCGGCGCGACCACCGAGGCGCCCGTCTGCGGCTGATCCTCGTCGGATTCCTGGTTGGAGGCTACTGGCTGCTCTTGGGCTTCCTGGCGAACTTCCCACGGGTTCTGCCGGGCGAATGGCTCAATCAGCTGGTCTTTCCACTCAACGTCGCCGTCGACCTGATCAGCTCGTTGTTCGCGCCCGAGGTCCTGCTTCACCTGCTCCCCGCGGCGGCCGCATTGTGGTTCGGCCAGCGGCTGGCAGGGCATTATCTGGCCGACCTCTTTGAGCTGGAATCCCCCTCGCTGGCCGAGCGCTATCTGCACGGCGCGGCGTTCGGTCTGGGCTACGACACCCTCAACATCGCTCAAGGCCAGGTCAAGTTGCTCAACCGCGACAGCCCGATGCTGCGCATCGGCGGGCCCGGTTTCCTGCAGGTCCACCTCGGGTATGCGGCGGTGATGGAAACCGCAGACGGTCTTCCACGCGTTTACGGGCCGGAGCGAGAACGTTTCATCCGCGGATTCGAGCGCCTGCGGGACGTGATCGATTTGCGCGATCAGTTGAAGGAGCTCGACGAGGTGACCGCGGTGACCGGCGACGGCATTGAGGTCCGCGCCCGCGATGTGCAGATGGTCTTCCGTGTCTACGGTGGGGTTCAGGAGCGCAGCCTGCAGATTCCGTACCCCTACACCGAGGCCGCGATCCGCCGCCTGGTTTATGGGCGGGCGGTCTCCGAGGAGGGCCCGCTTGATTGGAGTGACGAACTTGCCCAGCTGGCCGCCGACGAGATCCGCTCTTTTGTCGGTGACCTCACTCTGGAGGAATTTCTCGCCCTCCAGCCGGAGGCGGACGCGCCGGGCGATGCCGGGGCCAGCCACACGTTTCACATTCCGCGCCGCAAACTCACCGAGCGCTTCCACACCAAGGAAGCCCGCGCCCGGCTTCGAGAACACGGTCTCGAGCTCGACTGGGTCGGGGTGGGCACCTGGGAAATTGGAACCCCTGACGAGGGCGGCGTGGTCAGCATCGGGAAAACGATCGTGGGAGCCTGGCAGAATGTCCAGCGCGCCCGCCTGCTCCGCTCGCCCTCCTATCTGGAAAGACAGCGTGCGCGCGGCTTCCAGGACGGTGTCCATCGACCGTTGGAGAGCTGGATCGCCACATGGGAGAGCAACGGCTTCGACGGCCGCCACCGCTGCTGGGCGCTGCTCAAGAAAATTCACAGCACGCTTGACGCCCTGACCAAGAACCTTCGCCGGGAAGGCGAGTCGACCCTTCCGATGGACATCGACCAAGCGTTGGACCATCTGGAGCAGCTGAGCGGACCCCGGCAGTTAGGGGGTTCGCGCGATTGATCCACTATCCGGACGCCGAAGGACCCATCCTCGTGATCGGCGCAGCCGGTATCGACATCGTGGGCCGCGCCAGATCCGAATTGGAGAGCGGCACCTCCAATCCGGGTCAGCTGCGCATTTCGTACGGAGGGGTTGCCCGTAACGTCGCCGAGAACCTGGCCCGGCTCGGCGTCGACTGCGCGCTCGTCACGGCCGTCGGCGACGACGCACAAGGGCGGCAGCTTCTGGCCCACGCCGCCAGCGCCGGGATCAACGTCGAATCCGTGCTCACCAGCAAGTCGACCAAAACCGGCGCCTACCTCGCCGTCCTCGACCAGCAGGGCACTCTGCAGCTGGGCCTCGACGACATGGCCGCCATAGCGGCCATCACTCCCAAGCAGCTCCGAGCCCTCCAGCACCTGTTCGAACAGGCGGCCGTGCTCGTCCTTGACGCCAATCTGCCACCCGACAGCCTGGCGGTGGCATTCGCCATGGCCCAGCAGTCGAAATTGCCCGTCGCCGTCGATCCAACCTCCCGCTCGCTGGCGCCCAAGCTCACGCCATATCTGGACGCCATCTGGCTGTTGTCACCCAACGAGGGCGAAGCCGAGGCGCTTTCCCCGCTGTCGATTCCGCACTCCGACGAAGCGAGCGCCATTGAGGCTGCCCGCGAGTTGGTAGGGCGCGACGTCGACATTGTTATGATCACCCGCGCCGAATTCGGCGTGGGCTACGCAACCGTCGAGGGCAGCGGCCAGGTGCCGGCACTCAAGACCGAGATCATCGACCCCACCGGAGCCGGCGACGCGCTGCTGGCGACGGTCGTGTTTGCTCTGCTCAACGAGATCCCCATCGACGAAGCGATTCTCCTGGGCGTCACCGCGGCCTCGCTCACGCTCCGCACCCAGGGCAGCGTGGTCGCCAACCTGTCCCTCGAGCTGCTGTACGACCACCTCAGCTAGCCGCGGCCCGCCACTGCTGAAAGGTTGGAGATGAGCTCCATTGGACCAAAATTCATCGTGCACCCGTCGGTCCGGGAGGCGCTTGCAGCCGGCCAACCCGTCGTGGCGCTCGAGTCGACGCTGATCACCCATGGGCTCCCCCGACCCACCAACCTGAAGACCGCGCGCCGGCTGGAACAGGTGGTGCGTCAGACCGACGCTGTGCCGGCGACCATCGCGATCCTTGAGGGCCGGATCCACGCCGGGCTGACAGAGGAACAGCTCGAACATCTGGCGCTCCGCTCGGAGCCCCGAAAGATCAGTCGGCGGGATTTGGCTGCAGCCGCGGCCTTGGGGCATGACGGCGGCACCACCGTCGCCGCCACGATGATCGTTGCCCACGCCGCGGGAATCCGCGTCTTCGCCACCGGGGGAATCGGCGGCGTTCACCGCGGTCGCCGCGGCGACGTCTCCGCCGACCTGCCCGAGCTGGCCCGGACACCGGTCGCCGTGGTCTGCGCCGGGGCCAAGTCCATCCTCGATCTGCCCCGTACGTTGGAGTGGCTGGAGACGGCCGGCGTTCCCGTGCTCGGCTGGCAGACCGACGACTTCCCCGCCTTCTTCAACCGTTCCTCGGGGCTTCGGGTCAGCCTGCGTGTCGACGGCGCCGAAATGGCCGCACGGGTCATCCGAACCCACTGGGACCTGGAGCTGGGGAGCGGGGTGCTCTTGGCTGCCCCGGTGCCCGAGGAGGCGAGCATCCCTCAGGAGCGACTGGAGGCCATCATGGAACAGGCCGAGCAGGCTGCCGCCGAACGGGGGATCCGCGGCAGTGAGATTACACCGTTCCTGCTCGCCGAGCTGGCCCGACGTACGGACGGCGGATCCATCCGCACGAACCAGGCGCTGCTCGAGAATAACGGGCGCGTGGCGGCACGGTTGGCGGCCGCCCTTGCTTAGCCCTTTTTCAGTTGCGCGTTGCACCGCCATTTTCCGTATGTTAGAATTCCGTCGATGTTGTCAAAGACGCGGCTGGAGGCCGGTTCATGGTAGAGGTCGAGATCGATAGCATCCGGGTGAGTCTGATGTCTCAGCACCGGATCGTCATTCTCCGCGACACGACCTCGGAACGCTTCCTGCCGATCTGGATCGGCCCCTACGAAGCGGAAGCCATCACCGTCAGCCTCCAGGAGATGGAGGTGGCCCGACCGCTGACCCATGACCTCCTGCGCAATGTTCTGGAGACGCTGGGAGCGGAGGTCCAGCGTGTCAACATCACCGAGCTCAAAGACGACGTCTTCTACGCCCGCATTATCGTCAACGTCAACGGCCAAGAGCTGGAGATCGACTCTCGCCCGTCCGACGCCCTCGCACTAGCCGTGCGCGTGCACGTTCCCGTTTTCGTCGCCGACCAGGTGATGGAGGAAGCCTCGGCTGAGCCCGAAGAGGGCGTCGACCAGGAAGAGCTCGAAGAAGAGATGGATGAGGAACGGCTCGAGGTGTTCAAGGACTTCGTCGATACGCTGGATATTGACGAAATGGACGACGACGAGTCCGAGGACTGAGCTCTTTCTTCCGCGAGGCTACCAAACGATAGGAGGGGTGCAGCCCGCAGCAGGCGGGTAGGTGCCCAACAGCAATTTTCAAACCGGCGCGGGCCGGTTTCATTTTCCTAATGAGCGATTCAACGCTTCCACCACGCCCCCAATCGAGCGGGAACGGCGGATCCGGCGAGGGTCTGCCCCACAACCGCGAAGCTGAAGAGGCCGTGCTCGGCTCGGTGTTGGTCAACACCGAAGTCTTCTACGACCTCGCTCATTTTCTCACCGCCGACGACTTCTTCCTGCACCGCAACCGATGGGTTTGGGAGGCGTTCAACAGCCTGCATGATCAGCGTCAGCCCATCGACATCCTGACGGTCTCCGAAGAATTGGAGGCCCAGAACCGACTGGAGGAGATCGGGGGGCCGGCGTACCTGACCTCGTTGATCAACAACGTCCCCACATCGATCCACGCCGAAGCCTATGGCCGGCTCGTTCAGGAGACCGCCACGCGCCGCCGCTTATTGGAGGCCGCCAACCAGATCGCCCGCCTGGCTTATCAATCCGACACCGCCATCGACGACGTGGTCAACGACGCGGAAAAGGCGGTTTTCGGGGTCAGCGAGCGGCGCCTGTCGCGCGAGCTGCAGCCGATCAAGCAGGTCTTGAGCGAATACTACGATCGCATCGACTACCTGGCGCGGCACCAGGATGAGACGATCGGCGTGCCGACCGGTTTCATCGATCTGGATCGACTGCTGGGAGGTATGCAGCCGAGCGATCTGCTGATCATCGCCGGTCGACCCGGCCAGGGCAAATCAGGGTTCTGCCTGTCGGCCGCCAAGAACGCGGCCCAACTGCACAAGAAAAGGGTAGCGCTCTTCTCGCTCGAAATGTCCAACGAGCAGCTCGTCCAGCGCCTGATCGCCCAGGAGACAGGCATCGACGCCCAGCGTCTGCGCCTGGCGGATTTAGAGGATGACGAGTGGCCGCTCTTCACCCAGGCCGTCAGCACGCTGAGCGACACGATGATCTTCCTTGATGACACGCCGGCGATCACCCCGCTTCAGCTCCGCACCAAGTGCCGACGGCTGCATATGGAGTACGGGCTCGATCTGATCATCGTCGACTATCTTCAGCTCATGACGGGCGACACGCGCATCGACAATCGGGTGCAGGAGGTCTCGTACATCTCACGCAACCTCAAAGTGCTGGCGCGGGAGCTGAACGTTCCCGTCCTGGCCGCCGCGCAGCTCTCGCGCGCGGTCGAGCAGCGGGCCGACAAGCGTCCGGTGCTGTCCGACCTGCGTGAGTCCGGCAGCCTCGAGCAGGACGCCGACATCGTCATGTTCATCTACCGGCCCGACCAGTACGAGGCCGACACCCTGAAGCAGAACGTGGCCGAGATCATGGTCTCCAAGCACCGCAACGGTCCGGTCGGCAGCGTCGAGCTCGTTTTCCGCAAGTCGTTGGCCAAGTTCGAGAACGCGGCCACACGACATCTTTCATTCAGCGAACCCGAAGAGGCGCCGGGGTAGTCACGGGCGCTCCGACAAGAATCTCGGCTTGAGCGCAGGCCTGTGACCATTGGCCACCGGCTTTTGGCCCCCAGAATATCCTGCCGCATTCGATAAGGAGCCCATGCGGCCTCAGGATGACGTTAACCGAATCGTCGATGGATCCGAACTGCATGCGCAAAGTTGATCGAGATCACGTTCCAGGCCAGGGGCCAAGTGGCGTTCAGCCAATGGCCGCACCTAAATCCCCTGCTCCTGTTCGCACGCGGCCCGCACCTCGTGTAGACTAAGACCGAGCGCCATGAGCGAGACATCCCAAGGCTTCCCCGGATTCCCAGAAGGCAAGTCACGCCTGACTCCGATCCCGTCAGGGTTCTTCACAGAGCTTCTGCCCGCCATTGACGATTTGGCGGAGCTCAAAGTTACACTCTACGCCTTTTGGGCGCTGGCCAGGTCCCAGCGGGAGCCCGCCTTTCTACATCGGGCGGAGATGCTGGACGACCAGCGGCTGCTCGCTGCGCTCCGCGAGCCGGGGATGAGCGCCGCCGACAGTCTTGATCGCGCCCTCGAACGCGCCGTCCAGCGGGGCACCCTGCTCCGGGCTCGAATCGACGACGGGGGCGAGCAGGAACGGATTCTCATGTTCCTGAACTCACCCAAGGGACGCCAAGCGGCCCAGGGGCTCAGGGATGGTAGTTGGCGCCCGGAGTCGGCCGGGAAGGGCGTGCGTCTGCACATGGAGCGGCCGACCGTCTTCACCCTTTATGAGCAGAACATTGGCCCACTCACGCCGATGATCGCCGAGAAGCTGAAAGAAGCCGAGCGGTCGTATCCCAACCGCTGGATCAAAGAGGCCATCGGCATCGCCGTCGAGAACAACGCCCGCAAGTGGCGCTATGTCGAAGCCATTCTGGAAGACTGGAACACCAAAGGACGCGATGAGCGAAAAGATCGACGAGACTCTGAAGCGTCTCGCCGAAGATACATCGAAGGCGAGTTCGCCGACCACAT
>CAZFCJ010000021.1:39229-41452 GCA_964517315.1 uncultured Anaerolineaceae bacterium | reverse complement strand
ACGTCCGGGTCGAGGCGTTTGGCGTTGCGCAGCGTGGCCTCGGCCCACTCGTAGCGGTCCTGGGGTTGGACCTTACGGAACAGCCGCCTCACGGTCTCCACATTGTGATTAAGGATCTCGGGTCGGGCGTCCATCACAATTTTCAAGGCCTCGATGGAACCCTTGAAGTCCGGGATGAGCACCTCGACCGAGCAGCCCGGCTGGAGTTCGCGGATGCGGCGGATGACCATGGCGAAAATCGGGGCGCCGCCGTCGGCGCGCTCGTCCCGGTTGACGCTCGTGATCACCGCGTGCCGCAGATCCATGGCCTGCACCGAGCGGGCCACCCGTTCGGGTTCCAGCCAGTCCAGCGGCTCCGGGCGACCGGTCTTGATGTCGCAAAAACCGCAGGAACGTGTGCAGGTGTCTCCCATCAGCAGGAACGTCGCGGTGCCGCTCCCCCAGCACTCGCCGATGTTTGGGCAGCGGGCCTCCTCGCACACGGTGTGCAGGTGCTTGGAGCGCATCATGTCCTGCAGCCACTCGTACGTCTCGCCGGCCGGCGCGCGCACTTTAATCCACTCCGGCCGCCGGCGCGGCCCGCTGGGTCCGATGTGAATTTCATCTTCCTTGATCAGGTTGCCGTTGCCGGCCATAGGTTGGCCTTTACTCCTGTCACGTGTTTTCGTTGCGGCTGACCGTGCTTCCTATTCTACCAACCTCACCATGAAATCTCGTCGTTATCTTATGTTGATGTCCACCCGACGGTGATCACCCATGTCGCGAACGGTGATGACCACCCGCTGCGCCTCCCGACGGTAGCGCAGAGCGACGGCTCCGCTGTCCCGGGCCTCCTCGTCGAGGGGCTGCCAGCCTTCGTCGGCCATGGTTCGCCGGTAGAAAGCGATGATCCCATCGGCCGTCATCTCAACCTGGTACGAGATCTCATCGGGCAGTCGTACGAGCTGGCGCGCCTCCGGTGGAAGCGGCAGCTCGATCTCACAGCTCCCCAGCGGCTCGATCGTCTGCGGTCCCACCTCGACGACCTCATAGGAGCCGACGATCTCGCCGAACCCGGCCGTGAAATAGGGATCGCGGCCTCGGGCGCTGAGGTCGTAGCGCAGTGCGGCCTGCGTGGTCCGGTCCAGCCAAATCCCGAGCAGCACCCGCTCCCAATTCGCCGCTTTATCTTGCATGACCGCGTAGTGGACCGCCGGCCGACCGGCGACTACGTCCTGACCCAATGACACCAGCGGCTCATCCAGCTCCTCGACTGGAATGACATCGTCCGGGCTGAGAAGCCTCACGTTCAGGTCCATGCCGCGCGGGAACCGGAGGCAGGAGTCGTGCGTGGCGGGCCCCTTCATTCGGGTCTCATCCCCCCGAGTGACAATGCGCACATCGCCGGGGTCGCGGGCGTCGGACACACCTTCGACGCGCAGATTATGCTCCGTCGCCTCGGAGCTGACCCGGGTTTCCACACGGTACAGCCAGCTCTCCTCGGCTTCGAATTCCAGCCTGAACACCGCCCGATGAGGACCCAGCGCCTTGGCCCTCAGGCCCTGATACTCCGGAGGATCCTCGGGCACTGGAGACGACGATTCTGAGCCACTGAACGCCGAGCACGCCTGAAGTCCCATCACACACAGGACCAACATGGAAGCCGCGCGCAGCGCGAGCGGCGGGCCCGAGCGCTGGTTGAACGAGATCCCTTCGAGCACTGTGTCCACCTCCGCCACCATCATATACGCCTTTTGCGGATCGGGCCGGGTGCTGGATGGTCCGACGGCTAGTATCAGCTCGTTGGGAAGTCGCTGCCTTCCCTGCTCAGCCCGAATATCATCTGTGGGGCGCTTGCCTGATTCAGCTCCGCGTGACGGCCCCCGGATGGGTGACGTTCGTCACCTCTCAATGGGACGAGGGCGCTCTGTTGCTCCAGGTCCCGAGCGCATAAGCTCGAGTTGTTCAATAAAATAAGTACAGCAGGGGTGACGGATCCGCGAGCCGCGACGATGGAGGAGCGTGCACGCTCGTCTTCACCTCCCATTTCGCCGCGCAGCACAGGCAGGAGTTGAGCATGGCCAAAGACACCCTCACCATCACTGACAACCGAACCGGCGACACGCACGAAATTCCCATCGAGCACGAAACGTTTTCGGCGATGGAGATGCGCCAGTTCAAAGTAAACGAGGACGACTTCGGGTTGATGAGCTACGACCCGGCCTATAAGAACACCGCTTCGAC
>CAZFCJ010000021.1:0-39129 GCA_964517315.1 uncultured Anaerolineaceae bacterium | reverse complement strand
AGGACGACTTCGGGTTGATGAGCTACGACCCGGCCTATAAGAACACCGCTTCGACGAAGAGCACGATCACGTTCATCGACGGAGACCGAGGGGTTCTCCGCTACCGCGGATATCCCATTCAGGAACTGGCCAAAAACAGCACCTTCCTCGAGGTCGCCTACCTGATCATGTGGGGTGAGCTGCCCACCAGGCAGGAGCTCGACGACTGGGTGCACGACATCACCCACCACACCTTTCTGCACGAGAATCTGAAGACTTTGATGGAGACGTTCCGCTACGACGCCAACCCGATGGGCATGTTCGTCAGCTCGGTGGCGGCGCTGTCCACTTTTTACCCGCGCGCCGACCAGGTGCTCGACCCGGAGGCCCGGCGGCGGCAGATTATGCGCTTGATCGCCAAGGTCCCCACCATCGCGGCGTTTTCGTACCGTCACACCCGCGGCCTGCCCTACGTCTATCCCGATAACGATCTGAGCTACGCCGGCAACTTCTTGAGCATGATGTATAAGATGTCCGAGTCGAAGTACCGGCCGCACCCGGTCCTCGAGGAGGCGCTCGATCTGCTTTTCATCCTGCACGCCGATCATGAGCAGAACTGCAGTACGACGACGATGCGCACGATCGGTTCCAGCCAGGCCGACCCGTACAGCGCGCTGGCCGGGGCTGCGGCGGCGCTGTCGGGACCGCTGCACGGCGGCGCCAACGCCCGCGTGCTGGCCATGCTGGATGAGATCGGCGACGTCAGCAACGTGGCCGATTATGTCACTCGGGTCAAAGACGGCGACTTCCGTCTGATGGGATTCGGCCATCGCGTGTACAAAAACTACGATCCCCGGGCCCAGATCATCAAAGAAACCGCCGACAAGGTCTTCGAGGTGACCGGCCGCAACCCGCTGCTCGACATCGCGCTCGAGCTCGAGAAGATCGCGCTGGAGGACGATTATTTCGTCTCCAGACGCCTTTATCCCAACGTGGACTTCTATTCAGGGATCATCTACCAGGCGATGGGCATCCCGGTGGAGATGTTCCCGGTGATGTTCGCCATCGCCCGCACGGTGGGCTGGCTGGCCCAGTGGCAGGAGATGCTCGAGGACGAGGAGCAGCGCATCGCCCGGCCGCGCCAGATCTATCTGGGCGAAGGGGATCGATCGTACACACCGATCGAGGCGCGCTGAGTCCACCGAGATGAACGATCGCAGCATCAGGCGCCTGCTCACGCTCGACGTCGACCCCGAGGAGTACGGACGGATCCGCAAGCTTTGGATCGAGCACTCCAAAGCCGAGGATCGGCGTGACCTCGACGGCCTCATCGCCACCTTGACCGAGGACTGTGTGTACGAAATCGAGGCCACGAATCAGCGCTGGGAAGGGCATGACGGGGCCCGGGCGTTCTACACCGAGTTCCTGGGCGCGTTTCCCGACGTCCATTTCGATTTGACCGGAATCGTGATCGGGCCGCAGGGCGTCATCGAGATCGCCGACATGACCGGGACCCATCAGGCGGATTGGGCGGGGTACCCGGCCTCGGGTGAACAGATCAAGCTGTCGATTGTGATCTATTTCCCCTGGGACCGCGAGGCGGAGAAGTTCAGCGGCGAGGAAATCTACTTCGACCGGCTCCAATTTGACGAGAAATTGGCCGACGACTCGGGTTGATATCTGCCGGTCGCCGACCAGATCCCCTCCGGTGACAGCAACTTACGAATTCAGCCGTGAGACAGCGCATGCAGCAGCTGCACGGTCAGGGCCTTCACTTGGCCGCCTCCCGGGCCGACCGGGCCGATGCAGACCGGGCAGCCGTCGAGGCACGGGCAGCCCTCGACCAGCTCGAGCGCGCCCTGCAGCAGATCGGCGTGCAGATCATACAAGCGGGGCGCCAGGCCGAGGCCTTCGGGAATGCGATCGTAGAGCGTGATGGTCGGTGCCCGGGTCCCTTTGGCCCTCATCTCGACCACGGATCCCAGATCGCGCGGGTCGCACATGAGGAACAACGGCGCGATGTTGTTCAGGGCATAGCTCAACCCGGAGAGCGCGCTGCGCGCCCCGCGGGCTGATTCGGCCCGCTGGTGGCAGCTTGGGCACAGTGTGATCAGATTGTCCAGCTCATTCGCCAGCCGGTCATTGCGGTTCCCGCCGGGAACGTAGCCGAACTCCCGGAACGGCCGCAGGTGGTGGACGTCGTGGGCGCGTCCGTCCCGCTCCGGCGCGCCGCACTGGCGGCAGCGGTGGCCGTCGCGCGCCCGGGCGGCCTTCCTGGCCGAGGCCCAGCTCGGCCCGTAGTCGATCGGAGCCATGAGGACACCCTCACCTTCGAGACGCTCCACAGTGGCGGGCGCAATCCACAGGCGATAAGCGCTGGTCTCGTAGCTGCGCGGCGGCAGGTCGATCTGTCCGTAGCCCAACGTTTCATGGCTGTAACGCTTGACCTTGCGGAACGATGTCGTCTGGGCGGTCACCTCGCACCATCCGTGGGCCCCACGAGCGGGCCCGGTTTCGTCGGCGTCGAACACCTCGAGCATCTCCAGATGGACGGCTTCGCTGGCGTCGGTGTAGTAGTCGACCTCGGCCGGCTCGACGTGGGCGATGCCGTCGCTCCAATCCAGCTCCTGGACCAGGAAGGTCTTTCCCTCGTGGATGTACACCGCGCCCTCGTGGATCAGGATCGGAGCGGTGGAGCGGTCCACCTCGCCGATGACCGTGGGCCGGCCCTCGCCGACCTCCTGGATCACGATGGAATCGTCGGTGCTCGCCCGCAGCGAGACCCCTTCCGCGGGATAGGCGTCGGCGATCCAGCGGTACGTGCCATTCGAGCGGTGCAGCTCGCCCTGTTCTTCGAGAAATTGGAGCAGGACTTCGACCTCACCGTATCCACCGAACGACTCGCCGGCCTCAAACGGCAGTTCGAACGCCGCGCAGCGCAGGTGGCGCTCGAGAATCGAGAGATTGTCGGGGTTGATCAGGCCCATCTCAGGCGGCCGCTCAAAAAGGTAGCGTGGATGGGCGGCGATGAACTGGTCCAGCGGCGCCCCCGACATGACCAACACCGCAGCGGATAATTCACTGCGGCGCCCGGCGCGGCCGGCCTGCTGCCACAGGCTGGAAATGGTGCCGGGATAACCGGCGATCACCGCGGCGCCCAGCTGGCCGATGTCCACCCCGAGCTCGAGCGCGTTCGTGGCCACCACCCCCCGCACATCCCCGGCCCGCAGGCCGCGTTCGATCTCACGCCGCTCCAAGGGCAGGTAGCCGCCGCGGTAGCCGCGAATGGTGTTGGGATCGCCGCCCGCCTCCTCGACCGCATCGCGCACATAGCCCAGCAGCACCTCGGTGGTGCGGCGGGCGCGGGCGAACACGGCGGTTTGCACGTCGGCGGCCAGGAAGCGGCCGGTGATGCGGGTGGCTTCCAACGTGTAAGCTCGGCGCAACCCCAGGGCGGGGTCAATCACCGGCGGGTTGTAAAGGATGACATGCTTCTCGGCCCGGGGCGAGCCGTCCAGATCCGACGACACGAGATGTACCGGCGCCTCGATCAGCCGCTCGGCTAGCTCGCGCGGATTGGCGATTGTGGCCGACGTCAGCGCGTACTGCGGCTCGGCGCCGTAGAACTCGGTCAGACGGCGAACGCGGCGGAGCAGATTGGCGACATTGGAACCGAATACGCCCCGGTACACGTGCAGTTCATCGATCACAATCCAGTGCAGGTTGTCAAAGAGGTGCGCCCAGCGGGGATGGTGGGGCAGGATCCCCATATGAAGCATGTCCGGATTGGTGATCAGCAGCCGGGCCGTCTCGCGCGCTTCCTGACGGTGGGAAGTGGGTGTGTCGCCGTCGTATATCCGGACCGGCACCTCCTCGCTGGCACCCATTGTCTCCAACAGTTCCGCCAGCGCCGCGGCCTGATCCTGGGCCAGCGCCTTCGTGGGAAACAGATACACGGCACGCGCTTCGGGGTCGTCGAGCAGCGACTGGACCACAGGCAGATTGTAGCCGAGCGTCTTGCCCGACGCGGTCGCGGTGACGGTGACCACGTTCTCGCCCGCCAGCGCGGCCTCCACCGCCGCGGCTTGATGGGTGTACAGCGGCAGCGTCCCGAGCTCGCGCAGCGCGGCGAGCAGACGCGGGCTGAGGCCCTCGGGTGTGTCGGCGTAATGGGCGGGCCGCGAGGGCAGTCGCTCCCAGGCGCTCACGTTGTCCATAAACTGCGCGTCCCGGCGCAGTGTCTGAAGCGCGCGCTCGATCATCATGGCGCGATTATACGGCTCTTGTGCTCAGGGTCCGAGCTGACAGGCGACTATTTGACAACCGGCGTGGATCTCGGGCGCGCGCCGGCCAGGCCGACCCGTCGGCTCTGGCCATCCATTTCGATTTGGGGTTTGGGACTTATCAATCCGCCTTGGCCGTGACTCGCTCGTAATAGCGCATCGCCTTGGCCCGATTGCCGCAGGATTCCATCGAACACCAGCGGCGGCTCTTGTTGCGGCTGTTGTCGAAGAAGAGCCACCCGCAGCCCCTATCGTCGGCACATTGGCCGACGCGCTCGAGGTCGCCCGACCGCAGCAGGTCGACCGCCGCCTGCGCCACGGGCCCCAAGACCGCGGCTAGTTCCTCATCGCCCGCCGACCACCCCCACGTGAAGCCCTCCCGATCACCGACCAGCTGGGCCTGGCCCATCGCGATCTGCAGGAACAGTACCAACAGGTCGAGGTCCTTGTTCGCCGGCTCCCGACCGTGGGCCACGGCTGCGAACAGACGGTAGATGACCTCGCGCAGCAGCACGGCACGTTCGTGTGCACCTTCGGCCGCCGACTGGTCTTCCCCGAGCTGAAGATACCGATCCGCCATCTCGCCGTTGAGCAGGTTCGCCTGCACTCCCCATGCCACCACGGCGCGGTAGTCCGTCAGCCGCTCTTCGGGCTGCTCACCGGCATGCCACTCGGCCGTGTTGGCGAAATTAAGCGCCAGCTGGCCGGCCTCGAAATCGAATCCACTCATGTCAGGATAGGAATCTCACCCCCATAGGTGACTTGACAGGTTAGAAGTTTAACGCGACACTCTAACTATCAAAACTATTATAGGTAGTTACCCGCCGTTTGGCAAGCGGAGGTTGACATGCACCCTTGGGTCCAGTATCAGATCAGGCGGATCGAAATCGACGACCTGCACGCGCAGGTCGCGCGCGAGCGGCTGCTCAAAACGGCGGCCCGGACCAAGCCGGAGGCAGAGCGCGAGCCACCACTGCCCTCGCGCCTGGATCGGGCGCTGGCCCGGCTCGGCACGCAATTGACGCGCCTGGGCCAGCGACTGGAAGGCCGGGCCAAGCCCATCCCGAGGAGAACCTGCTCGAACGTGCGCACATGAACACGGTGCCCCGGACGGGCGCAGGTGCATCCTCATATATGCTACCGGCTGCCGGGTTCAGACGCTTGACCGGCCCAGGAATAGGGTCAGTCGCGCAACGCACCGTGCGAGCCCGGCCCTCATAGGAGGAACATGAGAAGCATGAAGGATGAAATGAACAAGCGATTGTGGCAGCGGTTGAGAAGATTGCTGGGCCTGTACAGCACGACCCGGGAGGATCAGGCTCTGGAACGAGCGTACGCCCGCTTCCAAGCGGCCCATCCGGAGTGGACGGCGTCGTTGTTTGATTGGCACTTTATCACCCACCGCGTTCTGCCGATCATACAGGGGTCTTCTCCGAGGTATTCGGACGCTGATGTGGGGCGGGTCGCACGAGCTTGGGCCGGGCAATGGAATCTCGGTGATGAACTCCGAAGCCGAGACGCTCGCCGAGCGATGTCGGCGGCCCGGGGATTCTTCACGCTCTTGCGGGTGGAGATGGCGCGGCTGCCCGATGAGACAATCCGGGATTCCAGGTGGCAGATTGCTCGCTCCGCCTCAGCCAACGGTCAACCTCCGAGTCTGGAGCGTTGCGCGGGCCAATCCAACTGCCAGGGCAGCTAGCGAGCATTGCCACCGTGGCAACAAAGGAGACTCGAATGCGCAACACGACGGTCACCGATTGGGTCGAAGGCTACAAGCAGGCCTGGACCACAAACGACCCGGATGACATCCAAGCCCTGTTCACGGCGGAGGCGCGCTACTTCACGGCCCCATTTCGCGATCCTTGGAAAGGGATGGCGGAGATTCTGGCCGGTTGGCAGGGCCGCGCCGACCACCAGGGGACCTGGTCGTTCGAGTATGAAGTGTTGAGCGAATCCGGCGGCCTGGGCGTGGTGGAGGGGGTCACCCACTACCGGGACCAGCGCCGCGACTACAGCAACCTGTGGTTGGTCTGGCTGGACGACGACGGCAAATGCACCCGGTTCGTCGAGTACTGGATGCTGCAGGACGACACCTGATCCGCGACGCCGCCCTCGCTTAGAATAAAGTGAGAGCTCATCGGATCTCCCGAAGCTTCCGGGACGTCCGATGAGGGCCACTCGCACCTCCGAGAAGCTTCCCGGACTTCCCGGAAGGTCATTCGAAGAAGGGAGGCCCTCGTGCGCATTGTCGCCATTTCCGATATCCACGGTCGGATCGAGCGGCTGGAAGTGGCCGCGCGGGACGTGCAGTCCGCCGACATCGTTCTGCTGACGGGCGACATCACCAACTTCGGCCGGCGGGCCGACGCCGAGCGCATGCTGCAGCCGATCGAGGAGCTGAACACGCCGCTGCTGGCGGTGACTGGTAACTGCGACTACCAAGAGGTCGAAGAGTACATTTCCGAGCTGGGAATCAACCTGCACGCCGCGGCGCGCAATATCAACGGCGTGGCCGTGGTCGGGTTGGGCGGCTCGCTGCCCGGCCCGGCGCCTACACCGAACGAGTACAGTGAGGGCCAGATCGCGTCATTCCTTGCCCGGGCCGTGGAGGGGCTCGATCCAGCGCTGCCGATGATCTTGAACTCACATCAGCCGCCGGCCGACACGGTCGCCGATCGACTTCCGGACGGCAGCCACGTGGGCAGCCGCGCGGTGCGGGAGTTCATCGAGCGACATCATCCGCTGGTGTGCTTTACCGGGCACATTCACGAAGGGGTGGGGGTCGACCAGATTGGTCCGACCCAGGTTGTCAACCCCGGGCCGTTGAACACCGGCCGTTACGCGTACGCCGAACTAGAGGACGGCCGGCTCATTTCGGCTGAAATTCGGGGAGACCGGGACTGAGCACTTCCTCTCGCAGGGCCCTTATAGGCACAGCCGGAAACGAGTCCCAGCGCGCTACAATTTGGGGAGGGAGCTCAGCCCACGGATCCGCCGCCAGCCGGGCCTCGTGGATCTGCGATCCGTCCAACCGGAACGCCAGCAGCGCGTCGTTGTTGTCCGTGCGCAGTTCACGCAGCACACCTTGTGGATTCACCACCGAACGCAGAACGTAATAGCCATCTTCCAGCCCGCTCAATTCGACCCATTGACCCGACAGATCCCAGGTGTATGTGTCCGACCATCCCATCGAGATCCCTTGCCGGCGGGGCGTGCAAGTGGTGTAGGCGGCCGGAGTGGTGCTCCCCTCCATCCGATGGTTGTCCAATAGACAGTAGCTGACCTTGCCCTGCAAGCTGAGGACTTCCTCCAGGTGCCCGTCGCTTGTCATGCTCCACAGCTCATACCGAGAAAACCCGTCCAGGTGCCAGTGATTGTGATGGGGGTGAAAGACGATGTAGTCATCCACCGAGCGGACTTGATACTGATACGTGGTGTGACGCATCAACTGGCTGACGCGGTAGCGATGTGCCTCGTTGGTGGCTCGACCGCGCAGATCCATCGGCCCCTCCCCGATATTGGCGACCGTGTTGGAGAACCTCAGAATCAGACGTCCGGCTGCCCGATCATGCACGAGGTTCAAGGCCGTTGGAGTCAAGGTCACAAGATCCGGGAGCAGCAGGCGCCCATCGGCCTCCTCTCGATCAGGAGGCGATTCGGTCGGCATCGGGGCCGGCAGGGCAGCCCCATCGGCGTGCGCGGCCGCCGCGCCCAAACTCGCCAGACCCGTCGCCAAGCAGAATCCCACCACCAGCGCCAGCAGAGCGCGTCGGGCCAACCGCTGAGGTTCAAGCATTCAGTGATCCAAACTCAATTCAGCCCACACGGGAGGCCTCCGTGGTTACAATCCTTGAAAACGTCCGCCTCATTCTAACCAGAACGGATTCCAAACCCAGCCAATGTCGTTGAACATCGGAATTGTCGGCCTCCCCAATGTGGGCAAGAGCACGACCTTCAACGCGCTGACGAAGGCTCAGAATGCAGAGGTTGCCACATATCCATTCTGCACGATAGAGCCCAATCGGGCTATTGTGCCCGTTCCTGACGAGCGGCCCGAGCGTCTGGCACGCATTGCCGGCCGGGATCAAGTGATTCACGCCACGATCGAGTTCGTCGATATCGCCGGCCTTGTCGAGGGAGCCAGCAAGGGAGAAGGGCTGGGCAACCAGTTCCTGGCCCATATCCGCAATGTGGACGCCCTCGTCCACGTGGTGCGCTGTTTCGAGGACCCCAACGTGGCCCACGTAGCGGGAACGCTCGATCCCGAGCGGGATATCAGCACAGTGACCGCCGAACTGGCGCTGGCCGATCTTGAACAGCTGGAGCGCAAGATCGAGCGCCTGCAGAGCGACGTCAAAGGCGACAGAGACCTGCAGCCCCGTCTGGAGCTGGCCCGCCAGCTGCGGGAATTTCTCGCCACCGGGGCGCCGCTCAGCGCGTTCCCGCGGCGCGACGATCCCGCATTCCGTGTCCTCGATGAGGAACTGCGGTTGCTCTCCGCCAAGCCCGTGCTTTACGTGGCCAACATCGACGAGGACTCGTTGGGTGAGGACGATCCGTGCTCCCGGCGGGTCCGGGAGCTGGCCCGGGAACTGGGGGCTCAGGCGATATCGCTTTGCGCGGCTTTCGAGCAGGATCTCATCGGTCTTGAGCGGGAGGAGGCCCGCGAGTTGATGGACTTGGCCGGCATCGAACGCAGCGGATTGGAGCAGGTCATCCGCCGATCCTACGAGATGCTCGCCCTGATCAGTTTCTTTACCATGAACGAGCAGGAGGTCCGCGCCTGGACGGTTCGGCGCGGTACCCGGGCTCCACAGGCGGCCGGCCGGGTCCACAGCGACTTCGAGCGCGGCTTCATCCGCGCCGAGGTGATTCCTTATGAAACCTTCGTCGAGCACGGCAGCATCACGGAGAGCAAGGCGGCGGGCGCCATGCGCACCGAGGGCAAGGAATACTTGGTGCAGGACGGAGACTTGATGTACTTTCGCTTCAGCGTGTGAAATCCGCGACGCTACCATCGTGCGTTCCCGAAAAAGGGAGAGGATGTCGATGAAAAACCTGCTACGCCTGGAGGAGATGTTGATCCTCGGGTTGGCGGTGTACCTGTTCACCGGGCTGCCGTACGCCTGGTGGTGGTTTCCACTGCTCCTGCTTACGCCCGATCTGGGCATGCTCGGCTATCTGGTTGGGCCCCGGTGGGGCGCCTTCACCTACAATCTAACCCATCACAAAGGGCTCGCGATCGCACTTTTCCTGCTCGGGGTGTACGCAGGCGCGCCGACTCTGCAGCTCATTGGATCGATTGTGCTGGGGCACAGCTCGCTCGACCGGGTGTTCGGCTACGGCCTGAAGCATGCGGATTCTTTCCACCACACCCACCTGGGATGGATCGGCAGAGCTGCACCAACCGATTAATGGATTTCGACTGCGGTCAGCTCCGAGCCGGACCGACTGGAAGCGTCCAGCTCTGTGGTTCGATCGTGCCCTTTCGCCCCCGTCGATCACGCCCTAGAATCCTCTCTAAGCAGCACACAGTGCCAACCGACGACCGAGGAGCTCAGCTCCGAGGCCCGCGTCAACATCAAGGAGGTCCATTCACAATGTGCGGTATCGCCGGCGTTTGGGGAGCAGCCGACGCCGAACGCGTGCAGCGTATGATCCAGCTGCAATCTCACCGCGGCCCGGACGGACGGGCCACCCACGTTCAGCCGGACCGCGTCGCGCTGGGTCACACTCGGTTGGCTATCATGGATCCTGCCGGGGGCGACCAGCCGATCTCGTCGCCGGACGGATCGGCGAGGATCATCGCCAACGGCGAAATCTACAACCATGAGAGCTTCCGGGATGAGCTGGGTTCCAAAGTCGATTTCTCTACTACCAGCGACAGCGAGACCGCGCTGCAAGTGCTGCAACTCGAGGGTGACGATGGCGTGCAGCAGCTGGATGGGATGTTCGCCCTGGCCGTGCTGGACCGCCGTGGGCTGCTGTTGGCCCGCGACCCGATCGGGATCAAGCCGCTCTATTACGGCACGCAGGAGACCGGCGACCGAGAACAACTCTATTTCGCCTCGGAGATCAAGGCGCTTGCCCCTTGGGTCCGCGAGGTGCATGAATTTCCGCCGGGTCACGTCTACCGGCCAAAGTCCGGGTTTCAAAGCTTCTACGAAGTCCCCCACAAGGATTCGACGGATGCGGACGTAAACGCCCTGACCGACCGTTTGCGCAGCAACCTGGACTCCGCCGTCCGGAAGCGGTTGATGAGCGACGTCCCGCTGGGCGCGTTCCTTTCGGGCGGGCTCGACAGCAGCATCATCGCCGCCCTCGCCATGCGTCACCGGGGCGAGCTGCACACGTTTTCGGTCGGCATGGAGGGCTCACCTGACCTGCGTTCGGCCCGCATCGTGGCTGATCACATCGGCTCTATCCACCACGAGCTGATCTACACCGCCGACGACGTCCGCAAGGCCCTGCCCGAGATCGTGCTTCGCCTCGAATCCTTCGACCGCGACCTGGTTCGCAGCGCTATCCCGACCTGGTTCTGCGCGCGCCTGGCATCCCAATATGTGAAAGTGATTTTGACCGGCGAGGGCGCCGACGAACTCTTCGCCGGCTACACCTACTACAAGTCCTACAGCGATCCAACGCGGCTGCAGCGCGAGCTGCACCGCTCTGTGGGCAGCCTGCACAACATGAATCTGCAGCGAGTCGACCGCATGACCATGGCCCACGGAGTCGAAGGGCGCGTGCCGTTCCTGGACACCGACTTCATCGACCTGGCGGCGGGCGTACCTCCCGAACACAAGCTGCGCGCCTCGAACGGCGGGCAACCGGTTGAAAAGTGGATCCTGCGCAGGTCCTTCCAACATCTGCTTCCCGACGAGGTCGTCTGGAGGGACAAGGAGCAGTTTGACGAAGGCAGTGGGACTCTGGAGATGCTCGATCCCGTCATCAGGCATTACGCAGAGCCGTTCGACGTCGCAGCGCACATTGAGAATTTCCCGGATGACGATCTGCGCGGCCGGGAAGAATGCGTCTACCACCGCCTGCTGCTCGAGGGCACATCACACCCCGAGCAGGTCCTGCCTACCGTTGCTCGCTGGAGGCCGTAAAGCGTAGAATAGAGAGACATGATGCCAGGGGTCAGAATGGGCGAAATTTCCGGAGTGGAGGTGCGGGCCGAACGATCCGTGCTTCTCGGGACTCTCATCCTGTGGGCTGTGGTCTACGGCGCAATGATCCTGGCCCTTGACCTCAACGCTTCTGCGGCCGCGCTAGGGGCGGCACTGTACACATCCCTGCACTGGTTCTTGCTGCTTTGGCATCATTTCGGCCACGCGCTGGCGGCGCGCTCGACCGGATATCCCATGTGCGGCCTGCATATCTCCGGGCTTTTGGCCTCCGATCGTTATCCTCCGGATGAGCCCCCGCTGCCCGCCCGCCTTCACGCCCGTCGGGCCCTCGGCGGCCCGGCCGCGAGTCTGGTCCTGACCGTCGCGCTGGCCGCGCTTGGATGGTGGCTGGGCGCGTCAAGTTCCTTGCTCCGGATCGGCGCCTGGACCCTCGCCGCTGAGAACTTTCTCGTCTTCACCGCCGGAGTGTTCCTGCCGCTGGGCTTCACCGACGGCAGCACCCTGCTCAACCTGTGGCGAACCGGGGCTCCTTAAGCGAACTTCCGGGAAGTCCGGCGGACTTCCCGGAAGCTCATTGCAGGTTCGTTGCAAACCTCGCTACCCGAAGACGGCCGCGCCGGGATATCATCAGGTGAGCGCATTTGAATCCAATTCCGAGCGCTCGTCGCTCACGAGCGCGGAGGCTACCCGCATGGACCCAACCGTGTACGAACAGAAACTCCAGCAGGCCGCCCAACTGATCTCCCAGCAGCCCATCGACGTTTGGCTGACCTTCGTGCGCGAGACCAGCCTGCAGGAGGATCCGGCCTTGCCGCTGATCTACCCCTACGGCTTGACCTGGGATTCGGCGTTCCTGATTACCGGATCCGGAGAACGCATTTGCATCCTCGGGCGTTACGATGCTGAGAACGCCGAACGTCTTGGGGTCTTCACCCGCATCCACAGCTACGACGAGTCGATCGAGCCAACCCTGGTGGAAACGCTGCGCACGCTAGCGCCAGCGCGCCTCGGGGTCAACACCTCACGCAGCGACCCCGCCGCCGACGGCCTGACCGCCGGAATGCAATCCCGGCTGCTCGACTATTGCCAGGCCGCGGGACTCGAGCGAGAGCAAGTGGTATCCGCCGAGGACCTGGTCGCCAGTCTGCGTGGCCGGAAGACCTCGTATGAAGTCGAGCGCATCCGGGCCGCCGTCGAGGTCACAGAGGCGCTGTACGGGGAGGTCGCCGGGCGAATCCGGCCCGGCGCCAGCGAGCGCGAACTGGCCTCGTTTCTTCAAACTCGGGTCAAGGAAGAAGGTCTCGATTACGCCTGGGACCCGCACGCCAACCCCATTGTGAACACCGGCCCAGAATCCACCGTCGGACACGCCGGCCCCAGCGATCTCAAGGTCGAGCCGGGCCACCTCGTGCACTTTGATTTCGGCGTGCGGCGGGACGGTTTCTGTTCCGACCTGCAGCGGATGTGGTATGTGCTCGCGCCGGACGAAACGGAACCCCCGAGCCGAGTTCAGGGGGCGTGGCAGGCGGTACGCGGCGCGCTGCTGGCCGGCGCCCAGGCGCTCCGCCCCGGGGCCGAAGGCTGGCAGGTCGACGCCGCGGCCCGGGAGGCCCTCGTCGCCAATGGCCTGCCCGAGTACAAGCACGCATTTGGCCACCTCATCGGGCGGATGGCCCACGACGGCGCCACCGTGCTGGGGCCGCGCTGGCCGCGCTATGGCTCCACGGTTGAACGGAACGTCGAACCCGGCAACGCCTTCGCCATCGAACTGGGCGCCGAGGTCGACGGCCACGGCCTTGTGTACCTGGAGGAGGACGTGCTCGTCACCGATGACGGCCTCGAGTGGCTGAGCACGCCGCAGGAAGAGCTCTGGCTGGTGAGGGTGTAGAAGCCGAACTTCCCGGAAGTCCGTCGGACTTGCGGGAAGCTCTCTCGATAAGGGGAGAATGGACATGCCCAAGCGCAAGACACCTTTGCAAGCGGAGCTGCATTACCACATTTACAATCGAGCCGTTAGCGGAGATCGGCTCTTCCACAGCTCGGATCATGACCTGTACTTCGTCGCACTGATGAAGGAAAGCGGCGAGGTCATCTCCATCGTGATGGTTGCCTGCTGCCTGATGCCGAACCACTTCCATCTTTTGCTTCGTTCCGAGTCCGACGGGACCATCAGCCGTTTCATGCAAGGCTCGTGTAGTGCCTACACTCAGGCACGCAACCACCGGCTCGGGCGCGAGGGGCCGCTGTTCGCCGGACGCTTTCAGGCCGTCCCCGGGATCGAGGAAGACTACTCCGTGCAGCTGGCCCGCTACATCCACCGCAACCCGGTAGCTGCACAACTCGCCAGCAAAGAGGATGATTGGGCGTTCTCCAACTATCTGGACGTCATCGGCAAACGCTCCGGCGAGCTCAAGGACGACAGTCTGGTCCCCACCAGATTCGCCACATCGGACGATTATCGGGCTTTCGTCGAAGCCACGGAGATCGACCACCCCGGCGGCTTCTGGGAGCATACAATCGAGGGCTCTTAAATTAACTTCCGGGAAGTCCCGTGGACTTCCCGGAAGTTAAGACGACTATACTCCTACCGTGCAGTCACGGCTACGACCCAGCGCCAGAGCGAGCCTCCTCAAGCGAGTCCGCGCCCAAGCGGCGTTGAGCGCCCTGCTGTGGGGCGCGCTGTTCGCGCTGGCGTACGGGCAATCGCCCCTGTTCACCTCGAACCAGCACCAGTACTTCCTGCACGGCCTGGCCAAGAGCGGCTACGGGCTGTTGGGCCAGGATTGGCTGGCCGGAACGCTGGATCCAACCCCGGCCTTCACCGCCCTGGTCGAGTTCACCCAACGTTGGATCCACCCGATCGCTTTCTACGCCTACTACGGGGTTCTGCTCGCGCTGTATGTTTTCTCCCTCCACAGAATCCTCGCCGAGCGCTTCGACCTCACCTCCTCCCGGCTGCGCACGTTTGGCTCACTTCTCACGCTCACGGTGCTGCACTCCGCCGCGCTGCGCTTCGTCCTCGCGCGCGCCCTCGGCGACGCCTTCCTGCTGGAGGGCGGCTTCGCCGGCCAGCGGCTGTTGGGCCCGGTTCTGCAGCCGAGTTCGTTCGGCGCGCTGCTCATGGTCTCACTGGCGCTGTTCCTGAGCGGGCGGCCTCACGGCGCGGGCGCCGCTGCGGCCTTGGCCGCTGCAGTTCATCCGACGTATATGCTGCCCGCCGCTTCCTTGGTCGGGGGATACCTCTGGCTGCTCGCGATGCGGGAAGGGCAAACGGGCCGCGCGCTGACAACCGGGATGACGGCCCTCATCCTCGTGCTGCCGGCCCTCTTGTACTCGGTCACCGTCTTTCGGCCCACCTCACCCACCACCTGGAGACAGGCCTCAGAAGTCCTGGTCGACTTCCGCCTCCCGCACCACGCGGATCCCAGAGCGTGGTTCGGGCCCGCCTCGCTCTTCAGGGCAGGTGTGATCGCACTCGGGCTTCAGCTCACGTGGCGCACTCGGCTGGCGCCGCTCATGCTGGCGCTGATCGGGGCGGGAGGGCTCTTGAGCGGTTTGCGGATTCTGACCGGCAGCCACCGCTTGGCCCTGCTCTTTCCATGGCGCGTATCAACTGTGCTGGTTCCCATCTGCAGCGGCCTGCTGTTGTTCTGGCTGCTCCGGACGCCAGCTCGCCGTGTTGAAAAATGGTCGAGGGCCCACCGGGGCTGGCTGCTGTGCACCATGTGGGCCTGCGGCGCCCTGCTGGCCGCGGTTGGCATAGCCCGCACCGGCCTGCTCGAGGTCGATCAGCGTCAGGGGCCGGACCAACGCGTGTACTCCTACGTGCGCCAGCAGCGGGCCGCCGGCCAGGTTTATCTGATCCCCCCCAAGCTGCAGGAATTCCGCCTTGAGACCGGCGCCCCGGCCTTCGTCGACTTCAAGTCGATCCCCTACCAGGATGTCGAGGTCCTCGCTTGGTACGAGAGAGTGCAGCAGGCGCGCTTCTTTTATCGGGACGACCCGGCGCTCATCAACTGCGACGTCCTGGACTCGATACTCGAGCTGGAGAGGGTCACTCATGTCGTGCTCGGGGCCGAGCAGTTCGGCCTGGAATGCCCCCAGCTGTCCGTCACCTACAAGGACGATCACTACGCGGTATTTGTGCTGGACTCCTAACCGGCGGTGGACACGGCTCGGCTCTATGCCTACACTCTAGCCGACTCCCTTGACCCGAGGAGGTCGCGCATGAAGCGTTGGAACGGTTGGGGTGACGAGGGAGTGGAGTATCCGCTCCCGAACGAGGCTGCGGCGTACGTCGAGCAACACCTGGGACCGGGGTGTCCGGCCGACGACGTGGAGTTCGACCAGGTGCTCGAGGCCGTTCCCCCCAGCCGGGTACCCGAGCACGCCGCCTGGTCCCTCGACCCCGACCAGCGCCTGCGCCATGCACGCGGTCAGAGCTTGCCGGATTGGGTGGCCCTCCGATCGGGTCGGATCGGGACCTACCCCGACGCCGTAGCCTATCCTCGCTCCCGGGCCGACGTCGCCGAGCTGTTCCATCTGGCCCAACAGCAGGGTCTGCAGCTCATCCCGTACGGAGGCGGGACCAGCGTGGTGGGACACGTCAATCCTCCGCCCCAGCCGGCCTCGGTCACGGTGGATCTGCGCCATCTGTCCGGGCTGCACGCGCTGGATGAGGCCAGCGGTCAGGCCACCTTCGGGGCCGGCACGACCGGCCCCCAGATCGAGGCCGGCTTGGCCGAGCGCGGATTCACGCTCGGCCACTTTCCCCAGTCATTCGAGTACTCCACTCTCGGTGGTTGGATCGCGACCCGCTCCACCGGCCAGCAATCCGACGGTTATGGTCGGATCGAGGATCTATTTCGCGGCGGCCATCTGGAAACCCCTTCAGGGGCGCTGGAACTGCCGCCCCACCCAGCCAGCGCTGCGGGTCCGGACCTGAGACAGCTTGTGTTGGGTTCCGAGGGACGCATGGGCATTCTGACCCGGGCCACGGTCCGCGTCCGGCCCCGGCCGCAGCGGGAAATTTTCTTCGGTGTGCTGTTTCCCAGCTGGGACGCCGGGCTTCAAGCGGCACGGGCAGTCGCACAGCGGGAGGTCGGCCTGTCCATGCTGCGGCTCAGCGACCCGCCGGAGACCCAATTCACCTTGGCGGCCGCAGATCACCCCCGGTTACGGTCGATAGCGGAGAGGCTGCTGTCGCTGATGGGCTACGACCAAGGCAAGTGCCTCGCCATCTGCGGCCTGTCCGGCGGCCATCGCTCCGTTGGCGGGGCGCGGCGGCACGCCAGGCACGTGTTCGGTCAACACGGCGGGATTTATCTCGGCGGTTGGGTCGGGGACCAGTGGCGCAGCTCGCGCTTCAGGACACCCTACCTCCGTAACACGCTGTGGACCATGGGCTACGCACTGGACACACTGGAGACGGCGGTGCCCTGGAGACTTGTCTCCGCAGTCAGAGACGGGATTCTGCGGTCCATCCGCAATGGCTTAGAGCACCAAAGCGAATCGACGCTGGCCTTCAGCCACCTCTCGCACAGCTACACAGACGGCGTCAGCCTTTATGTGATTTACGTGTTCCGCCGCAACGACGACCCCGACGAAACGCTCGCCCGCTGGCGGCGGCAGAAGCGGGCCGCCACGGACGTGATTCTCTCCCATGGGGGGACCCTCAGCCACCACCACGGGGTAGGCACCGACCATCTTCCTTATCTGCGCCGGGAGAAGGGTCGGCTTGGTTTGCAAGTACTGGAGGCCGCCAGGCACTCGTTGGACCCGCAAGGCTTGCTAAACCCCGGCAAGCTCCTTGACGATCAGGAAGGGGCGGCCGGGAGATGAGCGACAGCTTCCCTCACCGGGATGAAGTCTGGTCTCGCCTCGACGCGGACTGGCAGGTGATCGTGATCGGCGGCGGCATTACCGGCGCCGGGATTTTCCAACAATGCGCTCGCGCCGGCCTGCGGACGCTATTGGTAGAAGCTCACGACTTCGCATCCGGCACCTCCAGCCGCTCCTCGAAGCTCGTCCATGGAGGGCTGCGCTATCTCAACAACTGGCAGTTCGGCATGACCTTCAGCGCGGTCCGCGAGCGCCAGCGCCTGCTGGACGAAAGCCACGGCCTCGTTAGGCCGCTTCCCTTCTTGTTCCCACTGTTTGAAGGTGGGCCTCCCGCGTGGTGGGTCGGCCTGGGGTTGACCATCTTCGATCTATTCGGTCTTCAATGGCGGCACCGGCGCCTGAAACCATCTGAGGTCGTTCTGCGCTGTCCGCCGCTGCGAGAGTGGGGCCTGAAAGGCGCCTATCTCTATCAAGACGCGCAAGTCGACGACGCCCGGCTGGTGCTGCGTGTGATCCAAGAAGGCCTGCGGGCGGGAGGAACAGCGCTCAATTACGCGCCGGTTCGAGGGCTGCTGCGCACTCCGGCCGGTACCGTCCACGGCGTCCGGCTTGCCGACACCTTGAACCAAGATCGACGGGGGCTCGAACTGCGCGCCGATCTCGTGATCAACGCCAGCGGCCCCTGGGCCGACCAGCTTCGGGCCGAGCTCGGTCGACCTTCCCGGCTGCGGCCGTTGCGCGGCAGCCATTTGGTCTTCCCCCGCCAGCGGTTCGCGATCGACCTAGCCGTGACGGTGATCCACCCCCACGATCGCCGACCGTTGTTCGCCATCCCCTGGGAAGGCATGACCTTGTTCGGCACGACCGACCTGGATTTGAAGGGACCGATCCGAACCAACGTAGGTATCCAGCCCGGGGAACGCGAATACCTGTATGCGGCCCTGGACCACGCGTTCCCCGACCAGAAGCTGCGGCCCGATGATGCCGTGTCGAGCTTCGCCGGAGTTCGCTCAGTCATCGGTACCGGGGCGGGGAATCCGTCACAGGAGTCGCGCGAGCACGCCATCTGGCCCGAGTCGGACCTGCTCACCGTCACCGGGGGCAAGCTGACCACGTTCCATAAGATGGCCGTCGAGGCGCTCGGCGCGGTCAGCGGTGAGCTTTCGCTGCCGACTCCTTCGCGGCGGAGGGAACCGCTGTTCGAACCGCCAGCGAAGCGCAACCCCTGCCCGGGCGATCTTGACCGGGCGGGCTGGAAGCGCCTGCGCGGCCGCTTTGGTCCTCTGGCCGGGCAGGCGGCTGGGTGCGCGGCGCCCGATGAGCACCAAACGATCGATGACCTCCCCACCCGGTGGGTCGAGCTTCGGTGGGCCGCGCGGGCCGAAGCCGTCGCGCATCTCGAGGACCTCCTGCTGCGGCGCACCCGGTTGGGGCTCCAACTTGAGAAGGGTGCCCAGAACCTTCTGCCCCAGATCCGCGCCATCGTTCAGCCCGAACTCGGCTGGCCCGATGAACGCTGGGAAAAGGAGGAACGAGCCTACACTCGACTTTGGTCCCGCTGCTACGCTCCCTGACCGAGCCCCTCGAGTAGAATTGAACGCACTCCCATGAAGGCTTATTACCACGATCACTTCGTCCTGCCGCTCCCACCCGGCCACCGGTTTCCGATGGCCAAGTACAGTCGGCTGCGCCAACGCGTGCTGGCTGAGGGCTTGATCCGGCAAGATTGTCTGCTCGTCTCGCCGCCGGCGTCGGACGAGGATCTACTGCGCGTCCACACCGGGGACTACTTGGATCGAGTCAAATCGGGGCGGCTCACCGGCAAACAGATCCGCCGTATCGGCTTTCCCTGGTCGCCGCAGATGGTCGAGCGTTCCCGCCGCTCGGTCGGCGGCACGATCGCGGCCTGCCGGTCGGCGGTCCGTGAAGGTTTGTCGGTCAACCTGGCGGGCGGCACCCACCACGCCCATCCAGGATTCGGCTCCGGATTCTGCGTGTTCAATGATGTGGCCGTCGCCGCCCGCGCCAGCCAGGCGCGCGGCTGGGCCAAGCGAGTGCTGATTGTGGACTGCGACGTCCATCAGGGGGACGGCACGGCCGCCGTGTTCTCCCGGGATCGCACGGTGTTCACGTTTTCCATCCATGGCGCGCGCAACTTCCCGTTCCGCAAAACCACAGGCGACATCGACCTGCCGCTGTCCGACGGTGTCGGCGATGCGGAGTACCTCGAGCTGCTGAAAGAGGGGTTGTGGCGGGCGCTGAGCCAGGCGCGAGCAGACCTCGTGATCTACCTTGCGGGCGCGGATCCGTACCGCGCCGACTCGTTTGGCCGCCTGGGTCTGAGCAAGGCGGGCCTCGCCGACCGTGACCGCCGCGTGCTGACAGCCTGCCGCAGTGCGGAAGTGCCGGTCGCCGTCGTCATGGGCGGCGGCTACGCCGCCGAGGTGGACGACATCGTCGAGATCCACCTGGCCACCGTGCGCGCGGCGTCACAGCTTCAGGCCAGCTGGAGGACCTCACAGCCGCGGGAACGGACTCCGAGAGGACGTTGAGCCGTGTCGCCTCTACCGGGACCCATGCCGCACCTGGCGGAAAGCCGGAGAGTACGCTATTGTCGTCCACGGTCTGGCCCGAAGCCTGCCGGCGCGTTCATGGCGCCCGGTCCAAGATCAAGATGCAGTCCACGATATCGCACGCGAATTCTAAGGAGTGACTGATGGCCCTGCGTCGCCGCCGCGCCCCGCAGAGGGGCATCCTCGTCGTTGCCGCCCTGCTCATGGCGGCCATCGCCTGTTCGCTGCCTTCCTCGGAGGCCGCCGAACTGCCCGACGACGGCCCGGCCGTCGCCGTCTCCAAGGCGGCCGCGGTTTCGTTCGTGACCAAGGTCATCTCGATCGGCGGCCAGGCTTCGACCACGCAGTCCGTGCGCTTCACCCTCACGCAGGAGGAAGTCACCTCCGCGCTGACCTACGGCTCCGACCTGGCCGTCTACGCGCAGGGGGGTGCCGTGTTCGAAGGGCTCAGCAATTTGGAGATGGGAGACGTACCGACCGAGGAGTTGCCCCCCGTAGCCCAGCGTTTCCGCAGGCTGGCCGAATCACTGGGCCGCGTGGCCGGAAACGAGGAGGGCGGCGCCCGCGGCTTGATCTCGCTTTTCCGGCTGCGTCTCGAGGAGCCGCAGGTGTATTTCAAATCCGATGGGCGCATGATCGTGCGCGGTGTCGGCCGCCTGGCCCGCTGGCGGCAGCCTCTACGGGTGGTGATCGCTCCCCGCGTCCGGGAGGGCGAAATTGAGTTCGACTTCGTCGAAGGCCAGCTCGGAGCCCTGCCGCTGCCCGAATTCCTCTTCGACCCCCTCGGAGGCCTGCTCAGCCAGGTGCTTCTCGCCGGTCAGGACTACGCCGCCATCAGAGAACTCACCGTTGGAAACGGAACCCTGACCTTTGCCGGTGAATTGCGAGTTCCATTGGATTCGCAACCGTGACGCGTCGGCGCCGACCCACGAAGGGAACCATACCCCTCAGCTCGGCTTTTTTTCCAGCTGGCGGACCTCGAGGGTCCGCAGCCGGTTAAGCGCTGCGGCCAGCTCGAAGCGCCGGAATCGCGCCAGATCCCCCGCAACGAACGGCGTCAGCGGATCCAGCCCTTCACGCTCGATCTCCTGCATCACCAAGTCCAAAAGCCGTGCTATCCCCCGCTGCCCATCAGCGTAGCGCTTCTTGATGCGGACCAGCGCCTCGGCGATCGCTCGCAACTGGCTGCGATCCACGAGCTGAGGCACTGCGCTGAGATCGATCGCCTCGGTGCCGAAGAGGATTTCGTCCGTTTCACGGACTTTCAACTTCACCGAGCGTTTGCCGCGACTGGGGTCGATGCTGGCCGGGAGCGGTGCCCGCTCGGTGATGGCGCCGAACTCCGCCCCGCCCTCCGGCCGCCGCTTGGCAGGGGCTTCATCGGCGATGGCCCGCGCTTGTGCGGTCGCATCCCGCGGCCGGAAGCTTTCCATGGCGATCACTGTGTCGGCGACATCGAAGTAGTCGCCGCTGCCCCCCATCACCATCACGGTCGAGACGTCGCGCTCCTCGTAAAGCTGGCGCACCTTATCGATGAACGGCGTGATCGGTTCCTTCTCACTGACGATCAGCCGCTGCATGCGGTGATCGCGGATCATGAAATTGGTGGCCGAGGTGTCCTCGTCGATCAGCAGCGCCCCGGTCCCCGCTTCCAGCGCCTCGACGATGTTGGCCGCCTGCGATGTGGATCCGCTGGCGTTGTCGGTGGAAAAGTCGGTCGTCGATCTTCCTTGGGGCAGATCGCGAATGAAAGGCGAGATGTCGCACTGAACGACCCGGCGGCCGTCCTCGGCGCGAATGACGACCGCGCTGGGATCACAAACCACGAACTCGCGCCCGTCGTTTGGAATGTGGTTGTAGACGCCCAGCGCAAGCGCATCCAGAAGTGTCGACTTGCCGTGGTAGCCACCGCCGACAATCAGGGTGACGCCGCGCGGCACGCCCATGCCCGAGATTGGGCCACCGTTCGGCCGCTCGAGCGTCACCCTCAGCGCCTCGGGGCTGCGGAACTCGACCGCGCCTTCCCCCATCGGGCGGGGATCGACCCCGCTGCGGCGCGGCAGGATTGCGCCGTCCGCGACAAATCCGACCAAGCCGTGGGCCTCGAGCTGCGACCTCAGCGCCTCGGCGTCCTCCACCGTCTCGAGGTGCCTGCGCAGCTCCCCCTCTTCGAGCGATTCGAAGAACAAGGCGCGCTCGACGATCTCGGGCACGTCCTCACATAGCATCTCCCCAGCCTGAAGCCCCAGCACCCGCCGCCCCTTGGCCGGCAGGCCGACGACGAAGCGCGCCTCGACGGCGTCGGGGTCCAGCACCACGGCCGTCCGCTCCAGCACCTCCTGGCCTGGCTCGTCGATGGCGATCAAGCCGCTCTTCCCCGACCCGCGCCGCTGCGTCACCTCCCGGGCCAGCCGGTCAAAACGCCGGGCCAGAAAGTCCCTCAACGCGATGCGGCGGCTGGCCGAGGAATCGACCCAGTCGGGGAATCCGGCGACGGGGCGCAGCACGCGCGCCCGCAGCTTGCTCGGCGCGGCGTACGGGTCGCCCTGCACGTAGTCAACGATAAGTTCAAAGCGCTCAAATGGATACCGGCCGCGCGCGCGCTTGTAGCTCTTGTAGCCGCGGCCGTCTATCGACTCGAGCTGACTGCGCAGTGATTCTTTGTTCGCCATATTTTCTTCCGGACAAGGTACACTCGTTCCCGCGGCAAGACCATCGAACTTGACCCCGGCCGACCGCGCTGCTGATCTCTCTTCTCAATGATACAATCCGGCCGTCATGGGCGAGACTCAACCGTCTGACAGCGAGACCCAGACGTCCTCCAACACAAGAAAATGGATCCTCCCCGGGCTGATCGCACTCGGTGCGGCGGCCACCTGCGTCGCTCTGGCCGTGCTGGCGCTGGCCCTGGGTATGCGGCCTTCACGGCAACCGACCCAGCCCGCAGCCACGGTCCCGAACTCTCCGCGCGCGGCCACCGAGCCAACCGACTCTCCCCTGCCCGCGGAGACCTCGGCGGTGCTTTCGCAGCTCGCCCCCGAGACTCTGGCCCAGATGGAAGAGATCGAGGACCAGGTCGTGACGCTGCGCGGCTTGCAGCCTTCCGCACCGGTTGAACGGAGGCTGATTACAACCGAGGAGCTGGCCGAGATCGTGCGCGAGGATTTGTTAGAGGAATACAGTCGAGAAGAAGCCCACGACGACGCCCTTCTCCTCGCTTACTTAGGGCTCATCGAACCGGGTTTCGATCTGTGGTCCTTCTACACCGATCTCTATTCCGAGCAGGTGGCCGGCTTTTTCGACGACGAGGACAGCGCCATGTACATCGTGCAGGGGCAAAACTTCGGCGGCCCGGAGCGGCTGACTTATGCCCATGAATACGTACACGCGCTGCAGGATCAGAATTACGACCTGGCGGAGGGTCTGGGCTTCCAGGAGGAGCTCTGCGAGCAGGACAGCGAACGCTGCAAGGCGGTTCAATCGCTGGTCGAGGGTGACGCAACGCTGCTCGAAGCGCAGTGGCTGCGCACCTACGCCACCGACCAGGAGCGGGCGGAGATCAGCGCGTTTTATCAGTCGTTTGAAAGCCCGGTGTTCCGCCGCGCCCCCACCTACATTCAGGACACCTTTGTTTTTCCATATGAGGCCGGATTGCAGTTCGTGGCCTGGGTCTTCCGCAACGGGGGCTGGGCCGCGGTCGATTCGACATACGCAGAACCGCCTTCCTCGACGGAGCAGATCATCGAGCCAGCTCGTTATCCGGACGACGCGCCCGTGCGGCTGGAGCCGCCCGATCTCGGCCCTGGAGTCCTCGGCCGGGGCTGGCGGAGCCTCGATGAGGGGACGCTCGGTCACCTGGATCTGCGGCTCCTGCTGGCTCAGCAGCTGGACTCAGCGGACGCCCAGCGCGCCGCCGACGGATGGGGCGGTGATGTTTACCTGGTCTTCCACCATGACGAGTCGGGGCGCAACGCGGGGGCCTTCGTCCAGGTCTGGGACACCGTGCGCGACGCCCAGGAAGCGTACTTGGTCTGGCGCGACTACGGCGAGGCCCGCATTGGACCGGGAACCGCGACCGGCCAGGCCTATGAGTGGGAGTCCGACCGCGTTTTCGCCCGCCTCGAGCGGGGTTCCATTCAGACGCTGTGGATCATGGCCCCCGACCGTCAAACCGGTGAGGCCCTTCGCGAGGCGCTCACCTTCCCGCTGCCCGAGCAATGACCGCGGCGTTCGAGGCCAGCCGGGTGCGTGCGCTGCTGTTCGACATCGACGGCACGCTCGCCGACACGGATAACGCCGCCGTCGCCAAGCTCGCCGGCTGGCTGGAACCCCTCGCCTTCCGCTGGCCCGCGCTGCGGCCGGAGCCAGCCGCCCGCCGCACCCTCATGGCATTGGAGACGCCCATCAACGCGCTTTACGCATTGTGGGACCGACTCTATCTGGACGAGCTGACCGCTCCGTTGTCCAAGCTGCTGCCCAAGCCGAATGTGGCTCTCGGATCCGTGAGGCTCGTGCCCGGAGTCCGCGACATGCTCGAGCGCGCCGGGCAGCGATTCCCCATGGCTGTCGTCACGGCGCGCGGCGCCTACTCCACCCTGGCCTTCCTCGAAGCCGCTCACCTCTCCGATCATTTCACGTCCGTCGTCAGCACGCGCAGCGCCCGTCGCGCCAAGCCCCATCCCGCGCCGGTGCTGCGGGCCGCCCGTGACCTCAAGGTGCCCCCCGAGGCATGCCTGATGGTCGGTGACACCACGCTGGACGTTCGGGCCGGGCGCGCCGCCGGAGCCCAGACCGCGGCCGTGCTGTGCGGCTTCGGAACACGGGACGAGCTTGAACGCGCTGGCGCCCACCTCATCCTGGATTCGACCGCGGACCTGCTCGATCACCTTCCTTCCAGCGGCTGAGCTCGACGCGCTCGTGCTGCGCCGCGTCCCGGCGGCAGCCCGCGCCATCAAATGGCCGCAATGCGATCTGAACTGTTAGAACCCGAAGAGACTCAGCGCAAATTCGGGGACCCAGAATTTGCCGTAGCCAAACAAAGAAGCCAGCATCGAGAGCACAAAAATCGTGACCCCCGCAGCCATGAGGATGCGGTCCCGGGTTTGGTACTGGAGGTTGACCAGCCAGGTGCGGGGCCGCGTTCCGAAGGCGCGCAGGTCCATGGCGTCGATGATGTCCTCGCTGCCAACCAGTGCGTGAATGGTGACCGGCACGACCAGCGGGGAGAGTTTCCGCACTTGAGCGAACACGCCGCCCTCAAGCTTGTCGAGCTCATACCCGCGCGCGCGCTGGGCGTCGAGCGTCAGCTGGAAGTCGCGGCCGAACGTGGGAATGAAGCGCATCGTGAGGTCCATGGCGTAGGCGATCTTGTCCGGCAGCCCCAGCCGCCGAAACGCGATTCCGTAGTGCGCCGGATTCAGCGAGTATGGGATCAGGATCGTCATGCTCGCCAGGCTGAACACGCGCGCCATCTGGCTCAGCGCGAACATGGCGCGCTCCACGGTGACATCTACGCTGGGCCGCCAGCCGAAAAGCGAGAACGGCGCCTCCAGGGTGCGGATGACGTGCTCCGTTTCGTAGACTTCCACGCCGCCCCGGCCGGTGAGAAACGTCAAGAAGCTGAAGAAGATGATGAAGCCGCCGATAAAGATCCAGGCCCGCCGGCTTTCCTGCCACGTCACGCCGGAGCGGAGCACGACGAACAGCGCCACCGTTAGGAACAGCAGCAGGATCCGCAGGTCCCAAAAGAACAGCGTGGAGGCGATGAAGCAAGCGTAGAAGATCAACCAGGCGGTCGGATCAAACCGCTGGATGATCGAATCGCGGTCCTCGCGGTATCGCCAGCTCACCAACATAAGCGCACCGTGGTGGGGGCCACCGCGCGGTGACCCCCACCACCCCTAAGTGCTAGCGCCCCGTTTGCAGGCGCAGCGACTCCCAAGCGCGCACCAAGATCGGCACCAGGATTGCGGCGAAGATCATATTCGGCCCCGCCGCCGGCAGGAATTCGCCCACGATGGCCACTGAGGGCGAGAATCCGTTGATCCAGATATCCGATATGGCGGCGAAGCCGATGCCGATAAAGTTGCCCAGCATCGACCATGTGACCGCCGCGGCCACATCGACGTCTTCCCCGAAAGCGAAGCGGACAACGACCACCAGAACCAGGCCGACCACCGCGGACAGCCCGGCGAACAACGAGATGGCCGCGTCGCCGAAGATGCCGGCTTCCGGATCGAAAAACATCATGTTCGAGAGGTTCGGATTGAGCAGCCAAAGCGCGGTGGCGATGCCGGCCAGCACTGCGCTGACGATCAGCACGTTGTTCAGGCCTTCGCGCTTGTCGTCGTACAGCATCGCCAGACCCGCGATCAAGCCGACCAGGCCGTTGCCGACGCTCCATTGCGGCGAAAGGCCAAACCCGGTCAGCGCGTCGCCGAACATGTTGCCGACGGCGCCGCTGAAGAATCCCACCACCGGGCCAAAGGCGTAGCCGAAGAACATCGGGATTGCGATGGCCGGCCGCAACGCGACCTGGCTGACCGACGGCACCGCGAACACCGTGCCGTTGAATAGGTAGGAGAAGACCGCGTACAACGCGGCGCCGATGGCCATATACACGACCTCTCGGGTTCCCACCAGCCAGGCGTCGTTCTGCCTGGTCAGCCAGTAGATTGCGAACACGATCAGCAAACCGATGCCGACGAACACAAACCGCAGCGCCGCAGTCTCGTCAAGCTGGAGATTAGGGTTAATCTGCCCACCAATCCAGATGACGAGAGCGAAAAAGACCAAAACGGCAACAAGTGCACCTACCACCGACTGCAAACGTGATGAGCCGTTCATGTTTTCCTCCTCCTCATTCTCCTAGCTTCCTTCCCATCGGACGAACCGGGTCACTCCGCGACCACGTGAGCCAGCGCCTCGGCGCGCAGGAAGTGCTGTGTGCGGTTGAGGCGCGCCAGATTGGCTTCCAGGAGCGAGGTCGGCACGAGCCGGCACTCGCGCAGCCGATCGAAATCGCGCAGGACCTCCTCGGGAGGGCCATCCGCGACCATGCGGCCGTCCGCCACCAGCAGTACCCGGTTGGCGTAGACCAGCGCCAGGTCGATGTCGTGGGTGATGAAGATCACCGCTTCGAAACCCGGGGTGGTCAGGATGGAGTCCATGAAATCCATGTAGTTCTTATAATCCTGACCCGCCGTGGGTTCGTCCATGATCAGGATTCGGGAACGCATCGCCAAAATAGCTGCGATGCTCACCCGCTTTTGCTGTCCAAACGACAGCGCAAGCGGGGGATCCTGACCCATGCCGGATAGGTTCATGATTTCTAGCGCATATTCCACCTCCCGTTCGATCTGCTCCCGCCCATGCCCCAGGTTTCTGGGGCCGAACGACAATTCCTCGGTAACGCTCGACGCAAAAAGCATGTGGCTCGGGCTTTGAAACACGTAGCCCAACGTGTTCGCGATTTCGGCGATGCTCATCTGCCCTGTGTCCTGGCCGTCCACTAAGACTCGGCCGCCCGAGGGCTTCAGCAGCCCGATGGCGTGCTTGACCAGAGTCGTCTTGCCCGCGCCGTTCGGGCCGAGCACGGCGACAATCTCACCGGCCCCGATCTCGAGGTTTACGTCGCGCAACACTTCCGGTCCCCGCTCGTAGGCGAACGAGACGTCCATGAACCGCACCAGCGGTCCGGTCCCGTTCTCGCTCGCCTTCAGCTGCGGCTCGAGCGGCTCCGGCGCCGGGACCCGTGCCGCCTGGTCCAACACCATCTCCGCAGGCAGCTTGACCTCGCGGAAATCCACTTCATGCTTCAAACCCTCGGGCCGGCCGAGGTACTTCACAGAACCCTGCTCCATATACATCACCTGGTTGGGCTCGATGCGCAGGACGTCTTCGACCCGATGCTCGACGATCAGCACGCTTATTCCGTCATCGACCAGACCTCGGACCATGCGCAGCGCTTCTTGGGCGCTGACCGGATCGAGGCTGGCCAGCGGTTCATCCAGCAGCAGAAGCGAGGGCTCCATGGCCAGCACGCCCGCCATCGCGACCTTCTGCTTCTCACCACCCGAGAGCAGGTAGGTTTCTCGTTCTCGCAGGTGTTGGATCTCCAGGCGCGTCAGCGCGCGGTCGACGCGCTCCAGGATTTCGTCTCTGGGCATGGCCAAGTTTTCCAATCCGAAGGCGACCTCATTCAGCACCTTGGTGCCAAGAATCTGGCGCTCCGGATCCTGGAGCAGCGTGCCCACATTCTGTGAGATTTCTGCCAGCGTCTTGTCCTCGATCTCCTCGCCTTTCACGAGGATGCGTCCCGCCAGCTCGCCCTTGTACGAGCGCGGCACCAGCCCGTTGATGCTGCGGATCAACGTGGTCTTGCCACAGCCGCTGGCGCCGGCGACGAGCATCAGCTCGCCCGGGTTCAATTGGAAACTGATGTCGTGAATGGCGTTGCCCGCGCGGTCGCGGTAGCTGAAGGAGGCGCTTTCGACGGTGAGGGTGGGATTGGCGGCCATCGATCTCCCTACGGCACTTGCCATACAAATACTACACCAGGTCCGACCTGCAAGAGTAGGCCACCGCCCGATCGAAAGCAGGGGCCCCGATTACGGAAGCCCCTGCGACGGGCGTGGTTCAAGTCGAGCAGGCCTCTGGCCCGGACGTCGTCAGAGCCGAGCAGCCGCCCCACGCTCATCCGGGATCGGGGACCCTGGACTTCCCTATACTTCAAAACCCCGCTGATGGTATCCGGTCGCGCCGTCCGGATAGGTATCCGACGGCATCGCTTCCTGAAGGTTGCCCTGCCCATCGGTCGCCCGCACCTGCAGCGCGTGGCGGCCGGGCTCAGCTTCAAAGCGAGCGCGCCACAAAACCCAAGTCAACGGTGAAATGGCCCGGTTCAATTCGGCCCGCATCCATTCACCGCCGTCAACGCGAATTTCCACGCCCGCCACTCCCCTGGCGCCGGAAAAGGCGATCCCACCGGCCCGAACTATCCCATCGGGGCCGGATTCAATCGCGTCGATGACCGAGGTGATCTTGACGAACGCCTGCTCGCTCCAGCCGCGCTGTTCCCAATAACCCCGGTAGTCCTCCCCCACCAGCTCGAGCAGCACGATCCATTTGGGATTCTTCATGCCGAAGCGGTCGGGGGTGTAAAGGCGCAGCGGAAAGCCGTGCTCCTCAGCCAACGGCGCTCCGCCCATTGCGTAACAGAGCAATGTGCGCTCGTCCAACGCCGATTCGAGCGGGAGCGACTCCGTGTAGCCGTCAGCGCAGTCAAACTTCACGTCCTGGGCTTCGGGGAGCACACCCGCCAGCTCCAGCAGGTCCCTCAGCCGGGCTCCCGTGAACAGCGTCGTGTCGATCAGGTCGCCGCCCACCCTGTTGGAGATGCACTCGAGCGTGGCGAACTGCTCAACCGCCGGCAGCTCCCTCAGCCGCTCGAGCGTCAGAACCAGCGGCCGCTCGACGAGCCCTCGCACCGCCAGCGCGTACTCGCCACTGGGGGCCTCGATCCCCTCCTCCTCCGCCAAGCGGCGCGCCTCGGCGCTCATCGCCCCGGCCACCGCGTCCGCCGGTGGGGGCCGCAGATTGATGTCCACACGATAGAAATCGGCGATCGGTGTGAGCTCCGGCCGGGTTCCGGGCACCGGCTCAAAGCCGGACGCCGGTGGCGGCGGCGAGGGCGTCGGCTCGGCGGGGAAGGGCTGGAGTGTCACCGATGATTGCTCCTCGCCGCCCAACCAGCGGCCCAAACCAAGCCCCGCCAGGCCGACTGCAGCCGAGCCCGCGGCGGCCTTGACCAGAAATCGCCGCCGTCCCGTGGGCCGCTCGGCGGCCCGCTGCGCGGCGGCGTGAAGCCCGTCGATGGCCAGGCCCCAGCCCACGCCGAGGGCCAGCGCCCAGCCGATCGCGACGGCCGGGCCGGGCCGACCCCAGCCCGCCCACCAGAACAGGATCCCCGTCGTTGCCGCCACGGCCAGCCCCAACGCCCATCCAGAGGCCGGACTTTGAGGCGCGTCCTGAGACCAGGCGTAAAGCGCCCCCAACACCGTCAAGGCGAGAACCACCAGGCCGAGCGCCATCGCGCCCTCCACCGTCTTGCCGGCCGCAGAGGTCGAGGCGACCCCGAGGCCCTGGAGCGCACCGATCATCACCTCAAGACCGGCCGTCACGACCGCGCCCGGCAGCAGGCGCGTAAGAAGTTCGAACAAGGTGAAGGCCGGCATCGGCAATCCTAGCGTCGCCTGTCCGACCCAGGCCAGCACAAGCCAGGGGATGGACAGAAGAAGCCCCAAGAGCGCGCCGAGGCACACAGGTCGAGATTCGTCGTCAGCGGTCACTTGGAACATGACAATCCACCGCCCGCAGCCGCGGCCCTGACTGGAGCCACGGGCAGCCGTGAAGCGCTCTTCGATCTTGCCAGCGGCGCCATCGTCCAGTCCCTTCCCCGATGAGCAGGTCGCCCCGCATCGGCGGTCGCTCGGCCTGCACCTCGACCGCGTCGCCGGCTTGGCCCAGCGGTCGGCCGTCGTCCATCATTCACTCTGCTTCGTCCCAGGTCGGCGCTGGAGTTCAGGAACTTCGTCCAGCACGGCGTCGATCCTTTCGCGCAACGTGCGCCGGTCGGGACGGCGCCTGCCGAGGTCCTTGAGCCGGTCGATGACCGACCGCCCCACCTCCCGGCCGATCTCGCGCAGCGTCTCGGCCGACAGCTTGGCGCCGCGATCAAACCACACCGCCGCCCCATAGCCGAGCGCCGCCGTGGTGCCGGCTGCTACGGCCGCCGCGACCAACCACCCGGGCGGGCCGCCAAATTTGCTCAGCTCATAGAAAACGGCTCGTCCCAGCAGCCCGGCGCCGAACGTTACCAGGAGCTCGCGCGCCCGGGCCAGCGTGATCTTGTAGTCAAATACACGCGCCAAGCTGAGCACCATGGATACCTGCACTCCCAACAATGGCACGAAATCGACGATCGGAATCGGCGTCACGGCGATGGCGGCCGCGGTGGAGGTTGCCTTGGCGATCGCCGATTGGGCCAGGCTCCAGCGGTAGGCGGGCAGGGCGACTGCCAGTGCAGCCAAGATTCCCGGCTCGGCCCGCGCCACTTGAAGGAGAAGAGTCTCGAGGCCGCGGCGTTTCAGCGCGCTCAGCAGGATGAGTTCCTTCGGCTCCATCCCCAGCGAACTCGCCGCCTGGCTCCGCACTTGCTCGCGCTCTGGCTCGGGAATCAGATCGATCTTGTTCAACGCCACCACCATCGGTTGCGGCATACGGCGGAGCTCGGCCATCAGCCGCTGTTCCGGCGCTCGGATGCCATGTGCGGCGTCGAACATCACTACTCGGACGTCCCCCTCGGCCGCTGCGGCCAGAGCACTGCGCCTCTCCTCTTCCCCGAGCGGTCCGGCGGCGTCAGCGCCCGGTGTATCGACGATCGTGAACACCCCGGCGCTCGCCTGCCGGGGACGACGGGTGGTGCCGGGGATCGCGCTCACCTCGGCGGCCGCCTGCCCTTCCTGAATCAGCGCGTTGTAGAGTGTGGATTTGCCGACGTTTGCCGGGCCCACGATCACAACTGAGCTGCGGTCGCCCAGCGCGCGCTGGAGGTGCTCGGCGGCCTCATCGATTAAAGACCGCCAGCCCTTCATGTCACCCGGCAAGTGCTCCAGCGTGCGCGCCAGAGCGTTCCTGTTGTCCTCCGGCAAGCTGTTCCAGGCCCGACTCGCCTCGTGCAACCAGCTCCCCGGCAGCAGGCCGGCCGACTCGCGTCGCCCCTCAGGTTGCGCAGCGCTCATAGAGAACACCCGTTCGCCGATTGCTGTGGATAACTCCCCGGTTTCTGTGGAAAAGACGGCTTTCCTGTGGATAAGCCCCGGCCGCGTCAACCGAGGTCACCCCACATATGCGCATAGCGGATGTCGCGCGCCATATCTGGGGCAGCGCTTTAAACGCGATCCTTCCCGAGGCGTATTCCACAATTTACCCCCAGCGCCACTGTGGAGTTCGGTGTGCTCAAAAGGCGCATTTCTAGGGTGGCCCCACCGCCGGGCCGCAAATGTGGCGGGTGCCTTGAGAGCATAGGCCCGCTCTCCACAAATCCCCAGTCCCTACTGCTACTACGAAACAGATACTTATGGAAGAAGGAAATGTGTATGAATTCATCCAACCATCCATTCAAGCCCATCCGCGGAACTGCATCGCTCGAACCACTCGATCGATGGCCACCATATATGCCGCGTCGCGCATGAACACTTTCTGCTCTTCCGAGACTTTCAGCACTGCATCGAACGCATCCGTCATGATCTTGTCCAGCCTTGCCAGCACATCCTCTGAGCTCCAGTAGTAGTTCATATCGTTCTGTACGCTCTCGAAGTAGGACACCGCGACGCCCCCCGCGTTGCATAGAAAGTCGGGGATCAGGAATGCTCCAAGGTTTTTGAGCACCTCGTCGGCGTCGGGCGTGGTAGGGCCGTTGGCGCCCTCGGCGATCAACTTGACCTGCCCGCTGATCTTGTGAACGTTGTCCTTCGTGATCTGCGCTTCGATCGCGGCGGGGATAAGAACGTCGACGTCCTTCGCCAGCCAGGCCTCGTCTTCCTCCACCTTGAACCCCGCCTCGCGGGCAGCGTCCTTGTTGATCGACCCGTAGATGTCCGTGATGGACTGCAGGTAGTCCGGATCAATGCCGTTCTCCTTGGTGAAAGTGTAGGCCGTTTTGTCCTCACGGTCCCAGCTCGAGACCGAAATCACTGAACCTCCGAGCAAGTGGGTGAAGCCGAGCGCTGCGTGCTGGCCGACGTTGCCGAAACCCTGGATCGAGGCGGTCAAGCCGGCGGCATCGAGGCCGAGGTGCCGGAGGGCTTCGCGGATCTGGTAGACGAGCCCGTAGCCGGTGGCCTGCTTCCGGCCGCGCGAGCCGCCGGCGTCGACCGGCTTGCCGGTGATCACACCGGGTGAATACTGGCCGACCAGCTTGGTGTACTCGTCCATCATCCAGCCCATTATCTGCGGCGTCGTGCCCACGTCGGGGGCCGGGATGTCCAGCCCGGGGCCGATGTTCTTCCAGACGGCGTCGATCCAGCCCCGGGACAGGCGCTCCTTCTCGCCGACGGAGAGTTCGGCGGGATCGACGGCTACGCCGCCCTTGGCCCCTCCAAGCGGGATGTCGGCGACGGCGCATTTCCACGTCATCCACATCGCCAGAGCGCGAATCGTGTCCAGGGTCTCGGCCGGGTGAAACCGAATGCCGCCCTTGGCGGGGCCGCGCGCGTCATTGTGCTGCACACGGTAGCCGAAGAAAACGTGCATCGACCCGTCGTCCTTGCGCACCGGGATCTGAAACCGGAACTCTCTCATCGGCCACCGCAGCAGCGAGGAGACTCCGGGTTCAAGTGAAAGCTGCGACGCGACGTTGTCGAATTGGGCCTGCGCCATTTCAAATGCGTTCACGCTAACTCCTTCCCAAGTCGGAAGCCGTGAATTGTATGAATAGGGGGATCCAGCCGGACGGCCTCAAGAGGAAGCTATTCGACCTCGACGCCGGAAGAAAGAGAGCCCAGGGCCTCATCAAGAACCTCGCTGACGACCTCTGGATCGGCCTGCCCTTGCGTGGCCCGCATGACTTGACCGAAGAACCACTTGGAGAGGGCCTCTTTGCCCTGCAGGTATTGATCGACCTGGTCAGGGTTTTCGCTCAGCACCTGATCCACGATTTGAGCGATGACCTGGGGATCGCTCTCCTGTTCCAGGCCTCGGGCTGCGACGATGTCGGCCGGAGCCCGCCCGCTGGTGAACGCCTCCTGCAGCACTTCCTTGCCGCTGGTGGCGTTGATCTTCCCGCTCTCGACAAGATCGACCAGCTCCGCCAGCGCTTCGGGGGAGACTGGCGCTTGCTCGACCGTCAGGCCGGCCTCATTCAACAAGCCGAACAGTTCGCCGGTGAGCCAATTGGCCAGCTTCTCAGGGTCGGCGTGCTGGGAGGCTTGAGCGGATTGTTCATAAAAGTCGGCCACGGCTCTCTCGTCGGCCAGGATGTCGGCGGTGTATAGGGATAGCCCGAACTGCTCCACGAACCGGCGTCGGCGGCTCTGCGGCAGCGGCGGTAGCGAGGCGCGGATGTCGTCTATCCACTCGCGCTCGACGACCAGCGGTGGGAGGTCGGGTTCCGGAAAGTAGCGGTAGTCCTCGGCGTGCTCCTTAGTGCGTTGGGGGACGGTGATACCACGGGCCTCGTCCCAGCCCAAGGTCTCCTGGACCACCGTCTCTCCGGCGCGCAGGGCCTCCGTTTGGCGCTCGATCTCGTGCTCCAGCGCCCGGGCCATGGCCCGAAACGAATTCAGGTTCTTGATCTCCACTCTGGTGCCGAATTCCGCAGCCCCTTTGGGTCGTACGGATACGTTGGCCTCAAAGCGCATCACACCCTTCTCCATGTCTCCGCTGCTGACGTCCAGATAGCGCAGCACCCGGCGCAGCTCGGTGGCGTAGGCGTGGGCCTCATCGACCGAGTTCATGTCGGGTTCGCTTACGATCTCGAGCAGGGGGACGCCGGAGCGGTTGAAGTCCACCAGCGAGTAGCCCTCGCGATGGAACAGCTTGCCCGTGTCCTCCTCCAGATGGACCCGGCGCACCCGAACCTCTTTGGATCCGGCGTCGGTCGTGATGGTCAATGAACCGTTGCGGGCCAAGGGCAAGTCGTATTGTGAGATCTGAAAGCCCTTGGGCAGATCGGGGTAGAAGTAATTCTTGCGGGCGTACACGCTCGTCTCCGCCACCTCGCAGTCGAGCGCCAGTGCAACCCGCAGCGCGAACTCGACGGCGCGGCGGTTGACGGCCGGCAGAGTGCCGGGCATTCCGGTGCAGATCTCACACACCGCGGTGTTGGGTTTGGCGGTCGTTGAATCAACCACCGGACAGCCACAGAACATCTTGGAGCGGGTGAGCAGCTCGGCGTGGACCTCCAAACCGATGACGGTTTCGTAATCAGTCATGCCCTAATTAGAACACAATCGTGGGCGACTAACCGTGGCGCTGCATGAAGCTGCGCATGCGCCGTAAAGCCTCCTCGATGTCCTCGTAGGAGGTGGCATAGGAGCAGCGGACGAACTTGCCCTCAGCCCCAAACGCTTTGCCGGGGACGACCGCGACGCGCTCCTCTTTCAGCAGTCGCTCGGCAAACGTTCCGTCGTCCATCCCCGTCGCCTCGATTGAGGGAAAGGCGTAGAACGCCCCCAGCGGCTCGAAGGATGGCAAGCCGAGCTCGTTGAGGCCGTCGACGATCAGCCGGCGCCGCTGGTCGTACTCCCCCACCATGCGCTCCACGTGTTCGTCCCCTTCCTCGAGGGCCGTGATGGCCGCGACCTGGCCGGTGGTCGGCGCCGACATGATCGTGTACTGATGCACCTTGCGCATGGCGGCCAGGATCTCCTCGGGCGCCGCGGCGTATCCGATCCTCCACCCGGTCATCGCGTAAGCCTTCGAGAACCCACCGAGCGTAACCGTGCGCGAGCGGGCTCCGTCCAGTGAGGCAAAGCAAACGTGCTCGTGGTCTCCGTATACGAGCCGGTCGTAAATTTCATCCGAGATGATCAGCAAATCGTGTTGGGAGGCCACATCGGCCAGCTTTTGGGCGCGCTCCCGGGAGAGCACGGCGCCGGTTGGGTTGTTGGGGTAGCCGATCAGAATGGCCTTGGTCCGCGAAGTGATCCGCTGCTCGACGTCGGCCGCGGTCACCTGAAACTCGTGCTCGAGGCGGGTCATGATCGGGACGGGCACCCCGCCGGCGAAGATGACTTCGGGCTCGTACGCAACGAAGCAGGGCTTGGGGATGATGACTTCGTCGCCGGGATCAAGGATCGCAGTGAGGGTGAGGTACAGTGCCTCGGAGACGCCCACCGTGACGAGCAGCTCGCTCCCGGGATCGTAGGCAACCGCGTAGCGGGATTCCAGGTGGTGGGAAAGGGCCCGGCGGAGCTTGAGCATGCCGGAGTTGGAAGTGTACTGGGTCTCACCGCGCTCGAGCGACCGAATGCCGGCCTGGAGGATCGGCTTGGGTGTGACGAAGTCCGGCTCGCCGATGCCCAGCGAGATCACGTCGTCCATCGTGGCGGCGATATCGAAGAAGCGACGGATACCCGACGGCGGCACGGCGCGCACGCGCTTGGCGACGAAATCACTCATGGTCCGAGGCCCTGTTTCTGGGTGAGAGAAGGGCCGCCGGCGCGGGATGAACGCGCCGGACTGTCGGCGGGCGTAATGGCCGGCGACTAGAGCTCATAGATCCGCCATTCGTCGTAGAGTTCGCCGTAAAACAGCTCGAATGAACGATCGTCCTCAGTGACGACGCGGAATTTGCGGCCGCCTGGGATCTGCCAGCTCTCGAGCACATCGCGGATCGGCAGCCGCTCGCCTTCCCAGTGCAGTGCGGTGGGCCGCTCGGCGTAGGTGTACCCGGAGTGACACTCCACGAGCTCGCGCGGTGCGGGCTCTTCGCTCATGTGGATCCCCATGGTGGGAGCTCGGCCAGCGCGGCGGTAAGCTCATCCTTCCCGAGAAAGAGCGCATCCGGCACCTCCTCCCGGGCGCGCTCAATCTTCTCCGGCTCCCCCGCGATGAAGAATATGGGCAGCTCATCACTGCTGCGTTTGCTGCGCAGGTAGTATCCAGTGCGGCGGCCGTGGGACGGGAGGCGCGTCAGGTAAATGAGCACGGCTTGGGGCTGGGACTCGAGCGCCCGCCGGGCGGCGCGTTCTCCGTCTTCCGCTTCGATCTCGACCGACCATCCGGCGGCTCGCAGCGGCGTGGCCAGCGCCTCGGCTTCGGCGTCATTCCAGTGGATCAGGAACAATTTCCCGCTGGTTGGCATCCGCTTAATCATCGTGCCTCAAGGGAGTTCAATCTCGGAGGAGTCGCCCACGTTCAGCCTGCGAGCCTGGTCCGTCAGGCGGACCTCACGGCCCACGACCGAGCGCTCAAGCTGCACCTGATGCAGATGGGCGCCCGCCTCGACAATGCAGTCGCGCAGGATGGAGCGCTCGACTACGCAGTCCGCCCCCAGGCTCACATGCGGCCCGACCACGGAATGGCGCACCTGCGCCGAGGGGTCGATGTAGACGGGAGGCACAATCACTGAGTTCACGGCCTCCACAGCCTGCGTGTTGTCGCGGCCATGTTCGAGCAGGTAGCGGTTGGTGTCCAACAAGGGCTCCGGTTTGCCGCAATCCTGCCACACTTTGACTGGCTCCACGCGCATGCGCAGGCCTTCGCCGAGCATGATGTTGATGGCGTCGGCGAGGTAATACTCGCCTCCCAGCTTCTCCCCGGCCTCCATTTGGCGCTCTATGGCGGCGATCAAATCCTCGGCGCGCTTGAAATAGTAGAAGCCAACCACGGCCAGATTATTGCTCATATCCTGGGGCTTCTCGACCAGCCGCGTCACCCAGCCGTCCTCGCCCACGTCGGCCACCCCGAAGCGGCGCGGATCTTCGACCTCCTTGACCCAAGCGACGGCGCCGGCCTCCTCGTCCGCAAGCCCCGACAAATCGGCCTCGATCAGTGTGTCCACGAAGGCCATCAGCATCGGGCCTTCCAGGCCCTCGCGCGCCAGCCAAATGGCGTGCGACTGGCCGAGCATCTCTTCCTGCACCACGAAACGGGTCGGCAGGTCCGGGTAGGCCTGGCCGACGTATTCCTCGATCTGCTCGCCCAAATAGCCGATAATGAAGACGGTCTCGTCGATGGAGGGGATCGTGGAGAACATGTCGAGCACATGGCCGAGCACCGGCTTGCCGGCGACGCTGACCAGCGGCTTCGGCTTGGACCAGGTGTGGGGTCGCAGCCGGGTGCCGAGCCCGGCCGTGGGGATCACGATCTTCATCGGGGCGGCCGGTCCTTGTGCCATTCCGTGACCTGCTGGAAGGCGTGGGCCATGCGGAACAGCACCGGCTCCTGGAAGTGCGGGCCCAGGAGCTGCATGCCGATCGGCAGCCCCTCGTCATCATAGCCCACCGGGAAGGCCAGTCCGGGAACGCCCGCAAGGCTACCGGGCAGCGTGAACACGTCTTCCAGATACATCGACAGCGGGTCGTCCCGGTGCTCCCCAATCGGGAAGGCGGTGGTGGGCGCGACGGGACACGCCAGGGCGTCGACGGATTCAAAGGCCTTTTCGAAATCTCCCTTGATGAGAGTGCGGACTTTCTGGGCCTGCGCGTAGTAGGCCTCGTAGTATCCGGCGGAGAGCGCGTAGGTGCCCAGCATGATGCGGCGTTTGACCTCCGCACCGAACAAGTGGCCGCGAGTTTCGAAGTATTCCTGCAGCAGGTCGGGCGCCTCCATGCGCGGTCCGTAGCGCACGCCGTCGAAGCGCGCCAGATTGGCGGAGGCTTCCGAGGGCGCGATCAGATAGTAAACCGGGAGCGCGAGATCGGTGTGCGGCAGGCTGACGTCCAGCACCTCCGCCCCCAGCGACCAGAACACCTCGACGGCGCGGCGGACCACCCGCTCCACCTCCGGTTGAATGCCCTCGATAAAGTACTCTTTGGGGACTCCGACCTTGACGCCCTTGAGCTGCCGGCCGTTGAGCGCGATCTGGGGCACGGGGTCGGGCACGGTCGTCGAGTCGAGCGGGTCGTGGCCGGCCATGAGCTCGAAGACCGGCGCCAGGTCAGCAGCGGAGTGGGCCAGCGCACCGACGGTGTCGAGCGAGGAGGCGTACGCGATCAGGCCGTAGCGCGAGACGCGGCCGTAGGTAGGCTTCAGACCGGTGACGCCGCAGAAAGAGGCCGGCTGGCGCACTGAACCGCCGGTATCGGTTCCCAACGCGAGCGGCGTCATGCGAGCTGAGACTGAAGCCGCCGATCCTCCAGAGGAGCCGCCCGGAACCCGATCCAAACCCCACGGGTTATGGGTCGGCCCGTAGGCCGAATTCTCGGTCGAAGAACCCATGGCGAATTCGTCGGTGTTGGTCTTCCCGACCACGACCATGCCCGCTTCCAGCAGGCGCTGGACCGCCGTGGCCGAGTAAGGGGGGCTGAAGCCCTCCAGGATCTTGGAGCCGGCGGTGGCGGTGTATTCCACCAGACAGAGCACGTCCTTCACGGCGGTGGGAATACCGCACACGATCGGCGGGGGGTTCTCACCCCGGCGGCGGAAGTCGGCCAGACGCTGATCGGCCCCCCGCGCCTGGCGCAGGGCCAAGTCGGGCGCCAGCGACAGGTAGGCGTGGATGTCCCCATCGAGGGCCGAGATTCGTTCAAGGCACGCCTGTGTGAGCTCCTCGGAGGAGAAATCGCCCTGCCGCAGGCCTTGCGCCGCCTGGCCGAG